>NZ_CP030118.1:3094938-3422653 GCF_006968745.1 Brasilonema sennae CENA114 | reverse complement strand
TGCCTTGGGAACCCCCCGCAGTCGCCACAACGGTCAAAGCTCGCCGCTTGGGTTGCTTCCCCCGGCAGACTTTGGGGGAACCCCAACGCCAGATCCCTCTGTCGGGAAACCCTCTCCGTTTGCGTAGCGCCCCCTATGCCTGCGGCACGGCTACGCCTATCGGGGCTAGTTGCCACAACGCGCTTAACCCGCGCAAGGCACAACTCTTGGCAGCGCTGGTCTCACCAGATACCTCTGTCGGGAAACACTCATCAAGTACTGGCTCCCTCCGGGTTCACCAGTCGCCTACGGCGGGAAACCCGCCTGCAGCGCTGGATTCACCGCAAGGCACAACTCTTGGCAGGACTGGCTCCCTCCGGGAACGCCCGTCGCCTACGGCGGTAAACCCGCTCCGTTTGCGTAGCGCCCCCTATGCCTGCGGCACGGCTACGCCTATCGGGGCTAGTTGCCACAACGCGCTTAACCCGACGCCCTTCGGGTTCGCCAGTCGCCTACGGAGGGAGACCCTCCTGCAGCGCTGGTCTCACCAGATACCTCTGTCGGGAAACCCTCATCAAGTACTGGCTCCCTCCGGGTTCACCAGTCGCCTACGGCGGGAAACCCGCCTGCAGCGCTGGATTCACCGCAAGGCACAACTCTTGGCAGCGCTGGATTCACCGCAAGGCGCTGCTCTGGGCAACGCACTGCCTCCCCAAGACCGCGCTGCCTCACCCCGGCGCTGGCTCCTTTATGCCTGGGAACCCATCCACCGGACTGGCTCACCGCCAAGGGCGTCTACAGGGCTGCATAGTCGAAGTCCGTTAAAACGGACTGGAATTTATATTCAGTAAGCTTTAGCTTACTTGACCTTTGAGCCAAGAAATTTATTTCTTGGCGGATCCAAAAGCAGGTGCAAGATCTTAGTTTCCGGAAAACCCCTAAGCAACGCGGATTTCATAAAGTACAAAACCTCACCCCCAACCCCTCTCCTTAGTAAGGAGAGGGGAGACTTTAACGACAGTTAAAGGCGGGGTGAGGTCAAACGAGTGATTTGTATGTTATTTCATCGATGATCATATTTAATAAAATACAAAACCTCACCCCCAACCCCTCTCCTTACTAAGGCTATCCATTACCCGGATCTTTCTTAACAATCCCACAACTATTACAGGGATTGAGTTTTATAAATAGACAAGCATATGTGAACTTGACAAAGGGAGACTTATTGTGCTGCCGATTAGCCGGATATTTCTTAACAAAAATACAGATGACTTAAAAATAAGCCAAGGCATTGCTCGGTATAGTTTTGAGGGAATGAATGGAGCAGGCGATCGCTAATTCTAGGGGTGAATGATGGAAAAATGGGCTTCATTGGAACTGCAACACGTGCAACTTGGAGACTCGCGGCGCAAAAAGCGCTTAGTAAAAATAGTTGAAGACCTGGCGTCACAACCAGGAGAGAGTGTGCCGCAAGCATCGGGGAATGTAGCAGCAACAACAGCGGTGTATGATTTTTGGAACTCACGCTATTTTCACCCGCAAGATATCCGCATAGCCCATAGAGTAAGCACGATAGAAACAATTAAGCAACATAATACTGTCTTAGCGATTCAAGACACCACAGACTTAGATTTCACTGCTCATCCAGCTACCATTGGTCTAGGTCCAACAGATCATTCATCACTTCTGGGTTTAAAAGTGCATTCAACTTTTGTAACTAGTACACAGGGAGTACCATTAGGAGTGATTGACCAACAAGTATGGGCAAGAGAAAAAGAAACTATTGGCATAGCCAAACAGCGTCGGCAACGTGAAACGAAAGACAAAGAGAGTCAACGCTGGTTAGATGCCGCCACAGTCACACAACAGGTGATACCACAAGACATTCAAGTAGTCACCATTACCGACCGGGAAGGAGACATCTACGATTTGTTTGCTATGCCGCGAACAGAAAATTCGGATTTTTTGATTCGTGCCACTCATAACCGACGAGTTGACCATGAAACCAAATACTTACATCAAGCCATCCACAGTATGCAACCGTGTGGCACAATCACAATAGAATTACAGCGTCATCCAGAACGTGAAACCCGAAAAGCAACGCTGACACTACGCTTTATCACATTAGAGATTCAAGTGCCACTGCATCATCTCAAACGTTCAGAACTGAAACCTATAGGTTTGCAGGTAGTCTTGGCAGAAGAAGAAAACCCACCACAAGGAGTTACGCCTATCAGTTGGTTATTACTGACCACAATAGAAGTAGCTGGCTTTGATGATGCAGTGCGCTGTGTACGTTGGTACACTTATCGCTGGTTGATTGAACGTTATCACTATACCCTTAAAAGCGGCTGCGGGATTGAAAAACTCCAACTCGAAACAGCCCGTCGCATTGAAATGGCCTTGGCTACTTATTCCATTGTCGCTTGGCGTTTGTTGTGGTTAACTTATGAGGCTCGGATGAATCCAAACCAGTCGTGTGAGATAGTTTTGCAATCAGATGAATGGCAGTCTCTTTGTGCCACGATTGACAGAACACCACATCCTCCACAAACGCCGCCATCTTTACGAGAAGCTGTGCGAATGATCGCAACTCTCGGTGGCTTTTTAGGACGTATTGGTGATGGTGAGCCGGGAGTTAAGACAATTTGGCGGGGAATGCGGCGATTACACGATATCGCTACTACCTGGAAATTGCTTCACTCCAATTGTCAAAATTTCCTCTTTTGTTAACGATCGCCTGCTGTCATCTTCTTCCTCTTCCTCACAACAAGTGTCATTTTGTCAAGTTCACCTATGCTTGTCTATTTCTAAAACTCCATCCCTGTAGTAGTTGTGGGATTGTTAAGAAAGATCCGGGTAATGGATAGCCTTACTAAGGAGAGGGGAGACTTTAACGATAGTTAAAGGCGGGGTGAGGTCAAACGAGTGATTTGTATGTTATTTCATCGATGATCATAAATAAAAAGTCGAAGCAATAGTAAGGCACTCAAACGAAAACTTACTTAACAGTCACAATAGAATTGGTAGTAACAGTCGAGACAACGCAGAAATTTGTGGGGACGTAGGTAGGCAAAGATGGGGAAGCTAGCATTGCTGATAGGGGTGAGCGAGTATCAACCCGGACTAAATCCGTTACCGGGTGCGGTGAAAGATGTTGATGCAATGCGACGAGTACTGATACACCCAGAAATAGGAAATTTTGCTGAGGTAGATATTACAGTCCTGAAAAATCCCCAAGGTCAGGAAATGCAATATGCTATTGAGAATCTGTTTGCCGATCGCCAGAAAGAAGACTTGTTATTATTTTATTTTTCTGGTCACGGGATTAAAGATGAGTACGGCAAGCTTTACCTCTCAACTTCTACCACTCGTAAACAGAATAACAGGTTGTTCAAGGCTTCAGCAGTAGCAGCGAGTGTTCTGCACGAAAATATGAATGAGAGCCGTTCCCAAAGACAGGTGATTATTTTAGACTGTTGCTTTAGCGGGGCGATCGCCAAAGGACTAACGGTCAAAGATGATGGTAGTGTAAATTTACAGGAACAGCTAGGCGGTAAAGGACGGGCAATCCTCACCTCTTCGACATCCACCCAATACTCATTTGAACAAGAAGGTTCAGACCTCTCCATATACACCCGCTACTTGGTCGAAGGTATGGAAAAAGGTGCAGCGGATCGCGATGGCGATGGTTGGATTTCGATTGATGAACTGCACGAGTATGCTAGCAGCAAGGTAAAAGAAGCAGCACCAGCAATGACTCCCAAGTTTTACCCAATTGAGGAAGGTCATAAAATTTTGCTGGCAAAATCACCAAAGGATGATCCTAAGGTGAAATATCGTAAGGAAGTAGAAAGTCGGGCTAAGGAAGGTCAGGAGTTTTCTGTCTTTGCTCGTAGAATTTTAGACGGAAAGCGGGATGAGTGGGGATTAACTCCGCAAGAAGCCGCTGCAATTGAAGAAGAAGTTTTGCAACCTTATCGGGAGTATGAACATAAGCGCGATGAATATGAGCAAGCATTGATTCAGGCAATTGATCAACAATATCCCTTTAGCCAGACAACCCAAAAAGATTTAAAAGAATATCAGCAGTATCTGGGACTGCGCGATGAAGATATCGCCTCAATTGAACAACGGATCATTACTCCGAAACAAGCAGAATATGAACATAACCGACAAGAAGCAGAGAGGTTACAGCAAGAGCAAGAAAGAACTCAGCAACAAAAGCAGCAAGCAGAATTAAGAGAACTACCTGAAACTCAATCATCACGAGTTTCTCAGCCAAAATCTCCCTCTGTTATTCAAACTAATATTCAAACTGATATTCAAACTCAGCAGTTTGAGTTCGAGTATGCCACAATCATCCTCAAATCAAGTTTAGACAGAGGAAAAACCTACGAAATCAACCGTCATCGGGGTCAAGCAGAATTTTTCACAGAAAACCTGGGCAATAATGCGTTGCTGGAGATGGTGGCAATTCCTGGCGGTCAATTTTTGATGGGTTCTCCAGAGTATGAGCCAGAACGTTTGAATAGTGAAAGTCCACAGCACACTGTCACCATTCAACCTTTCCATATGAGTAAGTTTCCAGTGAAGCAAGCTCAATGGAAAGCCGTTGCCGGTCTTGCTAAGGTCAACATAGATTTAGATCCAGATCCATCCTTCTTTAAAGGAGCTAATCGATCTGTTGAGAGTGTGTCATGGGACGATGCAATTGAATTTTGCAATCGCTTGTCTCACAAAACTGGAAAGCCCTATCGTCTCCCCAGTGAAGCAGAATGGGAATATGCTTGTCGCGCGGGAACAACTACCCCTTTCCACTTTGGCGAAACTATTACCACAGATTTAGCAAACTACAACGGCAACTCTATTTATGCTTCTGAACCAAAGGGTGAATATCGTCAGCAAACAACAGAGGTAGGAAAATTTCCACCAAATGCTTTTGGTTTGTATGATATGCATGGTAATATATGGGAGTGGTGCCAAGATGCATGGCATTATAGCTACAAAAAAGCACCTGCTGATGGTACCGCTTGGATGAGTGAAAATGATAATGATAATCGTCTACTGCGGGGTGGTTCGTGGACTTACGAGCCGAGGGACTGCCGCTCTGCCAACCGCAGCAGGTTTGCGCGTGTCTTCAAGAACCACTACGTGGGTTTTCGGGTTGTGGTTGCGCGGCTCAGGACTTATTAGCCCTTTACACTTTTTTCCTTTTGCACTTTGCGCTTTATTCTTTTCTCTTCACTTTTGAGCGCGAAGCGCGAGCAATTTTTTTTAGATTTTTGGATGAGTGAAATTGAGTAAGGCTCATACCATATCATCTCTGGATAAAAAGTTATAAAAGACGAAGAACCTTACTCGCCTCCAGTAGCCTCTGTGCTGCTTGTACTATTTATTCATAGGGCGCAACATTTCCCGAACTGCAATCACGCACTCAGCAAACGCTAGCGGTGAAATTGTCACATCTTCTGTAAGGATTGCTTCACTTTGATAACCATTTTGACTCGGTAAGCGATATACGTGCAGCTTGCGTGCATTCACATCTAAAACCCAATAATCTACGATACCAGATCGGGCATAAGCTGGAGCTTTGACCTCTCGGTCATATTTGAAACTGCTATCGGCTATCTCAATCATCAGAAAGACTTCAGACGCAGTTGGATGATGGTCATCGTAATCTAGCGGATTGGGCATAACCACCGCAATATCTGGTTCTGGTTCTGAGTAATCATCAAGTTGAACAGGTGACTGAAGCCTTAGCAAAACTTGTTCACCCAAACGTTGGCGAAATAATCTCTCTGTTCTAGTAATTGCTGATTCATGAGCAGTTCCTTTCGCTGAGATTCGGATGATTTGTCCTGCAATCAACTCAACTCGTTCCTCTGGATGAAAAATTCCAATTTCCGCCATGCGATGATATTCTTGAACGCTTAAAAGGCGAATAGCAGGAACCATGCTACTATTCCTCGCTCAACTCAAAATTCACCCGAGCATAAATATCAGTATAGCTAATTTGAAAATCTATAGAATTTAGGACTAAAACGGCATCTTCCCCTTCATGCTCTTTAAAAGTCCATTCTCCTTGTGCTTTTTTCACATATTGTTCCACAGAAAAACTATACTGGTCAATCATAATATATTCTTGAAATTCAGCAATGGAACGGTAATATTTAAACTTGTCTGTTTTGTCATAATTTTTAGTTGAATTTGATAAAACTTCAACAATCAACAAGGGATTAGTAATAGTCGTCATATTCGTTCCTTCATAGACTGGTTCACCTTTAACGATCATGACATCAGGATAAGTGTAGAGACGGTAACGAGGTATCCATACCTTTACATCAGTCATATATATTTCATAAGCTTGTCCTTGTACTGTTAAAGGGAATTTTCTACAAAAATTTCCAGCTATTTTATTATGGTTAGTTGTTCCCCCTGGGATTGGGATAATTTCTCCATCTCTATATTCACTTCTGTATTCGACTCGCTCTTCTAATTCCAGATATTCTTGTGGGGTGTAATGGCGCTTTTGTGTTTGTAATACCATATTCAGTCTCTCAATTAAAAATAACTATACTCAGAACTTGAACCTTCCCCTAAGTACGCCTTGAACTTTAGTTCAAGGCTCATAATCAAAGTCCGTTAAAACGGACTGGAATGTATATTGAGTAAGCTTTAGCTTACTTGAGCTTTGAGCCAACAAATTTATTTCTTGGCGGACGGAAAAGCTGGTGCAAGATCTTAGTATAGTGTTTTAACACAAAGAACTCAGGAGTCAGGAGCCAGAATTCAGTATGAATTCTATGCGACTTCTAATGAGTATTTTTTTTATTGCGAGCGTAAGTGATTCTGACTCCTGAATCAGGACTTGCTGAATTCTTTTTTAAATCTTACTCAACAAACTTCGGTCTTGCCTTTTGAGTAGACTGTATGTGTTGTTCTAAAGCTACCCAATCTTCCTGCTCAACGAGATAAATCAATTCATCTAGATTGTGACGATATTGCTGGAGTGAATTGAGCAAGCAGGCACGATTGTACCGCGCCATCATCAGCCCTAACTCTGGATTACCGCCACCAACACGACTTGTATCTTTAAAACCAGAACTAGCAAACTTCTGGGCTAATTCCAGCACATTCGTGTCGGTTTCACTCATACAAGCTGCAATCAACGAGGAACTAACCATCACGGGCAAATGGGAAATCCAGCTGACTGCTCGGTCGTGCTCTTCTGGAGAACAATGATAGAGAGTTGCCCCAAGTTCATGTACAATTTTTTCTACAATTGTGATTGCATGTGGTGGTGTTGTTTCTGTTGGTGTCAGGACATAAGGTTTTTTTTCAAATAAATTGGGGATAGCTGCTTCTATACCACTATCGGTTCTTCCCGCCATTGGGTGTCCACCGATAAAATTCTCCCACAGGGGAGCTATTGCTTGAACTATCGGTGTTTTAACTGAACCGACATCAGTGACAATTGTATGAGAAGCCAGATGGGGGATGAGCTGCTCTAATGTGGGAACAATAAGCCCTATGGGTGTACAGATAAATACCACTTCGGCTTTTGCTAGCAGGCTGATGTCAACTGACGCTTCATCTGTGCTACCAAGGGCTACTGCTCGCTTACAGGTTGATTCTCGTCGGCTAACGCCTAAAACATGATGTCCTTGCGATCGCAAATCTAAACCTAAGCACCCACCTATCAGTCCAAGTCCTAAAATACCAATATTCATCTATTTGTCATTTTGAGATTTTATATCATGTATATTTTGCACCTTGGTGATCAAAAACTATAAATCTGGAGCTTTCAAACATTCAACAGTGAACAGTCAACAGTAAACAGTGAGTCCAGTGCGCATTATGAGGGTTTCCCGACCTACTAGGCATCTAGTGAGTCCAGCGCTGCGGGAGGGTTTCCCGACAGCCAGGCGACGGGCGTTCCCGAAGGGCGAAGCCGCCGATGGCCGTAAGGCGTGGCGTTAGCCATAGGGTGAAAACTGGTAACTGATAACTGATAACTGATAAGGATTACATTATATAAGTCATGAGTGAGCGGTTAGTGATTAACAGCTAACAACATTCAAAAGGAGGAAGAAACATGCGTAGTACCTTTAATAAGATGATAGGTAAGACCCGTTATGTGGTCTCTCGTATCATGCTAAATTTGAGTGGGTCTGAGGTAGCACCTATTTTAGGAGTTTTAAATCGTGCTGGCAGGGAAGCTATAGATGCCGATGGTGACATAGAAATTTTGGGAGAAGAATTGGTAGAAATCTGCCAAACCCTACTGCAATACGATGAATATTGGCTTTCTGCGGCTAATGAAGGCGACGTATTTTGGAGTGAAGGAGAGGCGGGAGACTATGTGAATGAATTATTTACAGACTCCGCTCAACGTTACCTCAGTGAACCAGATTTTAGTTCTGACTCGGGAAGAGATGAACCTTTATCTCTTCCTGTAACGCGCAATGTCGTGATTATGATCACAATCGCTTGTGAAGGAGAAGTCCCAGATCTAGAGACTGACTTGGCTAATATTACGGCACTTAAGGAAGGCTTTAAGGCTCTAATAAACTTACACTACAAACATAAATTACGGGCAATTCAGGTGCATTTTTCACCAGCTCGATTGGGTGATGAACTCACCAACGACCAGCTATTGCAATATTTCCCGGAATTAATTCCTTTGTAATTGGTTGGGTTGTCCGTACCAACCACCCTAGTAAGAAATTGTTAAGCTCGGAGATAGGATGAGAGTCAAATGTTCATGACAATCGTGCGTAAATTAACAGCGGTTTTTTTGGCCTTGAGTTTGTGTGTAACAACTGTCGCCTGCGGTGGCGGGGGGTCAGATAAAGCTACACCTCAAGCAAGCAGTACAACTCAAACGACGACAGCAACCACCAAACTGAATGATGGTCAGTATCCAGTACAGCAAGCTAACTATAACGATGCTGACGGGGAGTATACGTTGCTTTTACTCAACGCTACGCCCCCAAGTTTTAAAAGCCAAAATTTACAAATGGCGCGGCTGACGGATGATGAAATCAAGCAAGGAAAGAAAAGTTATCTAAAAGTAGAGAATGGACAGCCAGCTTTATATTTAACAGAAGACTTCAAAATTGATTACGTCCACAACGTTACTGAGACGAAAACCAATCCCCAAACCGGACAACAGGAAACAGTAGTCGTCCGTCAACAAAATAGCTTCTGGGCACCCTTTGCCGGATCTGTTGCTGGTTCTATAGCCGGACAGGCTATTGGTAGTATGTTGTTTAGACCTCAACATTATGTACCGCCTGTATATCAGCCTGGTGGAGTCCTGACTGGCTATGGTGGTTATGGTAGTAGCTATGGCGATGCGGTTAGTAGTTATCGCAGCCGCTATAATGCAGCGCCAGCAGTAGAGAGAAACCGTACTTCTTTCCGTAGCACAGGCACAATTAGAAGATCATATCCTGGTAATTCTTCAACCGTACGACAGACTACTCCAAATACGGGCAGTCGTTCGACTGGTTCCGGCTTTGGTGGAAGTACCCTAAGACCTTCTGGTAATTCTAATGTCAGACGTAGTCCTAGCGGTAGTAGTTTTGGTAGCGGCGGTCGTTCGCGAGTCCCCCGTTCAAGTGGTTTTGGTAGAAGGCGGTAGATAAGTCCGCAGTCAATACTGTTCGGTTAACGTTTTAATATTTTGAAGATCCCCGGAAGATCCCCCCAACCCACGCCAGGTGCTAACTCCTGCGGAGACGCTGCGCGTTCGCGTAGCCTGCGCCTTGCGCTTACAAGTCGGCAGAGCCGGACGCCAGATACCTACGGAGGGAGACCCTCTCCGAAGTTGCCACAACGCGGGGAACCCGACGCCAGATACCTACGGAGGGAAACCCTCCTGCAGTACTGGCTCCGCAAGGCACTTCTCTGTGCAGTACTGGCTCACGCCACATGCCTCAACGCGGGGAACCCGCGCACGGCAGTGGCTCCCCAACGCACTGGCTCCCCTTAAAAAGGGGGGCTTATAACCCTCTTTTACCCCCTTTTTAAGGGGGTCGCCGCAGGCAGGGGGATCTTAACCGAACTGTATTGAGTCCGCAGTTACCAACAATAATTGAAAAAACCCCTTCCCGTTACTGGGAAGGGGTTTTTTAGATGATTTAAAATTGACTTTTTACACTATTTGTGCTAAAGCAACCACTTGCTGCTGCCAACGCCCAACTGCCTTACCAATCACCGCAAGTTCTTGCATCAAAGTGTCGAAACGTTCCGGCGTGACAGATTGTGGTCCATCAGATAAGGCTTTTGCTGGGTTGGGATGAACTTCAATCATCAAAGAGTCACATCCACAGGCGATCGCCCCTAAACACATTGAAGGCACATAGCTAGCCCAGCCCGTACCATGACTAGGATCAACCATAATTGGTAGGTGAGTTAGTTTGCGTAGCACTGGCACAGCTGACAAATCCAAGGTATTTCTGGTGTACTGGCGGTCAAAAGTGCGAATACCACGTTCACACAAAATCACATTTGGATTTCCGGCTGCCAGAATATATTCCGCTGCCATCAACCAATCTTCAATGGTTGCAGCCATTCCTCGCTTGAGAAGAACTGGTTTTGACTGTGCGCCTACTTTTTTCAACAGCGAGAAGTTCTGCATGTTTCTTGCCCCAACCTGGACAACATCTGCGACTTGTGCGATTTTCTCCAAGTCTGCACTATCCATCACTTCTGTAATAATGCCCAGCCCAGTTTCTTCTCGCGCCTTTACCAACAATTCCAAAGCACTCTCGCCGTGTCCTTGGAAGGCGTAAGGCGAGGTTCGGGGTTTATATGCACCACCACGCAAAAAGTGTGCCCCGGCAGCTTTGATTCGCCGCGCGGTTTCTACAATCATTTCTTCATTTTCTACTGAGCAGGGACCAGCAACAATAACCACAGGGTGATGTTCGCCAAAAGGAACTGGTCCATTAGGAGTGTTAACGACGACTTCAGAAGATTCTCCATGTCGAAACTCACGGCTAGCGCGTTTGAAAGGCTGTTCTACTCGCAGCACTTGCTCAATCCAAGGGCTAACTTCTTGAATTTGTAGGGGATCTAAGTCAGCGGTGTCACCAACAAGACCAATAACTACCTTATGCTTACCAACAATTTTTTCTGCTGTCAGTCCCCAAGTGCCAAGTTCCTCGCCCAGACGGTCTATTTCCGCCTCAGGGGAACCAATTTTCATGACTACAATCATGTTAAAATTCCTGCCTAGTTGAGTCCTAGCTGAAAATATTTTCCTAGACGAATCAGTGGTTTAAAATTAGAAAGCTTAAGCAAAATCGAGTTTTCAATATAACGCTTAACAGTCGCCTCATTGATGATATTGTGTCTCAAAAGATTCATAAATTTTGAATTTGTAATGTTGAAGTTACAAAATATAAACTTCAACATTATTTTTTTCACTTTTACCCAACGTCACAGTGATTTACGCGGGAGTGGGCTACTGAAAATCTTCGTTCTGAATCGTGGTAAGTGGCAAAATCCCCCGCGCTATGCCCGAAGGGGCACCCTGCGCGAACAGCCGGGGGTAAGCTTACAGTGATTTACTCACTGAGTACTGTTCATCAAACGTTTTTTTTGCCAGTTTCACGCCAAGCTGCTACCATTCGTTCCGAATTAGTTCTGAAGTCATTCCAGCCCAGCCAACCTCCAACTCTGTGTTCATCCCAAGAGGCAGAGAGAACACCATAAGTTATCCCCAACACCCCCAAACCAAAAAATCCCATGTTCACCAGTAAGACGGCGACAGGAGTTAGTTTAATTCCAGCATAAATTAACAGGAAGTAACTCACAATCAGGGTGCTGATTCCCAAAGCTGTTGGCACACCACAAAAAACAGCCACTCGGCGAATCATCCGTTGGCTAACAACTTTGGGTATTGCCATCTCTTCTTTGGTAAAAGATGGCTTCTTGTCGTCCTTTTTCCCAGATTCCTGCTTGGTTTCTGGTTGTTTGCCTTTTGCTTTAGCGGGTTTTTGGCGCTTTTTGTTTGGTTCAAAAGGCAACTGACTGCGTTCAGATTCAGCAGACATAAGCACTAGTCTCTATCCACGAATGCCGAGACGACCAATCAAAGCTTGATAACGTTCTCGGTTTTCTTCCAGAATATAAGATAATAGACGCTTACGTTGACCAATAAGCTTCAACAATCCTCGACGCGAAGAATGATCTTTCTTGTTTGACTGGAGATGTTCGCTAAGACGGTTAATACGCGCTGTTATCATAGCGACTTGAACATCAGCAGAGCCAGTGTCGGTTTCGTGAACTTGGTACTGTGTCAGTATTTCTTGTTTGCGCTCTTGCGTTAAAGCCATGATCTAATCAATTTCTAAATGTATGCAGCAGTTTCCCATAATATCATAGCCATCCAAGAGCATCCCTATTTTGCTAAAAGACTGGGTGATCAGAAATCGCAAAGGCGAAATCCAGCGACATGGAGTCATTTGAGAGTGTGCAGTTTAGTAAGACGAGGATTTGTAGATTTTTTCTACTGCTGGACAAGAATTTTGGCTTGGAATGACTCTATATCAATTCTGATGCCGTCTTTCCCAGCTTCGACATTATAATTACCAGTCCACTCATGCCATGTCCCTGCACAGGGGTAGTCAGGAATATGATATCCACTCTTGTTTTGAGCGGAAAAATTTGCTATCACGACAACGCGAGAATCTTCTTGACTACGAACATATGCCAGTACTTTTTCGTCTAGATTCTCATGGAAAAATTCAATGTTCTCACTTTGCAAAGCCGAATTTTTTTTGCGTAGCACAATCAGTTTTTTATAGTATTCAAATAAATCCCGATTATGGTCTTTTTCTAATAAAGACCATGTAAGTTTTTGAGGCTGAGTGACAGTTTCACTTTTACGTTTGTCTTCTCCAAATTCTTCCCCCATCCACAGCATAGGTATACCCATTGCTGTTAGCAATAGCGCTGCTCCTAATTTGGCTCGTCTAAATGCATCTTCGTCAAAGATACCGCGTCCGGCAGAGCCGCGCCCCAGGCGAACGCCCAATTCTCTCAAAAGATGTTCACGGTCATGACTCGCTAAGTAATTGACTACGTTTATACTACCCTCATAACCCTGTTTTCTTGGGTCTAAAACCTCCTTGAGCTTTTCAGGTTCAAACATCTCACCGCAAATATGCGGAATCACAAAATAGCGAAAACTTTCATGCCAACAAGCATCTAACGGTCCTGATGGAGTCGTCACTTTACTGGTATCAGGAATATGTTCAGCAACGTTATAAAACTGTTTAGGAATCGCACTTTTTTTCGCTTGTTTACCCACCCAATCTAAAAATTCGTAGTTAGCTAATTGACGCACCGCATCAAAGCGAATTCCATCAATGTGATACTCCTGAACCCAAAACCGTATAATATCACCAACGTATTTCCATGCAGGCTTAACGTTTAACTTCTCGTCGTAGTTGTCATAGTTCAACTCCGGTCCCCAATAATTACCTGGATCTTCCGGATAATGCATATATTCGTAATACCAATAATTCCTATCAATCAGCATTAACGGACATTTTTCATCCGTGTGGTTAAAAATTCCATCAAGCAAAACGCGAATACCCCTCGCATGGCACTCGTCTATAAATCGTTTTAAATCTTCTGTTGTGCCGTAGCTAGATTCTGTCGCAAAATAATGACATACTTCGTATCCCCAATTATAATCACCAAAGTGTTCATTAACTGGCATTAATTCAATAGCGTTAATTCCTAACTCATGCAGGTAATCTAATTTTTCAATAGCATCTACATACTTTCCGTGCTGATCAGAGTCAACTTCGCCTCCAGTAAAATCAGCTACATGCATTTCGTATATCACTAACTCATTATTGTTTGGTAATTTTATATTGTCGTGTTGCCAAACATAAGTATCAACAATCTTTTTTCCATTTTTAATTCTTACTACACCGACTTTTAGTTTTTCATTAACCTCTGTTGCATAAGGATCAATAACATCTATCCATTGCTCTGGATAAAATTGTGGACTCTTCGTTTGAATACGGAACTTATACTGATAGATATCATCCTCTAATTCTACTTGAGTACGGAAAAAGCCGTCATTTCCTTTTTCCATTGGTATTTCTTGCCACTCAGAAAAAGAACCAATTAAGGCTGCTTTTTGATTACGAGGAGCAAATAAATAAAATTCAATACTAGTTGCCATTTAAACTACTTAATCAGTGTAATAAAGTAAAATCAAGAATATACAAATAAATTTTTATCTCAGGATAAATTAATATTCTTTATTGAGTAAAATTTATTTTTTCTAATCAATTATTTTCTCAGATACCTAATATTTTTTTGGTAGTTATAATACATATTAGATTTTTTGCCATTTGATGGATAAAAATAAATCAAAAGTAACAAAAAAGTGGGGACTAGCACTCTCTAATTCCCACTTCTTTGTCAATGCATTTGGTGAAAATATAAGTATTTTTTAAGCAGCTGGTACAGGGACAGTTGTTACAGTACGACTATCTAGGATAGGCTTACGGGTTTGAAAGTCAAATTTGTATCCATGTGGCAGAATATGAAGCTTTGCTCCGCAAACTGCTAAAGGTTCATCTTTCAAAATCTCGCCAACGTTGCTATGCACAACTTCTGAGTCATCGACAACTGTCACACAACCCTGTCCAATAACCTGAAACTGGTTATCGGTTACAACCATAGCGGTGTTCTCATCAATACCAAATCCCAAAACAGCAGGCTGCTGTGCTAAAGCTGCAACCAAGCGTCCCAAGCGTCCGCGTTGTGAGAAATGTTGGTCTATCACCACTCCTGGAAGAAAAGCCAAACCAGGACCTAAGTCTACTATTTCCATTCGAGGATTTGTCTCGGAGTCGCCTTCGATAATCATCACATCTGGCATGATAGCGGCTCCTGCGCTTGTACCTCCTATAACTATACCTTCAGAGAAGCGCTGATGAATAGCTGCATCTATTTCCGTATCCTTAAGAATACTTGTGATACGGGCTTGGTCTCCTCCAGTAAAAAATATACCTGTAGCTTTGTTTATCGCTGCTAACGCTGTAGATGAAGACCCATCTTCACGGGTTTCAGTGTCAAGTATACGAACATCCTCAGCACCTAGCCGTTCAAACACTCTAATATAATTCTCTCCGACTTCTCTTGGCAGTTCTGTCGCGGCTGTCATGATCACAATTTTGGCTTTTGTACCCCCAGCGTAGCGAACAAACTCCCGAAGAATTTGGCAATCCCCCTCCTTATCTTCCGCCCCCCCAATAATGACTAGTTGCCGTCTAATGTCACTAGCTACCATAGAGCCTCCTGATACAAGTGGTCTATTTATATAAAACATGATGAATTTAGGGTTAAAAACTACCATTTGGTAGAGAAAGATACAAAAATTTAATGCAGACTATAATATACAAAGTAAATGACCACATGTTTCTCTGTAAAAAGAGCAGAATAAGAGTAAAAATAGTGACTCTTTCTTTAATTCAAGTTCAAGTAAATAAATAAGGTCAAAAGTCATAAACATCTAATTGTTATGACTTTTGACCCGTAAGAGGCTTGTATTAGCTTTTGTATAAATTTTAAAGGCAACTTTTTTACTCACCCCACGACCATTGAAAATACCAAGACCGCTGATCTATAGCTAGCGCCAAGCTACGCCAACAGCAAAAGCCGTGGGATAAGATAAACTCTTTTAGGTTGACTTTAACCTAACGTAATGTTTTCTTTTTGCAAGTTACGTATAAGTTCTCTCAGTACATCAGTTTGCGTTCTGCCTAGTTTTTCGCAGTAATTGCGTAAGATTTCTTTCTCTAGATCATTCACTCTAAATGTAACAAAATTTGTTGGTTTTCCCATAGCACTGACAGTAATATATGGTCCATAGAAATATAGCACAGGTAGCATAACTGCGCTTTACGTGACAAAACAAGTCTGTGGAATCCACACATCTTTATGGTGAGAACACCAAGAATACTTTGGAAAATACCATAACAGGCTCTGTTGGATACGAGTGCAAGCCCCTCAGATTTTGAGCGTGCCTCCTAATTGTAAAATTAGGATGGTTGTAAAAATCAAAACACCTCCCGATTTCAATAATGTTCCGGAGGTCTATCTGACTGAGTGCCGTATACTATTGATGCTGAGTTGTGATGCTTCAGTTGAACGTTAAATACTCAATTCTTCAGAATGTTGATCACCCTGTTGTGTTTCAAACAGTAACTCGCATAAAAAAGAACGTGCCTCTTCTAAAGCGAAATGCCTGGGTTTACCTTGATATACAATTTGATACTCATTACCGTCTGGGCCATCCCCATATCCAGAAATGAGTTTGTGTTGGAAAGCTTCCTCAGCAAGATGCTGAACCTCTTTTCTGAGAACAGCTTTTGCGTTAGTCATACTTGCCGTCTCCTTAGCGCTTCTTAGTACTTACTATTTATAAATTAACTAGTGTCAAATTGCACCCTTCAAAGGTTATATTTTTAGCTATTAGTCAATAGCAATTGTTCAATATTGATCCATCTGTTATTTAGACTATTGACTATTCACTTAGTATAACAGCTTAACTATATCTTTAGATAGCTGAATGTTCTTGGGGATACTGAGTAAGATAATATTGTATAAAAGTAGCTATTAATGCCAGTGTTCACCAGAAAGCACAGATGTGGCGTAGGCATTGACCTTCGCTGACAAAAGGGTATTAAACTCATAGACAGTAAAGACGTCTGAGGAAACGCTAGTATGTGTTCAGATTTCAGGGTGTTTAGTCAGAGGTAATAGTCTTATGGTTCAAGACAAAATCACCAATACAGTTCGCATCAATGCCAGAAAAACTGATGCATTCGACATCTTCAAGTTCAAGCATTACATAGGACCAAATCCTTACTTGGACGCAGGCGCGTTGGTATTTGATTTTGCGGTGACTGAGTTTACAAAGCCTCTGCCGATTGAGGATTACGTCTCAATTATTGGCGATCGCTACCCACACCTGCGCGACCAAACATTTGATTCCTATGCTCATCTGTTTGCCCGCACCGTGTCAGAAGTCGGAAAGCTAGATATGGGCTTACACCTCGACCGTTGGGGTATTAAGTCATATGAAAGTTATGCGACAATTAGCATACAATCGCTTCATGAGCGTACAACTAGAGGTGTACTTTATTTTGTATGGGATTGGTTTGAAGCCATAACTCAACACAAAGACATTACTTTTGAAGAGCAACTTTTATCCCTTCAAAGTAAATTCCGGCAATCAGTCTACGGTGGTCCTACAGTTTACGCTTTACTGCGTACAGCTGACACAAAAGGTATTCCCGCTTTTTATCTATGGGATGAAGGACTCACACAGTACGGATACGGCAAAAAACAGGTTCGCGGAATAGCAACGACATTTGACAGTGATAGCCATCTAGATTCCGACTTCACCACGCGCAAAGATGACTGCAAAGCGTTTCTAAAAACCTTGGGTTTTCCAGTGCCAAAGGGTGATATTGTTAATTCAGAAAAGCAGGCTCTTGCAGTAGCCAGAGACATTAACTACCCAGTAGCAGTCAAACCTGTGGCTGGTCACAAAGGAATTGGAGTCACAGCCGAAGTACGAGACGAGTATGAACTCAAATCTGCTTTTAGAAGGGCGCTTGAGGCAATTCCAGAAAACGAGCCGACCCGAGTTATTGTTGAAAAAAGCATTGTGGGGTCAGACTTCCGCTTGTTGTGTGTGAATGGCAGATTTGTTGCTGCTATTGAACGTCGTCCTGCATGGGTTGTGGGTGATGGGAAATCAACCATTCAACAGTTAATCCGAGACGAAAACCGAAAACCTGGGCGTTTGGATACACCCACCTCGCCGATGACGAAAATTCAGTGCGACGAAGCGATGGAACAGTATCTTGAACAACAGGGCTTGTCATTGGACAGCGTCGTTGAGAAAGATAGAAACGTTTCTCTTCGCAAAGTTGCTAACCTCTCGGCTGGAGGTGTCAGCATTGACGCTACCCGCACTGTTCATCCTGACAATATCATTTTGGCACAAGATATTGCCCAACACTTCCGCCTTGTTTGCCTGGGGATTGATGTTATTGCACCAAATCTTAGCGAATCTTGGAAGTCTAACGACTTTTCTATCTTAGAAATCAACGCTGCGCCAGGAATTTTGATGCATCTCAAGCCTTCTATCGGTGAAAGCGTTGATGTACCCTCACACATTCTGGAAACTTTTTATCAACTGGGTACAGATGCCAGAATACCAATAGTCACGTTCAACAATATCTCAGTTCAGCAAATTCAAGAAACAATTGACCATATTCTTTTACAACATCCAGATTGGACAATAGGCGCTGTTTGTCGTGATGGTGTTTTCATAAATCGTTCAGCAAAAATTTTGAGTCCAGATTACAACACCAATATCCTTTCTTTGTTGCGTAATCCTAAGCTTGATATGCTGATTGCTGAATACAAAGAAGACGTTTTGGAAAATGAAGGAATGTTTTACTACGGAAGTAACATGGTAGTTTTAAACAATCCTACAGAAATCGAAATGACGCTAACGCGGGATGTTTTTGATGATTCAACTGTTGTAATCAAAAATGGAGATAATATTTCTATTAGGCGCAAGGGTTTGATAGAAGAATATACTCTTGGTGTAGATGAACCTTTTACACGGGTTTATTTGAAGGAGATTGGAACGGTTTTGTAAGTTGATGTCATAGCGAATCTAACGTAGGGTGGGCACTGACTAACCACTTATGGCACACCAATGACATAGAAAAGTCGCCAGTGCCCACCTTATACCAATTCAAAATTCGCTCATCACCGTTCGCGCAGCGTGCCCTACGGGCATAGATTTGAGTCTCCTGAGCCTGCCTTCGGCGGAGCCGAAGGGAGACGCTGCGCTTACGAATGTACTCGACATTATATTGAAACTGTATTTAGTGGCATCACTCGTGTTTTCCCAAAGTCAATCCATGCGGTCAGATATAAAGGGTTTTTACTTAAACTGGAAGCATTTCTTTTTGCATATACTCTTCAACACGCGTTTATTTGAAGGTAATCTTTACTATTTTAAAATAATTTAACACTTAGATTTGCACTCTCTACAGAAGTGACGGTGCGCGTAGCGCACCGTCAACTTGTCGTGTGCGATCACCTTTGGTGGCTCCTCCGGAGCATCGCATGAATCAACAAGTGAAAAGCACCCATAATTTAATAACCCAAGTTGTGGGTTATTACTTCAAGAAGACCTCGCCTGTTTTTTCAATTTTCATCGCAATTTTATCCTCACCAAAATTCTTCCCTTCATCCAACTTGACCTCTAATAATCCGGGTGCTGTTTCTTTTTGAAGATGAACACTAAGCAGTCCTTTATCCTGTCGTCGGAAGCTAATAGCTACAGCGACTGGTAAGTCTTTTAAGGTGACAGTTGATTTTCCGGAAAGGGTGCGTTGTTTGGTATGTCCAATGACTTCGTAAGCTAGCACAGCGTTAGTTTGGTTAGTCAGCTTCACGTTAACTTTTCCATTTACAGGTACAATCTTAGCGCTTGGAGTTTGTAGCTCTTCTGGCATAGGTGGGATTACAGAATCATTAGAAGTCTTGGGCGTTTGTTGAGCTTGGGCGCTTTGTGCTAAAAAAAATGGGATTGCAATTGATGATAAACCAATTAGTAAGCTTCCACAAATTGCTCCTACCCTCACAAAATTATTTTTGATAGAGTGTTTGGATTTAGTCATATTTTCAGATCCTATAGCTTTGCATAAGGTTTTATTGTTTTCATTGTTTTCTAACTCTTTATCATAAATATTTTGAGGAAGAGGAATAAAAAGTGTTACCCCAGGAATGAGTAGAATGACTTCTGGATTAGCATGATAAATTTGTTGCCACCGACTACGAACGCCATAAAATTTTTCGGCTATTTTTGGTAGTGTATCTCCATCTTTGACAGTGTAAAACATAAGTGCATTCTCGTGAGTTATCAAACTATTGACGTATTTATGATTTGAGCTACTGCATTTGAACAGGAATTGCACCTTTAGCACAGATAGGTCGATATTTCTTCCCTGACGACGCAAAAAAGAGCGCAAATTCTCGCCAACGGAGCTATTTTCTACAGTTTGTTATTTAGTTAATTGTGACAGTAGGGGCTGTGTCATGGTAAGAAGCTTGAACAGGTCTGGTTTTGAGCCATAAACTTCCTCCGAGAATCAGAGGTACTACTCCAACAGCGCTAACAATTTTTTGCTGAATTTCCATAGTTCAATCTCCCATCCATTGAGTTTATTGTTATTTGCTTATGTTTTCATGTTAAATAGGTTTTCTAAGAAAACGATGAGAGAAACATAAAATTTTGGTTTAGTCAAAGCGCAAATTTATCAAGATTAACAAGAGAAATTAAAAAAATGCTCAGAGGATAAATGACAGCAGTTTGTTTTTAGATAAATTATATATAGCAATCCTAAATGAGTTGTGAAATTATTCGTTGAGGTAGGGAACAGGGAACAGGGAACAGGGAAGAAGAATATACAAATGTACTTTGTTTTTTCACAAATGAAATAGGACTGCTATAGCAATCCTAAATAATCGCTAAAGCCAGCTAGAAAGACAAAGCGATGCAGCCCCATCCTGTCCATAATGATTCCACTAATAAACACGTAGAGGCTACCGAAAATGAGCAGGATGATGACAATATAGTCTAAGTCTGTTCGTCTCAGACTCACCCATCTCCTGCTCTCGCTGATTCTTTCTATATTTTCTTTTTAATTCGGAGGATCAAAGCGATTAACAAAGGCAGCCCAAGGAATCATTGGTAAACCCACGGCAAAACAGAACAACCATTGGTCAAACCTGAGGGGTACTGTGAAGAAAAACTCATTAATTAAAGGTACATAAGAAAAGCAAAGCTGCAAAATTATTGCGCCAATAATACCAAAGCCAATGGCTGGAATATCAACGTTTTCTTTAATTGTACCGTCCATTTTGGCAATCAGATTCGGCACTAATTGACTCAGGCTCAACAGATAAAAGATTCTGCCTGCAATTAAAGCATTGATTGCCATAGTACGGGCTAGATTTATATCCCCTGTAGTTTGTCGAATGTATTCAAAAACTCCAAATATCACAATCCAGTTAAACAGAGAAATCGCCAAGATGCGTTTGATTCTACTACCTGACAGTAATGCTTCATTGGGACGACGGGGCGATTGCTGCATGACATTTTGAGGTTTCGGCTCAAAGGCTAAGGGGACTGTCATGGTAATGGAATTAATGACATTCAGCCAAAGAATTTGCAATGATAATATCGGTAATTCTCTGCCTACCAGCGTGCTGAATAAAATTGTCATCGACTCTCCACCATTGACTGGGAGAATAAAGCACATAGCTTTGACAAGATTTTTGTAAACAGCACGCCCTTCCTCAACCGCAGCTTTAATTGAAGCAAAGTTGTCATCGGTGAGTAGCATATCAGCCGCTTCCTTTGCTACCTCAGTTCCCGCCATACCCATCGCAATGCCAATATCGGCTTGTTTCAAGGCAGGTGCATCGTTCACTCCATCCCCCGTCATGGCGACAATTTCGCCTTTTGATTGTAACGCTTCTACTAGACGCAGCTTTTGTTCTGGTGCGACGCGGGCGAATACAACCCCATCTTCTGCAACTTGGGCAAGTTCTTGGTAGTCCATTTGAGCAAGTTCAGCGCCGGAAAATGCCAGCACCGAACCATTTTTATTGATGCCCATACGAGTTGCGATCGCCTGCGCTGTGACAGCATGGTCGCCAGTAATCATCTTTACCTGAATACCCGCTTCTTGACAGGCTTTCACCGCTTTCATCGCACTTTCGCGTGGTGGGTCAATCATCCCCTGCAAGCCCAAGAAAATCAACCCAGTGTCAATATCTACGTGGTCTACGGTAGTTTGTTCGTTTGGTACAAGCTTCTTTGCCAACGCCAACACCCGTAAGCCTTGACGTGCCATAATATTGACTTCCCGTTCGATAGAGGAGGTATTTAATGTCTCTTGGCAGTCGATTGGTTTGAGTTGTCCGTTGCTATTTAACATGAAGGTGCAGCGTTTGGCGATCGCCTCTACTGAACCCTTAACATAAATCGTCTTACCTGTTGGAGTTGCGTGCAGAGTCGCCATGTACTGAAACTCAGACTCAAAAGGAATCCCATCCAGTCTCGGCATTTGCTGTTCTAGAAGCGGCTTGATTAACCCCAATTTATTAGCGGAGGTGATTAATGCCCCCTCAGTCGGATCACCAACAACAACCCATTTACCGTTTTTGGTTTCCAAGTGAGAGTCATTGCATAACAGTCCAGCGCTGAGACATTCGTGCAAACCGAGATCGCCACTCAAGTCGATTCGTTTGCCATCTTGTACAATTTCTCCTTCCGGAGAATAACCTACACCAGTGACTGCATACTGATGTCCTCCCGCATAGATAGCTTGCACTGTCATTTGATTTTCGGTCAAAGTGCCAGTTTTATCGGAACAAATGACAGTCGCACTACCGAGAGTTTCTACTGCTGGCAGCTTGCGGATAATTGCGTGGCGACGAGCCATGCGGGATACACCGATAGCTAGTGTCACAGTCACTACCGCTGGTAATCCTTCCGGAATCGAGCCGACAATTAATGCCACAGTAGCTTCTATAGCATCTCTCCAAGGTTTGGTTTGCAGTCCCGCCATCAAAGTCAGGGTTGCAACCCCCAAAACCATGTACAGCCAATTTTTGCTGAATTTGTCGAATTTTCGGGTTAAGGGGGTAGAAAGGTCGATTTTATTTTCTAATAGCTGAGAAATTCGCCCTGTTTCGGTAGTATTACCCGTGGCTACTACTATACCTGTCGCCTGCCCAAAAGTAACAAAACCGCCTGTATAAGCCATATTTTTGCGTTCTGCTAACGGGATATCTGGCGGTAGGGGCGGCGTCTCTACACCCGCCTCTTTTTCAACAGCTACAGACTCACCAGTCAGGGCGGATTCATCTACTTGCAGATTCCGCACCTTAATCAGTCGTAAGTCAGCAGGTACTTTGTCACCAGAAGTTAACAGCACCACATCGCCAGGAACTAACTCTCGTGAGGGAATGCGTAACTTTTGGTTCTCGCGGATAACAGTTGCTTCTGTCGTGATGGATTTAGCTAGGGCTGCGATCGCCCCTTCCGCTTTCGATTCCTGAACATATCCAATAATGGCGTTAGTTGTAGTTACACCCCAAATCACAAAAGCGTTGACAAACTCACCTATAATTGCCTTAGTAGCACCCGCAATTAGCAAGATGTACAGTAGCGGCTGATTATATTGCAAAAGAAATTTTAACCACCAGGGTTTTCCTTTCTTTCCGGTCAATTCATTGAAACCAAAACGCGCTATTCGCTCTTTGACTTGAATACTATTCAAGCCCTGTGCTTGGTCAGTTTCTAACAAGTCGATTGTTTCTTCTATATCGAGGGAATGCGAGTTTTGAGGCAGCTTGTCTTGCATTGGGCGAACTGGTTTCAACTTAACTTTATGGGTAGATACAGATCTAGTCATGAGTAAATTCCGATTACAGGGATATAAATTAATTAGGAATCCAGTTTGCTAAGAGAGGAACATCTGTCAAATTCCAGCCTTGCTCAGTTTTCACAATTTCTTTAGTGTTGGCATCAATGTACACTTCTAAATCATTGTTTAGTTCAACTTCCCACACCAAATTATTATTTTCATGCTCTAAATTGACATCAATTGCTGCTGTACCTGGGTTAGCAGCAAGAACCGTTTCTATGGCTTCAACCATTGTGACCGCAGGTGCTGTGTTGTCAGGAGAAGCTTGAACAGGTCTAGTTCTAAAAAACCAACCTCCTACAAGAATCAAAGCTACTACTCCACAAGCAGCTATAATTGTTTGCTTAATTCCCATAATTCAACTTCAGAATTGAAGGTTTGATGTTATTAGCTCATACCTTTATATTAGAGAGGCTTTTTAAGAATACGATGAGAGTAACAAGAAAGTTTTGGTATGAGAAAAGCTTCAAAAAATAGATATTACCAAATTAGATTAAGAAAAAGATGAGAGTCTAGAAAATAAGTTTTTATATAGCAATCCAATATGAATGGTGAGAATCAAAAGTCTCAGAGGTCATTTATAAAGTAAATTTTAAGAGCCTGATTGATGTATTTTGTAGTATTTTGTAGGTTGGGTCGAGGTAACGAGACCCAACTAAGAAGATAAATGTTGGGTAACGCTAAAGCTCTACCCAACCTACACAGACTTAATCTTTACTTTATAAATCAGATCTGAGAAACCCGGTAACTTCTGCGAAACCGGGTTTCCCATTTTTCATGATTGATGCGCGGATTGCTATATGTAAGTAAAGAGAAATATATATAATAATTGTAGGTTTGCTTGAACGTTGCGACTGTCTACGCTAACCTACAATTTATAACTATTAAAACACTAGCTTCAATACGTTAATCGCACTTACCAAAAAGACAATAGAGAAAAAAAGACCCCACAAAAATCCTCGCATAGCATACGGATAACAATCAATCATATATTGACTAGCTTCAGTTTCACATATCGTGTCTTCAGGTATCTGCTGCGATTGGGATATTTGCTGTAATGAAGTTGCATTCAGTTCCATTTCACTTACTGTCATGGTCTAACCCCATTTCAACTCGCTATAATTTAAAATTACAAAACGAAATTAAGAAAATAATGAGAGTCAACAACCATTAGCCCATATCATTAATTTTGATGGATTACATAATTTAATGAATTACCCTTTTTTCCTTTTCTCTTGGCGCACTTGGCGTCTTGGCGGTTCGTTTATTTGATCTGTCTCACGCAAAGCCGCAAAGGCGCAAAGAAGAACGCAAGGGTGTGGCTAATTACCTGAAAACTGCTGTAACCCATCAAAATTAATGAGACAGACCACTATGTTGGGCAATCGGTAGAGTGACGGTAAAAGTAGTTTCTTTGTTAGGAATGCTGTCAGCAGTAATAGTACCGCCATGCAAGCGAGCAATTTCGTGAGCGATCGCCAACCCCAAGCCAGCTCCACTTTTTCCTTGGGAACGGGCTGAGTCTGCGCGATAAAACCGCTCAAATAGGTGAGGTAAATGCTCTTTTGAAATACCTACTCCTGTGTTAATGATCATCACCTGCACGACATTTGAGTGCAAATTTGACCGCACCCAAACAACACCTCCTTGTGGTGTGTATTTAACGGCGTTGTCTACCAGGTTCAAAAACAAACTGGTCAACTGGTCGGGATCGCCTTGCACCCACAAATCGGGGGTCAAGTTATTTAGCAGCTTAATCTGTTGCAATTCTGCGGCATATTGCACTTGTTCCACAATCACTTCCAACAAGTTGTTTAAGTCCACAGGTAATGGCTCAAAAGGCAACTGTCCTCGGTCAATCCTTGCTAGTAACAGTAAACCATTGCTGAGGCGAATGAGCCGGTCTACCTCTTGTTCTAAATCCTGCAAGGTTTGGTGGTATTCATCTGGAGTGCGTTCCCGACTGCGGGTTACGTCTATGCGTCCTTTGATAACCGTCAGGGGAGTACGTAATTCATGGGCTGCATCAGCTGTAAACCGTTGTTCCCGTTCAAAACCTGCTTGTAAACGTTCTAACATCTGGTCAAAGGTGGTCGCCAACTGTCCCACTTCATCTTTTGCCCCTTTGTAGTTTAGACGTTGGGCGAGGTCAATGGCGCTAATAGCTTGAGCAGTCTGAGTGATTTGACTGATGGGTTGCAATGCTCTTGATGAGAGAAATAAACCACCACAACCAGCAAATATCAGTATAAATGGCAACAAAAATAAAAGTTCTGCAGATAATTTATCGGATATTTCTTCTAATGCCTCAAGAGACTTTGCTATTTGCAACCAGCCGATAATCTGACCTTGACGGATTACTGGCTGGCTAATTAGTCGCCAGTCTGCCTTATTTCTTGCCACTCTTGTGTATCCACTGGCACTTGGTATCCAGAGAGGCACTTCTTGGTATTTGCCAAAGCCGTCCACTATTTTGCCTTGGGGAGTGATCAGGCGAACTGCAAATCCAGCCTCTATCAAACGTTGTACGGTATTTTGTCGGCTTGGCTTGTCCGCAAAGGCAAGGGCGTTATTCTTATCGCTTAAATAAACCAAGGACTGAGAACCTGCTATTTGCAGAGCGGTATCCGCCTGGTTAATTATTTTACGCTCAAGTCGGAAATACAAGTAGCCCGTGAACCCGCCCAGAGTCAGCCCCAACAACAGGAGATACCAGGCAGTTAATTTTATACGTACAGGGATGTGATTCAGCCACTTCAAACTAATCATGATTCAGCATCTGCGCTGAGGCAATATCCTACACCACGCACTGTGTGCAGGAGGGGTTTGTCGAAACCGTGGTCTATCTTGCGTCGCAAGTAGCCAATATAAACATCAATAACGTTGGAATTTTCATAAAAGTCAAAATTCCAGGTATGTTCGGTTATTTGATTGCGGCTAAGTACTTGGCGAGGGTGGCGCATAAGATACTGTAGCAGTGTAAATTCACGGGGGCTAAGGTTGATACTTTTTCCAGCGCGGCGTACTTCCCTAATCGCAACGTCCATCTCCAAGTCTCCGACTCGCAGTATTGTGTCCTGTTGCATCGGAGGACGACGTAGTAAGGCACGCAGACGCGCCAATAGTTCGCTCAAAGCAAAGGGCTTAAACAAATAGTCATCAGCACCAGCATCTAGACCTCGAACCCGGTCTTCTACAGCATCACGGGCGGTTAGTAGCAGTACAGGGGTTTTAAGACCTTGCGATCGCAGTTTCCGCAAAACCTGTAGACCGTCCATTTGAGGCAACATTATATCCAATACAATGATGTCATACTCTGCGGCTAAAGCATAATTTAGTCCCTCCTGACCATCAGTAGCTATATCTGTTGCGTAACCTGCTTCTTTCAATCCCTGACTAATAAATTGAGCAATGCCAGGTTCATCCTCTACTATTAAGACGCGCATAAGTCAAGCAATGCTAGATTTTGAAGCCACTCCGTTGCAAAGGCAGCGAAGTGCGGTGAATCATCCCTATATACTTGTATTTTCCAATAATTCCTAATTAATGGCTACACTGGCTACAATCAAAAGAGCTGCCAAGCTGTGTAAGTAGCATAGGGTGTATTGCACCCAAAGTATTTAAAACCAACTAAAATCAACCATTTCTTCCTGTCAGCAACTCAAATTTGCTCGTATATCTGAAATATTCCGAAATAATTCAACTTGAGATTGTAGTTTGGTGTATTCTTGCCAACATAAGATGTACCCTTCCAGGGAGTTGCACCATACTTATGAAACTGGAGTCATTTTGTCAAATCTTGACAGCGGTTACTCAATCCTTAGCCATAGCTTCACTGAGTACGTTTCCTATAATTGCAGCTATCAATCAGCCTAGTTTTGCTAATAGTAATAAATTCTCCTGCGAAAAGCGTAATGGTACACCAGTAACAATGGTTCGTACCTCACGAGGAAATGAAACGTTTATTCGTTGGGTGGTTAGGGATTTTAAAGCTTTTCCACCGGAGAAACGTTGTGCGATCGTTTCTGCAAGATTCCAACAATACTATGATAATGGCTCAGTATACATCACAAGTAAAGATAACTTTAAAGGTTATCCTGTGTTGTGTATTGCGAGTCGTAAGGGTGGTTCTTGTGCCAACGATCAGGATGTACTAGTCACCCTTAAGCCGGGAACTGATACTGGACGCGTGCTGAGACAAATTCTTGATTTCCGCCGAGGCGCTGATGCGAAGCCGATTGAACTGAGCGGCAGTCAATATGTATCCTATTCTGATGGTGATTTATACGTAGATGTTAAGCAACTTGTAGATACAGATGACAGCGCGGGAGGTAATAAGCCTGCTGTAACCAATATTCCTAGTTCAGCACCACTTGAGCGTCGCTTTTGATTCTCAGTTAATTTTGGAGTCAGGAAGAAATGACTTGGAGATGGGTAACGCGGGGGCTTCATTGTACACTACTTTTGGTTGCCTGTCTTGGTGGAATTGCGATAAGCGGAGCTTGCTGCCAAGGGCAGATCGCACTCCCAAGACACAAACCCATTTCTGTGTCTTGTCAAAACCAAAATTGCAAGCTTTCTCAACTCTCGGTAGCCCAAGTGCAACAAAAAGCTGAAGCAATTACAGTCAAAGTTTTGTCAAAAGAGTTACTAGGGACAGGAACTTTGATGAAAAGAAATGGACAAGTTTATACCGTAATTACCAATGCTCATGTGTTGAGATCCGCTGATCCTCCGTATCAAATTCAAACTCCAGATGGGCGTCTTTACTCTGCTGTGGTTTCCAAGTCTGTTGTATTTAAAGATAGAGATTTGGCTATACTGCAGTTTCGTAGCACTAATACAGTTTATACAGTTGCAACGCTGGGAAATTCATCCAGTTTGAAAGTTGGGGATAAGGTATTTGTTGGTGGATTTACGTCACGTGCGGAGCAAAATGGGGCAAATCAGAAATACCTCACCCTGCCCTATCGGGCATCCCTCTGGAAAGTTGGGAGTGGGAACCTCACCCTGCCCTATCGGGCATCCCTCTCCTTGGTAAGGAGAGGGAAAGATTTTCGCGAAGCTAGGGAAGTTGGGAGTGGGAACCTCACCCTGCCCTATCGGGCATCCCTCTCCTTGGTAAGGAGAGGGAAAGATTTTCGCGAAGCGAAAAGCGAGGGTGAGGTGAAAAGCGAGATGTGTGTTGCAAACAAGGGAGTAGGCAGTGAGTATGTTTTTACAGAGGGAAAAGTTTCGCTAATACTGGATAAGGCTTTGGAGGGGGGTTACCAAATTGGGTACAGCAATGAAATACGCAAGGGTATGAGTGGCGCACCGTTGCTAAATCAGCGAGGAGAAGTTGTGGGTATTAATGGATTGCATAAAGATCCAGTATGGAATACTCCTGAATTATATATGGATGGTTCTGAGCCTTCTAAAGCTTTACAAGAGCAGATTACTCGTTCCAGTTTGGCAGTGCCCATAAAAACTGTTGTGCAGTTAGCTCCAAAGTTGGTGACACGTTCACTTAAGATGAGTGTATCCTTCGACTCCGCTCAGGTTACACCGCTAGTGAATTTTGATGCAAAACAAAAGTTCGATTTATGAGAGGACAGGTGATTAAGCTTTCTTGTGGTTTTTCTGTAGCGCTACTAGGTGCAGCACTTGTCATGGTACAGTCTCAAGTTGTAATAGCATTAACTCCACGAGAAGTCAATGGTATTGCCAAGCAGATTACAGTTCGCATTGATGGCGCAAATCCTGGATCTGGAGTTATTATTAAGCGCCAAGGAAATACTTATACTGTCCTCACTAACTGGCATGTGCTGAAAGAGAATGGAAACACCGTTCAAACTCCTGATGGTCGGCGTTACACTGTAAACCAGAGTCTAGTCAAACCTTTTCGAGGGTTAGATTTGGCGGAGTTCCAATTTACAAGTACGGAAAACTACCGTAAGTCTGAGTTAGGTAATTCTCAACAATTAAGTGAAGGCATAGCAGTTTATGCTACAGGTTGGGCAAATCCTGATGGTATCTGCTTACAACGCTGCTATCGATTTTCACTAGGAAGCATTTCCGTCATCTCGCCTAGTTCCAAAGATGGCTATGCTATGGTTTATACTAATATTATTAAGCCAGGTATGAGCGGTGGTCCAGTGCTAGACGAGCAGGGACGATTAATAGGAATTAACGGACAAAGTAAGCAAGAACCTATTACTGGTTCTATAGATTATTTAGGTATCCCCATTAACACTTATTTAAATTATACCTCAGAAAAAGTATTTCAACAGTCGCAAGTTGCTGTTTCTTCTGGAGGAGCTAAATTTTTTTGTGGTATGAACGAAGGTATGCTAGCTACATTAGTGAGAACTTCACAGGGAAACATACCAATGATTCGCTGGATCTCTGGAAATGATTCTGAAAAAACAGCACGCTGTAAAGATGTATCTGCCAGATTCCAGAGAACCTATGAAAATGGAACATTAAACTATCTAAGAACTGGGACTATAAAAGGACAACCCGTAATTTGCGCTGCTGCTAGCAAGGAAGATATTTCTCCTTGCACAGATAGTACTGTATTATTCATACTTAAGCCAGGCACTAATCCACAACAGATACTTGACAAGTTGGAGGTTCAGAGGACTAGAGCCTATGATCCTCAACTTAAGTTATAGGAATGTAGGAAGAAAAGATAAATATAAAGTTTGTTATGGGGTAAGTCAGGCTAATTAGAGGGCATATAAATGAAGTTTTCTTACGGACTTCCAATAGTGTTACTGGGTGCAGCAGTTGTCATGGTACAGTCTCAAGTTGCTGTAGGATTGACGCCAGCAGAAGTTAACGCTATTGCTAAACAGATTACAGTTCGCATCGATGGCGCTAATACTGGATCTGGAGTTATCATTAACCGCCAAGGAAATACTTACACTGTCCTCACAAACGAGCATGTGGTGCGATTAAAGGGAAACTATACTCTCCAAACTCCTGATAATCGGCGCTATTCTTTTAACCAAAGTGTAGTCAAATACTTTCCTGGTGTCGATTTAGCAGTGCTGCAATTCACTAGTACAGAAAATTACCGGAAGCCAGAATTAGGTAATTCTGGACAAGTGAGTGAAGGTACAACAATATATGTCACTGGCTGGGCTGATCCTGATGCTGTGAGTCCAGAGCGCAGTTATACTTTTTTACCAGGTGGCATTTCTAGGATTGTGAGAAATGCTAAGAATGGATACGCCTGGGTTCATACTAATCCAACTAAGCCAGGAATGAGTGGTGGTCCAGTTTTAGATGGACAAGGGCGATTGGTAGGAGTTAATGGATTATCGCTCACGAATCCTGGGACAGGCGCGACGGATTTTTTTGGGATTCCTATTAATACTTATTTAACGCTTGCTGCTAAACAAGGTGGAAATCAGCAAGCAACAAAACCTTCTTCTCCACCAAGTAGAAAAAAGACTGCTGTCACCTCACCACCAGCTACCACCTCACCGCCTCTAAATACCAACAGTACAGCAGCCAATTTCGTTTTAGCGAATAGTGTTATTGCAGATTCCTCAAATAATGAATTCTTCTATGGGGTTAATTCCGTCGCCATCAGCCCGGATGGCAGGACTTTAGCTAGTGGTAGCTGGGACGATACCATCAAAATCTGGAATCTTGCAACTGGGCAACTCATCCGTACTCTCGCTGGTCATTCCTATTCGGTTAATTCCGTCGCCATCAGCGCAGATGGCAGGACTTTAGCTAGTGGTAGTTTTGACAAGACTATCAAAATCTGGAATCTTGCAACTGGGCAACTCATCCGTACTCTCGCTGGTCATTCCTATTCGGTTAATTCCGTCGCCATCAGCGCAGATGGCAGGACTTTAGCTAGTGGTAGTTTTGACAAGACTATCAAAATCTGGAATCTTGCAACTGGGCAACTCATCCGTACTCTCGCTGGTCATTCCTATTCGGTTAATTCCGTCGCCATCAGCGCAGATGGCAGGACTTTAGCTAGTGGTAGTTTTGACAAGACTATCAAAATCTGGAATCTTGCAACTGGGCAACTCATCCGTACTCTCGCTGGTCATTCCTATTCGGTTAATTCCGTCGCCATCAGCGCAGATGGCAGGACTTTAGCTAGTGGTAGTTTTGACAAGACTATCAAAATCTGGAATCTTGCAACTGGGCAACTCATCCGTACTCTCGCTGGTCATTCCTATTCGGTTAATTCCGTCGCCATCAGCGCAGATGGCAGGACTTTAGCTAGTGGTAGTTTTGACAAGACTATCAAAATCTGGAATCTTGCAACTGGGCAACTCATCCGTACTCTCGCTGGTCATTCCTATTCGGTTAATTCCGTCGCCATCAGCGCAGATGGCAGGACTTTAGTCAGTGGTAGTTTTGACGATACCATCAAAATCTGGAATCTTGCAACTGGGCAACTCATCCGTACTCTCGCTGTTCATTCCAACGGGGTTAATGGAGTTAGTTCCGTCGCCATCAGCGCAGATGGCAGGACTTTAGCTAGTGGTAGCGGTGACAAGACTATCAAAATTTGGAATTTCACTACGGGGCAACTTATCCGTACTCTCCAAAGTCATTCCAGTTTTGTTAATTCCGTTGCCATCAGCGCAGATGGCAGGACTTTAGCTAGTGGTAGTGAAGACAAGACTATCAAAATCTGGAATCTTGCAACTGGACAACTCATCCGTACTCTTGGTGGTCATTCCAAACAAGTTTTGTCCGTCGCCATCAGCGCAGATGGCAGGACTTTAGCTAGTAGTAGTGAAGACAAGACTATCAAAATCTGGAATCTTGCAACTGGACAACTTATCCGTACTCTCGGTGGTCATTCCGAGTGGGTTCGTTCCGTCGCCATCAGCCCAGATGGCAGGACTTTAGTCAGTGGTAGTGGTGACAAGACTATCAAAATTTGGCGGTTGTCTGAGCGTTGATTTTCTGATTGAGTCATTTAATTTATTTTTCATTAAGATCTAGGAAATAAATAAACGTAACTGTGTCATTGCGAATGCGATCGCTACGCGATCGCGGAGGACATATCACGAATAATGTTATAGCCCACATTTACTCATGCCGAATGCGGTTTCTAACCGCCTATTTACTTTCTTTAACATCCAAAATTTGAAACGACTTAATCATCTGTTCCACATCTGCCAGATATTTATCATACTGTGTCACTTCTGCTGTATAGGTAACATAATAAGCCTTACCACCTCTAACTGTTCCTATTTCCATCACTTTTAAACGACATTGCTGTTCTTGACGCCTATAGCTCAATTTATAAGCTTTGTAATTTGACAGCGTAGTAGCAGATGTTGATTCATCAGCAATTTGAGTATCTGGAATAATATTTTTAATTTTATTTTCTACTGATTCTTTATATCCTTTAAGTGAAAATCCCTGGGATAATTCACTAACATTTACAACGATTTCTAGCGGACAAGCATTTGATGGTTTGTCACTGCTAGGAATAAATTTTGTCACCTCATCACCAAACTTAACTGGCTCATCTTGTCTTGTCCAATTTTCAGGATATTTTATTTCTACACCGTAATCAGAGTAAGTATTCGCCGAAAAATTTGGTTTTGGCTTGGTTGGTTTCACATTCCAAAACTGATAGCCGAACCAGATAATAAGAGGGATTAACGCTGCTACTATCCCCACTCCAACCCAAACTTTCTTAGGAGGCGATTTGGATGATAAACTTCTGACAGCTTGCAAAGCCTCATCTGCTGATTGGTAGCGCTGACTGAAGTGATCGCGCACCATTTTATCTATGATATTGGCTAGCTTTGGACTAACCTTTGCGCGATCGCGCCAAATAATTTCTCCTGTCTTGGAGTCTGTAGGCAATCCTCCATGTCTTGGATTGGAATTCATCCCTGTCAAAGCTTGAATACAGATAACTCCAACTGCATAGATGTCGCTGCTTAATGTTGGTTTACCTTTGGCTTGTTCGCTTGGTACATAACCAGGAGTGCCAACAGCAACAGTAAAATTAGTATGTCCTTGAGCATTAGCTATTTGAGTGGCTATTTGCTTAACTGCACCAAAGTCAATCAGCACAATTTTGCCATCTAATTCACGTCGCATAATATTTGAGGGTTTTAAATCCCGGTGAATCACCCCTTGTTGGTGGACAAAGGCTAAAACTTCTAAAATCTCTTTTAAAAGCTTAATCACCTCAGGTTCACTTAGTTGTCTTCCAGAAAAGACTTCTTGATTGAGATCCTGACCTTTAATGTATTCCTGAACGATATAAAATTCTTGATTTTGTTCACAATGTGCTAGAAGTCTTGGGATTTGGTCATAATTTCCTAAGACTTCCAGCATCTGTGCTTCCTGGTCAAAAAAACGTTTTGCGTGATGTAGAGTGTAGGCGTCATCTGACTGAGGTTTGAATTGCTTGACAACGCACTGAGGATTCCCTGGTCGCTGCGTATCCTCAGCTAAGAAAGTGACACCAAACCCTCCTTTTCCTATCTGTCGGATAATGCGGTAGCGTCCACATATTGTTTGACCCACCATTTAAGTCACCGTGTGTTCAATAATTTATCACTGTTTTAGCTTATTCTCTCATCAGTAGACCCATGTCCTATCCATAGCAATCCAATTCAGAACCCCGACTTCTTAGAGAAATCGGGGTTCTTGTTGTTCAGGAATGATTGCGGATTGCGATATTATCTTTGGCTAATATCAAGTTCGGATGAACACTTATAAAAAGAACCTTACCCCGCCCTATGCCTAACGGCACGCTACGCTATCGGGCACCCCTCTCCTTAGCAAGGAGAGGGGCAGGGGGTGAGGTCGTTTTATCGTAACTAATTAGGCGAACTTGATATAACAACTGATGACAGACAGCGAATAACTGATTTACTGCCAAACAAACACCTTAGCTTCGTATGGTCCAATATCAATCGTAATGCTATTGTCGCTAGCTTCTACATCATAATTGCCTGTCCACTCGTGCCATTTGCCATTGTTGGAGAAGTTAGAAACTTGATACCCACCTAAGAAGTTTTCTGAGAAATTCGCCACAACCACAACACGAGAACCTTCATCGTTCCAACGGCTATAAGCTAATACTTTATCTTCTGGATTTTCGTGAATGAAATCAACATTTTCTGTGTAGAGAGCATGATTGCTTTTACGCAGGTGTATTAAGCCTTTGTAGTATTCAAACAAGTTACGATTCAAATCATTACCTAGCAATCCCCATTCAATTTTAGATGATTCTTGTGTATTCGGCTTGTACTCGCCAAACTCCTGACCCATCCAAAGCATGGGTATACCCATTGCTGTTAAAAGGATAGCAGCTCCCAACTTCAACCGCCTAAAAGCTTCTTCATCAAAGATATTGTTGTTACCCAATTCCACCATTAAGCGATCATGATCATGGTTGGTGAGGTAATTCACAACATTTGTAGCACCCATGAAGCCTTGACGCTTTGCGTCGATCGCATCTTTGAGGCGTTCTAAATCAAAGGTGTTACCACAGATATGATCCTTAATACAATGATAGAAACTATCATGCCAGCAGCCATCCATTGGTCCATCAGCGTTGGTGATACTGGTCGTTTCTGGAATATGTTCGGCAATGTTATAAAAAGGCTTCATGCTGGCAGTATCTCTGGCTTCTTCGGTTATCCAGTGCATGAAATCATAGTTAGCAATTTGCCGTGCTGCATCGTAGCGAATTCCATCAAGGTGATACTCACTAACCCAATAACGAACTGTATCGCCAATAAATTTGCGAGCAGGATAAGTCTCTAAATTTTCATCATAGTGTTCGTAATTAAATTCTGGTCCCCAGTTATTATCGGGATCGCGAGGCTCATGATGATACCAATAATCGTGGTCAATTTGTGTTAATGGAGCTGATGATTCTGAATGGTTATAAATACCATCCATAATCACACGAATTCCTCTTGCATGGCACTCATCAACAAGATTTTTTAATCCCGATGTCGGACCGTAACTTGATTCTGGGGCAAAGAAGTGGCGTGGATTGTAACCCCAACTATAATCTCCTGGATATTCTTTAACTGGCATTAACTCAACCGCATTAATTCCCAGTTCACTGAGGTAATCTAACTTCTCAACGACGTGCTTGTACTTTCCTCGTGCATGTGGATCATCTTCTCCTCCAGAAAAGTCACCAACGTGCAATTCATAAATAACTAATTCCTCGTTTGCGGGCAGATGTTTATCGTCGTGTTGCCAAACGTAAGTATCTACAACACGTTCCCCATCTTTTATATGTACAACACTGTCATCATTCCCACTCATTTCATCAATATCAGTTGCATAGGGGTCTGTGACATCTACCCATTGGTCTTGTTCAAAAAACCAAGACTTTGACTGCACACGAAATTTATATTTATAATCACCATCTTCTAATTCAACGGTTGTGCGAAAATAACCATCCTCACGTTTTTTCATTGAAATTGGTTTCCAATCAGAAAAAGAACCAATTAAAGAAGCTGCTTCGTTGTAAGGTGCAAATAAATTAAATTCAATTGGCTTTGCCATAGTGAGTATATAAAAGGAGATGCATTGAAAAAAGACAAAATTTAAGTTACTAATGACTATAAGGATAATGGCTCAAAGCGATTAACTTATAGTGATTAGCAAGTGTTTAATCAATTCCGGCAGTCATTAGTATTTTCTAATTTAGAAACAAACTAGCCAATCATCCTCAAGAGATAATAAAATCATTTTTACGTATCTCTCAAGAAGGAATTTTTATATAAAGTATCTTTATGTTTGATAAATTAATTAATTATAAAGTTTTAGTGATTGTTCTAAGATAATTAGAAAAAATAAGTCAAAACCTTGTCAATCAAAAAAAAAAGTTGTAAGTGAGGAATAAGTGACTCCTCATTTCTCACTTTTTTAGTTGTAACTCGAAGTAGAATGTTCAGGTTTGCTCGTTGTTTTTATAACTAGCAACAGCCGCCCTGAGATTACCTTGGTATTGTGACAAGAGTTGTAAGCCCTCCTCTTTTTCCAAACCAGTCCAATGCATCAATAGCGCCAACTTTACCCACTTACCACTGCGTTCCAATAAAAAACCAGCGGCTTCTCGACTTAAACCTGTGAGGTCTTGTAAAATACGCATAGCGCGATCGCGTAACTTTTGATTCGTTACCGCCACATCCACCATGCGATTGCCATAAACTTTACCCAACTTCACCATCACACCTGTAGACAGGGTATTTAAAGCAAGTTTAGTGACTGTACCCGCTTTGAGACGAGTTGAACCTGCAAGAATCTCTGGTCCAGTCAACAAGCGAATATCAATATCAGCCTCACACTCCACTTGTTCAACAGGGACGCAGGCTATAAATATAGTAGTTGCTCCTCGCTGACGAGCAGCACTCATCGCGCCATGAACAAAAGGTGTTGTTCCACCGGCTGTAATCCCAACCACTACATCAAGTTGGGTGATTTGTCGTTGGGCGATCGCCGCCTCACCATCTTCAGCGCTGTCTTCCAAATCTTCCGAACTACGGACTAGTGCACCCGCACCACCCGCAATAATTCCCTGTACCATCTCTGGGGGTGTACAAAAAGTAGGTGGACACTCTGCAGCGTCTAACACTCCTAACCGACCACTTGTCCCCGCTCCGATGTAAAAAAGGCGTCCCCCGTTGCGCAAACATTCGGCAGTACGTTCAATCGCTTGAGCCAACTGAACTTTAGCTGCACCTACTGCTGCCACTGCCTTTGCATCTTCGCGATTGAATAACTCTACCAGTTCAACAGAACTTAGTTGGTCTAAATTAAGACTGTCAGGATTAACCTGCTCTGTCAAAAGATGACCGCGCCCCTGTAAATTCGTCGTCATTTGTTTTTTTGTCCAAAGTGCAATTGAAAAGCAGTACTGTGAGCGGGTTTTCCGGAAGTACTACAGTTTATTTGTAATCAGTCATCAGTAGTGACTAGTGACTAATGACTTACTACAGTAATCCTTCCAGTTTCCGGCGAATGCTGTCTAGTTCCGAATCAGAAATTTCCGGTTTTTCCTGCGACTCCTGGCTGCGAGGCAGAGTTTCCTCAGCAACATTCTCCTGGGACTCTAGTTTCCAGTCTGTTTCATCAACGTTGACTTCTGGGGGAATTGCCAAAGCACTGTCATTTGGGACAATTTCCCAATCGTAATCCGCACCTTGACAAAATTCTTTCACTTCCTCTGAATCAATCGCCTCTACAGTTGGTGAGAGGAAATCTTGAGCTTCCAGCATGAGGGCAAAGCGTGTCGCGTCGTCTTCTGACTCGAACATCAGAACTTTATTGCGATCGCCCACCTGAATTGTGTGGATTCCCTCATTTTCTGTCCGAGCATTAAACAGTAGTACAAAAACACGCATGGGTGTAATCATTAATCTTACATTTTTGATCTATTTTTAATTAAAGTTCTAGAAGGCGTCCAATGAAAAGTCGAAGCAAAAATTTTCACTTTTTTATCAAATCTTAATATTTTCCTGACAAGGTAAAGACCACAATATCAATAATTTTCTTCAAGAAAGTGACTAGTCTCTCAACAAACACAGGGGTGTAGGGGAAAAGAGTGTTTTTTCGATTCGTAGCGGGTGGTGCGTCCCCCCTGGGGCGCTTTCAACAAACATCATCCCTTTTGTTGCCTGTTCCCTGTTAAGCGTTCCCTCTTTTCTTACGAATACTGATAAAAAACTCCTGCCGTCTTTTGTATCGTCGGTTATCCTGGAGTAGGCGCAATTAATTGTGTACCAATCAGTTCTACCAATGTGGCAGTTTCATCCGTATCTTGAGTGCTAAGTTCTGAATAAATCCTTACAGATATATTCGGGGGATAAAATCAGGAAAAAAGGCTATGATGGCTCCACAAATAAATTCTGGACACAGTGCTGTGAGCGGCTGTACCCACTTGATGTAAATGCCGTTAGTTTTTCGCCTAAGAAATTTCCCAAACTTAAGGCAACAAGCACGTTACACAGCACAATGCTGTGTAGGGGAGGACAGTTCCCTTCGGGTATGCCTGCGGCATGGGCTTTGCTCGAACGCAGTCGCCTAGGTCGGGAGAACGCCAAGTGCTACAACGGGGCGGCACGTTATGTTCCCCCGCTTCCCCCCAAAAGCTGCCTTGGGAACCCCCCTTCGGGTATGCGCAAAGCGCACGCCTTACGGCGTAAGCGCAAGCGCACGCTAAGAGCGAACGCGCAGCGTGCGCTTTGCGCTTACGCCAGATGCCTAGGTCGGGAAACCCTCCTGCAGCAGTGGTCTCACCGCAACGCACTGGCTCCCCTCCTGCATAGCGCTGTCTCACGGTGGGCGGGTCTCCTGACAGTCGCGCATCTGTCCGTTGAGCCACTGCTGGATTTGGGTTTACCAGTATTCAGTGCAAGTGGCGTTTTTCCTGAAAGCGACTATTATGCAACTAGCATAGGCTTTAAACCTCTTTCTGAGCGCTGAGTCTCTCAAAGAATGTAAACTGATAACACTTTCAGAATTTACACTCGGCGCTCAAGACTGTTTCGGTTAGTCAGTAGTGAGAGACGACATGACCAAAGCTTTTAATCCAGATGATCACTCCCAATCCCTCCATTTTTATAAAAAGTATCAATGGCTGCTGATTTTAAATCGTAGTGGCATTGCCTTGGGCGGAATTTTGTTTATTGGAATTCTCGGCAGTACTTGGCGACTGTGGAATTTGATTCATAAAGAATTAGTGCCACTGGCGCAAAGCAATCTTACCACTACACTGAACCGTCCAGTAGAACTGGGACAGGTCAAGCAACTATCGCTTACAGGAGTGAAATTTGGAGCTTCAGCCATCCCAGCAACATCTATAGATCCAGATAAAGTTACAGTCGAGGGTGTGGAGGTAGGTTTTGATCCATTACAGTTGTTGTTTAAGCGAAAGCTCAACCTAGACGTCACCTTAGTCAACCCAGATGTTTACATTAAACAAGATCAACAAGGGCGCTGGCTAACCACAAAAATAATCCCCTCACCTCAAAAAGGACCGATTAAAACAAATTTAGACAAACTGCGATTTCGCAATGCCAAGCTGATCTTGGTACCGCAGGAGAGGAAAGTAGAGGAACTTGGGGTACAACAAACCAGAGAAAACAACAGTGAGAAAGGTAAAGAAGCTCTCCCTCCTTCCCTCTCTCCCAGCCTACGGCTCCCTAGCCCCGCAGGAGGTGCTGCGCAAACGGTAACACTCCCTCCCTCCTCCGTAGCATTCTCACAAATCAACGGAACTGCAGAGCTATTAGAAAACTACAAACTAATAAAATTTGATTTGGGTGGAGAATCAAATAATGGTGGTAACGTTTCCATACAGGGAGACCTTCGTCCAAAGACACAAGAAATTAATTTAGAGTCCCTGCGTGGGCAAAACTTGCTTGCTACTGAGATTTCTCGCATCGTTAAGTTACCCATACAATTTCAAGCAGGTCGAGTTGAGGGTGATCTGAAAATTCTCAACATTCAACTCAAACAAAAACAGCAAAACCCGCTCATTTTCGGTAATGCTACTTTGCAAGGGGTTCAACTTCAAGTTCCCCGAATGCCACAACCATTTACGAATTCTCAAGGTCACCTGCGGTTTGAAAAAACCGAAATGCAGTTAGAGAATGTCTCTGCGGGTTATGGCAAAATCCCCTTGGTAAGTAGCGGTACCATTGACCGAAAAGCAGGCTACAACCTGGTTGCACGTGTGAATTCGGTGAATGTAGCAGATGCCCGCGAAACTCTCAAGGTAAAATTGCCAGTACCGACAATTGGGGAAGTTAAGGCAAACTTACAGCTTGTTGGACCAACTACCAATCCAATTCTCTCTGGCACAGTCGCTACCATCAAAACAGCAAAAATTGATAAAGTCGATTTTAATACTGTCAGCACACAGTTTGAGTTTTCTCCTGTTGCTTCTGTCATAACTTTTAAAAATATTCAGGGTAAAGCCGCAGTCGGTGGTGAAATCACAGGCGCTGGTAAAGTTCAATTTGTTAACAAAATTCCTCAAATCAACTTTAACGTCACAGCAAAGAACGTTCCGGGAGATGCGATAGCCTCTGTTTATGACGCAAAACCTGCATTTCAAATTGGTACTGTCTCAGGTACAGCCCAGATGATTGGCAGTGATAACAAGGTTCAGACAACAGTACAATGGCAAGCACCCCAAGCAACCTACCCCGGAAGCGGAGAAACTATCATCGCCCCAGACAAATCTGTTTCTTTCCGGAATGTTGATCTTAATGTTGCTGGTGGTAAAGTGCAAATTGCTGGCAATTGGGCTAATCAGCGTTGGGAGGCGATCGCCGATACCTCACAACTACAAGTGCAGCGTTTTGTCAACCCCAGCCAAGTACAAAACGTCTCTGTTGATGACGCACGGTTCAACGGTCGTCTGATCTTATCAGGAACCTCAGCCCCATTCAAAGTTGCCACGATTCGCACCACAGATAACACAAAAGTTCAACTTGCAGGTGGCACAGTTGCCATTTCTAACATTCAATTTGGTGAGGAAAGCTTTTCTGCTCAATTAATTGCAAATGGTGTACAGTTGGGACGCTTACTAAAACAAGCGCCTCCAAGTTTACAAGGACCATTAGCGGGTAAGTTCCAAGTTTCAGGAAACACAAACGCTTTCAACCTCAAAACATTGCATGCGACGGGCGAAGGACGGCTATTAGTTGCGGGTGGCGCAATTACAGCTTCTAAAATCCAAGTGGCAGAGGGTTTGTACAAAGCACAACTTAACGCTAATGACGTTGATTTGAAACAGTTAGCACAATCACCATCACAATTTCAGGGAAAATTAACCGGACAGTTCAACGTTGCTGGTTCAGTTGAATCTTTCAAACCAGAAGCTGTGACAGCGACAGGACAAGCACGTGTGAATTTTGGAAGTAACACAGTCAGCGCCTCTAACATTGAACTTGCTAACGGTCGTTATCAAATGCAACTTCAAGCAAATAACGTACCATTGCAGCGTTTGACACAAGTATCACCGCAGTTGAACGGTAATTTAAGTGGTCAATTCAATGTTGCTGGTCTCATTAATTCGTCTCAGCCACAAGCGATAAAAGCGACAGGTCAGGCGCGACTAAATGTCGCAAATGGCACTGTGACTGCTTCCAGTATTCAAGTGGCAGATGGTCGCTATCAGGCTGTGGTTGATGCTTCTGGTGTGGAATTAAAACGGTTGTCGCAGCAGCTGCGGGGGCAGTTCGGTGGTAAGCTGCAAGTCGCAGGCACCGTGGGAGCTTTCAAGATATCTAACGTGCGTGCCTCTGGTCAGGTACAGTTTTCTCAAGGTCTTGGTGGTATTGAGCAACCACTCACAGCAGCTGTTGGTTGGGATGGACAAAAGCTGAACATTGAGCGAGCCACTTCCCCGGATTTGAATGCTAATGGTTACATTTTAGCCAAATCTAGTGGGGAACGTATAGCAGAAATTACTGAATTCAATTTGAACGTTCAGGCACAAAATTTGAATCTGCAAAAGTTGCCAATACCCTTATCCAAGAGTGTAGGCTTAACCGGTAAAGCCGATTTTGGTGGGAGAATCAACGGCACACTACCAGCACCAAATATACAAGGAGAACTCAGGTTACGCGACTTGGTGGTGAATCAATTGCCTTTTGAGTCGGTTTTAACTGGGAATATTCAGTCGGGACAGGGACAGGGTTTAAATTTAGATGTCACAGGTAAACGCGATCGCATTACTGTGAACACAGATGCAAACAATCGCCCCAACTCTTTCTTAGTGCGGTGGCAAGATTCATTAGCCAGCGGTCAAAGTCAAGGGGATAATTTGGCAGTGAAAGTAGACAATTTCCCCTTAGCGATATTAAATCTTACCCCGCCTGCTAACAGTCATCTTGGTAAAGGTACAATTGCAGGAGTTTTGACTGGGGATTTTCAAGTTAATCAAAAGACATTCGCGACACAGGGGGATGTTGCTATTGAGAAGCCTCAAGTTGGTAGGATAAAAGGCGATCGCCTGAATGCACAGTTCAGTTATGGTGATGGTCAAGCTACCATCACAAATGGTGAATTTGTCAAAGGTCTTAGTCGTTACGCCATGGCTGGGACTTTCACCCAAACTCCCAAAGGTCCGCAAATCAAAGGTAAACTTAACGTGACTCAGGGTGAGGTGCAAGATATCTTGAGTGCGCTACAGATATACGAATTCCAAGATGTCCAACGCGGTTTGTCTGAACCAAACTATGGCAAAGCAGCGGATTTGAGTTCTATTCAGTCAGTCGGGCTTGCAAATAATCAGCCTTTGTTAACCCAACTTAACCGCTTTGCTGAAATTGAATCCCAGTTCGCACAACACAAACAACAGCGTCGCGATGCTTCTCGCATACCAGATTTAGAAGATTTAAAAGGAACTTTCAATGGTGAAGTCTCCATAGATACTGCTGCTGCGAACGGACTGGATGTCAGCTTTAATTTAAACGGTCAAAACTTTGTTTGGGGCCGGGGAGATAAACTAGAGCAGTTGTATAAAGCAGACCAAGTGATTGCTCAAGGCAGATTTGAAAACGGTGTTCTCAGATTTTTACCTTTGCGAATTGAGTCTGGGAACCGGCTGATCGCCTTAACAGGTAACATTGGCGGTAGTGAACAATCTGGTCAATTGCGAGTGATCAACTTCCCCGTACAAGTGCTGAATAATTTTGTCAAAATGCCAGTTGGTATAACTGGTAATCTTAACGGCACAGCAGCGTTAGCAGGGAGCATTCAAAATCCACAGGCAAGGGGAGAATTGCAAATCGCACAAGGGACTCTGAATCAAAAGGCAGTAGACTCAGCAATTGCGAGTTTCAACTATGCCAATGGTCGCTTGGACTTTGGCAGTCACGTTGTGGTTTCTGGTTCAGAACCTGTTAAGATTGCCGGTAGTATACCATATCAGTTACCTTTTGCTACCGTAAAACCAGACAAGGATAATATTAGTCTGGAGATGAAAGTGCAAAATGAAGGATTGGCAGTGTTAAACCTGTTAACCAACCAGGTAGCCTTTGAAAAAGGTGAGGGAGAAATAAACCTGATGGTACGGGGTACAAGGCAACAGCCGATCATAGATGGACTTGCCACTGTTAATAATGCTACCTTTTCATCTCAATCGTTACCAGGAAAGTTGACAGATATTACAGGAAAAGTGCAGTTTGATTTAGACCGCATCATCGTGCAAAATCTTCGAGGTAAGTATAATAACCAAGGTAGTGTTGAGGCACAAGGGGAAATTCCTGTCGCCAACCAAGGAACAAAAATAAATAATCCTCTCAATGTGACCCTTAATCAATTAGCTTTGAATATTAAGGAACTTTACAAGGGAGATGTCAGTGGTAACTTGCTCTTGACTGGTTCTGCGCTTAACCCAATGGTTGGTGGTCAATTGCAGTTAGATAATGGTCAGGTATCACTTGCAGAATCTAAAAATCCAACTACCCCTGAAAATAGCAATGATACGAATGTCTCACCTTTAAAGGCGGCAAAGCAAGAAACTCCTAAAGAGAGTCCGAAAGTTAGCAATACAACCACTAAGTTTCAGGATTTAAAGTTAAACTTAGGCAAAAACGTAGAAATTACCCGTCCACCTATTCTTAGTTTCCGTGCAACTGGTTCCCTAACCGTCAACGGTTCATTTGGCGAACCAATACCAGAAGGAACTATTCGGCTAAAGGGAGGAAGCGTCAATTTATTTACGACTCGATTTAACCTTGTTAATGGGTATAAGCATAAAGCTATTTTTCGGGCAAATCAACCTCGTGACCCCAACTTAGACATCCAACTATTTGCCAAAGTACTCGACGTTCTTCAAAATACTGACTTCAATAAACCAAATATTACAGGGTTGGCAGCTTTAGAAAATATTCGTGTCGAAGCTAGGGTACAAGGCCCTGCAAGTAAACTCGATCAAAGTGTAGAATTGACAAGCAGTCCTGCACGCACCGAAACAGAAATTGTTGCCCTGCTTGGGGGTGGATATGTAAATAATCAAGAAGGGAGCAACAACGATGCTACTTTGGGACTTATTAATATAGCAGGATCGGCTGTACTGAACAATCTTCAAGAACCTCTAAATCAAATTGGTACTGCACTGGGTTTAAGTGAACTGCGTTTATTCCCAACTATTCTTTCTGATAGTGTACAAACAGGTAGGACGAGTTCAAGTTTGGAGTTGGCAGCGGAGGCTGGGGTAGACTTGAATCGTAGGATCTCTATTTCTAGCCTCAAGATTTTGACAACAAACGATCCTTTCCAATGGGGTGTTAATTATCGACTGAATAATTCCCTTCGTCTGCGTGCAACTACCAATTTCTTAGATGATAATCGGGCAGTTGTTGAGTATCACAAGAGGTTTTAGTTATTGAGTAATATCATGTCCGGCTAATCACTTACGATTAAGTAGGAATTTCAGTCCACATATAAGTGGTTAATACAAAACAATAAAAATTCATAAATATAAAACCTCCTTAAGAGAATTCTCATTAAGGAGGTTTTATACCAGTCAAACACATTAACAGCCTGAAATGTCCTTAGAAATCATCCAGAAACTGGCTAATACGGCTGATAACTGGATCAACTTCTTGAGAAGGAGTAGCAGCAGCATGATTAGGACTAGAAGTATAATTGATAACTTCTATGGCTGAGACCTGTTGAGGGGTTGGAGGGGAAGTGGTTGAAACATTGTTCAGCATAATAGCCAATTGAGCCACTTGTTGGCTCAGTTGTATGAGCTGCTGTTCCAGCATTTCCAACCGATTCGCTTCCTTGGCAAAAAAACGTTCCTCAAGGTTAGCTATCTGACTTTGCAGTGCAGCAATTTTTTGTTCCAGAATTTTTTGTTCCAGAATTTTTTGTTCCACCCCTTGTGTTGCTGCTGCTGCTGCTGGTTTCGGGGCTGGTCGTACAGATTCCGGTACGCACAAAGATTGCCATAAGGCTTCTTTACAGAGGTCGCTGAAAGTTTTTTGGGGATCTTTCTCCAAATGACTTTCCACAAGAGCTAACAAGCTTTCATCAGCCACCCCTGGCTCAAACGTAACGGATTTCACTACTTTTTTTGACCATTGGAACATCAGTGTTAAGTTCTAGCGCGAGCGTTGGATAACTGTGCCTCTCCATAAATATATTGCCCTAAAGCGTTTGCTTGCCGAGACGGCGAAGCTAAATGGGCATTAATTTTTGCTTCTTTGAGCAAGCGTTGAACATCTTCCCAGAAGAATTCTCCACCTCCTCCGGTGAGAATTACATCGGTAACGCGCTCTGGTAGCCATGCTAGCACGCGGTTACAGATTTCGCGAGAAAACATTTCTATCAAATTGGGGAGAAAGTCATCTAAATTGGTAGGCTTGCTTGCACCTCTGGGACGGTAGAAGCGATCGCCTTTGATTCGGTTGACTGCAGCAATTAAAGATAGAGACTGGCTGTCTGCGCCCTCAATTTCAGCAGCAACCAGTTCATAAAATTTGCTCATACCGAAGTCTTCACTCTTTGACGCACCTCGGGCAAAGCGGAAATTATCAATCATCAAACAATCGGTGGTTTGATGTCCAATATCAACAATGGCTACAGAGACTTTGGTAAAGTCGGGCATTGCTGTACCTTTCTTTGGTTGAGCCTCACACCATAGTAAGCTGCCATAGCCTTCTGGCATGACCCAAACCTTGTTGATATTCAATGGTACGCTTTCTCCGCGAAAATTCATCACATGAGGACCACTGAGTTGGCTGATGAGCTGTGCTTTTTCCTTCTCAAATTGTTCTTGAGAAAGGTAAGGCAGACCGAGTACCACAGAGATCTCATCTTTGAGCTTAAAGTAGCCAGCGCAAGCCAAGACTTTGATCAGTGCGGATTCGACTTTAGATTGACCCACTCCTAAGTTAGCTCCAAAATCTGCTGCCAATTGACCAACAGCGTACCCATTGCCTTGATATTCCAACCACAGGTCCATCAAAGGATCAGTCGCGCGGGCTTCAAAAACACCTCCACGCACTTGTTCCATTGACATCTCTTTCACGTTGGCGGAGACGAACGTCACATTATTAGACTCGCGGCTAATACAAGTCTTTGTAGAAGTTCTACCTAAATCAATACTGAGAATCTTTTTCCCCGGTACACCAGCAATTGGTTGAGGGGGAGCAGCATTTATCGGCGTTGCGGCTGAAACTCTATTCATTGGAATAGCAGCGGCATTCATCGGAGTGGCAGCGGAAGGTTGGTCTGTCATAAAAGCTCCTAGTACTTAACTTAGCTCTCACAAGTTATCATGCTCATCTTACAGAAATGGGTGTACCAGAAAACATCTGTTGCGTCAACTGTAGCAAGCAATATAAAAACAATCACTTAGTTGTTGAGCGATAAACATGGCACGTAAGTTTCACTAGATATCATAGAATGGCAAAACTAACAAGCAGAGTTGCAAAAAATTGCTTTTATACTAAAGAGTAAGTAAATAGCCGTAATGAATTCCTCGATAGCGTTAGTGGAAGCAGGAAAGTTCCCTGCTTTATTACCAATTCGGGTTTTTTGGCCAACGCTAAATTTTATATTTAATTAAAACTATCTACTTACTTATTTTTCCAACGCAAGTTAGAAACAAGAATTGTTACTTTCTCCTGTTTTTTCGCTTACGCTTCATCACCCAGACGACAAATCCCAGGATCAGAACTACAGCCACAATTTTAGAAACAGGAGCCAGATACTTGTCCACAAGTTCATATTGACTACCCAAGGCATATCCTGAGAATGTTAGCAAACCAACCCAAACAGCGCTACCTAAAGTTGAGTAGATTAAAAATGGTAGCAGCGGCATATGACTCATGCCTGCGGGTACAGAAATTAAGGTGCGCACTCCGGGTACAAGGCGACCAATACAAACTGCTTTGCCACCTTGCTGGTCGAACCAGTTCTTTGCCTTGGTAATATCTTTACTTGATATAGTTAGCCACTTACCGTATCTATCTGCCCAAGCTTGTAAACGCTTTTCCCCGAATAATCTACCAGGATAGTACCAGATAAGTGCACCAAATACCGAACCCAGCAATCCTGCAAAAAAGACGCCAAAGACATTAAGTTTTTCTGGAGTTGCCCTTGCTGTAAAGCCGGCCAATGGCATAATGAGTTCCGAAGGAATTGGGGGAAAGAGATTTTCGACAAACATCAACAGAGCAATTCCCCAGTAGCCCAGAGAGTTAATAGTATTGGTTATCCATTCAAGCATAAAGTGTATTCGGTGAAGTTGTGACAGAAGTTTTGTAGTCATTTGTTGTTACTACATCAAACTTGCTTTCTTTACAGGACTTACGCAGGAATAAGCGAAAAATGTATCTCGGCGTATACCTAGGATGCACCACAAAGGACACAAAGAAATACGAGTTTGAAAGAGTTTTTGCGTAAGTCGTAATCTAAATACTTTTTAGCTAATTTTGTTAAAAAATACACTTTCCATAAATAAAAAAGGGTATAGGTTACAGGTTGTGGATGATAACGAGATTCTATTGTCTCGCCCCCCTACAACCGATCCCCCATTCCCTTTCTATACATTGATGTACCCTGCTGTTAACTGTCTTTTGTTCCGTTAAACAGTGGGTGTCAAAGATTGCACTTTTGGTTCAGATTGCCAATCTAATGGGTTCCAAACACGGTCTTCTAACGCCATCTGCTCAATTAAGCTTGCCAATCTTAAGGCTTTGAGTGCTTGTTCACCACCAACTGAAGGTTGATTTCCCCCACGTACGCAGTTGACAAAATGCTCTAACTCTGCTCCTAATTTGTCAGTGTTGCTTGTAGAAACTCTTTCAATCACGCCATCCTGTCTGTAAAGTGCTTGCCGATAATCGTTAGTGTGTCGATGAACCAAAATTTCATTTCTAAGAAAATCTGCCTCAGTGAAGGAGTTTTTACAATGAGCAACAATGCGGCGGATTTTGCAGTGAGTCACTTTACTGGCAGTCACAGTAGCAACAATACCATTGGCAAACCCTAAAGTAGCAGTTACGTAATCTAAATAACCAGAGTCTAATGTACGATTACCACTAGCTGTTAACTTTACTATAGGTGCTGCGGCTAATTCCAAAAGGAGGTCGATGTCATGAATCATTAAATCCAAAACAACTGAGACATCGTTTGCCCGACTTGAATATGGACTTGTACGATGTGCCTCTAGCGCCAGCACTTCCTCAGTTTTCAACACCTTGCTCAATTCTTGAAATGCTGGGCTGAACCGCTCTATATGACCTACTTGTAGAATACATTGAGAATCGGCGGCAGCGTTTACGAGTGATTCGGCTTCAGATATACTGGCTGCGATTGGCTTTTCAATCAGAACATTAATTCCCGCCAAAAGACAGTTGATTCCAACGGCGTAATGCAAACGCGTAGGTACAGCAATACAAACTGCCTGTACATGTGGCAGGAGATCGCAATAATCTTCAAAAAAGCGTACCTTGTACTTGCTGGCTGTTTCTAATCCTCGTTCAACATTTATATCTGCTACACCAACAAGTTCAACGTCCTTCATTGAACTCAGTACTCGGACGTGATGCTGTCCCATATTACCCACGCCGATCACGCCTATGCGGATCGGTCGTGGATAATTGCGCTGTACTTGACCATTTTGTTCTCCCACTGACATACTTCTATTCTGCACTGTTATTCTCTCCTCAACCACCACACTTAGAGACGTTATAGTCCTTGAACTTGACACTCAGCTACCAATCACTATGCGTCTAAAACCATCCAGATGGTAACATAGAGGTTCTGTTTATGAAGAATTTCAAAGTTTCTTGTGAGTTCCCGCCATATGACTCGCTTTTATAAGAAGTGTTTAAATTGATGCTTTTTTTGTAAAGTACAAAAACTATAATCACTTTTTTTATTAGCTTTTGAAAATAACTAGGACGTTAGTCAAGTGCTCTTTGTTTCACAAAAAAATGATTACCGAAAGATAAATCTACAATAAAGCAGGACGGTGGTAGCCCCTAATTTTTAGTTACGGGTGTGGCTCAATTGCCTGACACAATCATTATTAGTAGATTTGAGACTGAACTTAAAAGTTCCGGATTGTGCTTCCTCTGCGACCTGTTCTTTGTAGCGTGTCCGAAAGACACAAGTACTGGGTTTCTACACGTATAGCAAGTTGATTATGAAAGCTGTCATTTTATTATCTGGTGGTTTAGACTCTTCTACAGTTTTATACCAAGCGATCGCTGATGGTTATAACTGCCATACCATTTCTTTTGATTACCAACAGCGACATCGACGAGAGTTAGACTCAGCTTTGGCAATTGCTGAAAAAGCAGGCGTGGTAGACCAGCAATTGGTAAAGTTTGATTTAAGACAATGGGGAGGTTCTGCTCTTACGGATGATGCTATAGAATTGCCCTATAAGCGTGACATAGAGGAAATGTCTCAAAGTATTCCGGTTACCTATGTTCCAGCTCGCAACACGATCTTTTTAAGTTTTGCCCTTGGTTATGCTGAAACCATTTCTGCTCAGTGTGTTTACATCGGTGTTAACGCTCTAGATTATTCTGGATATCCTGATTGTCGTCCTGACTACATCCAAGCCATGCAGGAAGTGTTTCGTTTAGGAACAAAACAAGGACGCGAAGGGCAAAGCATTTACATCAATACACCCTTAATTCAGCTAAAAAAAACTGAAATTATTCAACTCGGGAATAAATTGGGTGTTCCTTGGGAACTCACATGGTCTTGTTATCAAGGAGGCGATGTTGCTTGTGGTGTCTGTGATTCTTGCCGTTTGCGTCTTGCAGCTTTTGCAGAACTGGGATTGAAAGATCCATTGGCTTATGCGAAGTAGGGGTGTAAGGGGAGCCAGTGCGTTGGGCGGGTTTCCCGACTTGAAGCACCTGGCGTTGTAAGGGTGTAAGGGGGATGAGAATATAAATGCATTTTCCCAATACCCCAATACCCCTAGTTTGTTGAGAATATAAATGCATTTCCCCTATACCCCTACACCCCTACACCCTTACACCCCTAGTTTGTTGACTCCTGCAACCGTCGCACCTGAATCTGATGTAAGCGTGGTCCAGTGACTGAGGTGACGGTAAATTCTAGATTTTCATAGCGAAAGGTTTCGCTAAGGGTGGGAACTTTCTGTAACTGGTAGAGTAAAAACCCTCCTAAAGTTTGGTATTCTTTTCTCAAGGGCAAATCGAGATGCAAAACCTCATTCAGGTCTTCTAGATTTGTTTGAGCCTGCACAAGAAAAGTTTGCTCGTCTAAAATCTTGATAAGCAAATCGTTAGTCGTGTCTGGTTCGCCTGGATTACCGATGATTTGAGCAATAATGTCTTGGATCGTAACCAATCCCACAGTTGCACCAAATTCATCTACTACCATGACCATAGTTGGTTCCTCTCGCTGCATGGTTGGCAAGAGTTCCTTTAAGGGAGTATGTTCTGGGACAAATCTTGCAGGACGTATCCAGGGCTGAATTTGTGTTTCTAAAGTTATCTTTCTTAAAGCTAAAGGTTTTGCCAAGTCTTTGAAGTAAACTATGCCGCGAATATCATCCAAGGATTCTCCAATAATAGGGTAGCAAGAGTAACCTGTAGCTATTACTTCCTGTAGAAAAGTCGCAAAAGTAGCGATTTTTGGCAAAGCGATAACGCTGGTGCGAGGAACCATGACTGCTTGTACTGTCTCGTCCCCAAACTCAAAGACGTTTTTGAGTAGTTGTCGTTCTTGTGCTTGTAATCCACTAGATTCGCGTTCTGTGGAAATAATGAGTTGTAATTCTTCAGGTGTCACTGGCGGCTTCCAACTTTTACCTGTGTATTCAATACCAAAAAGTCGCAATAGCCAACGAGTTGATTGGTTAAGAATCCAGATAAAAGGGCTAAAAAATCTGACAGTTGCTCTGATCGAAGGACCCAAAAATTTTGCCAGTTGTTCTGAATAGAGTATAGATACTGATTTGGGACACAATTCTCCTAAAACTATTTGCAAATAAGCTATGAAAAAAAAGGCAATTGGAATTGATAGAGAATGAGCTATGACTGTACTCATTCCTTTAGGTAGAGGTAAAGATAGTAGCCATAATTTTACAAGCACAACTATCGTGCTTTCTCCAATCCAGCCTAGTGCCAAACTAGAGAGAGTTATACCTAATTGAGTTGTCGATAACAATCGGTCAATACTGTGTTGCAAAACTTCAACAGCGATCGCCTGAATATCGCCAGCCTCCACCAGTTGATGGATGCGCGATCGCCGGACTGTCACCATAGAAAATTCTGCTGTTACAAAAAAGGCATTGATAGTAATCAGCAGTAGCACTGATAACAATCGCAGCCCCACGTCTGTCCAACTTAAGCTAAGAAAAGCACTCACTGTTGAAGCCGTATAATACTGATGCCCCATGAATATTTTTCTTAATGGTTAGTTATGCTACTCACCACTAATATTTATCTTTCTACGGGAATATTTGATACTTCTAGGCGTAATCTTTGAGCCGGATAATCTGTCAGGGCGAGTGAAATACGCTTGACATTATCAAGTAAAGGTGCGGGAATGCTGACCGTACCAGAAACAGAAGGTCCATTTACTGGCAATTCAGAAGGTAAACCTTCTGTGCTTGCACTTAAGGTTCGTCCTTTATCATCTGATACATCCAAAAAACTATACAGGAAGCGTACAGAATCTTTGCCTTTGTTCTGCATTTGTACTTTTAAAAGCAAAGCACCACCAGAAAAGCGAGCTGATTGTACGGAAAGGTTAACACCTTCGCTTTGGGCGTTAATGGGAAATCCTTCCTGAGGCTTTTCTTGTTCAGCGGCGGGCGTTGATTTTTCATCTTTCTTGAGCTTGCTGGTATTTACCTGCTCATCATCATCACCTTTTTTTCTAGATTTGGCAGCTTTAGTTTTGCCCTCAATTCGCGATTTGACAATTTTCAGGATTTCATTCTCCTTGAGAAAAGCAACCCCTGCGTGTTGCTCCTTAGCTGATTTAGCGCTGGAAAATTTGCTGGTAGGACGAGCATCAGGTGCTGTAACACCTTTGAGTGCTGCACTTCCTAAAGTAAATCCCCAAAATGCACTTACAGAACCAGCCCCCAACATCAGAACTAGCAAAATCAAAGTCAGAAGTACCGTAGAATTTAGTTTCATTGCCAACAAGTCATTGCAAAAGAATGCTGGTCTATTTAAAAGTATCGAAGTTATTTACTTCAATTTATAGAGGAGCTTAATCAATATTAGTCTCCACTACTGCCACGTCAAACTATATGGTATGAAAATCTGGTATATTATATTAGCATTGTCAAATTCTATTGACTTGTGCTATGATCTAAACTCGACCAGGGTTGGCCGAGCGGTTGAGGCAGCGAACTCATAATTCGCGCTAGGCAGGTTCAACTCCTGCACCCTGGATTTAAAATAGTCAGCAAAAACCCTTTGCATTTCCCGTAAGGGAAAAATCACTCAGGACTCAGCACTTATTGCTACGATGTCTCAGAAGTATATTTTTCTCATTATGAGCGCAATGCAGTGGAGCCTATTGTGATGACATATCAAGCCGAAACTTATGCCCAACCCAATATCAGCGCAACTACTACTGATTTAGTAACCGTTAGCCAATACTTACTCGATTTACTTTGTCAACTGGCATATAAAGAAGGTGATTTTGTCCTCTCCTCAGGACAGCGGAGTTCTTACTATATCAACGGCAAGCAAGTAACACTTCACCCCCAAGGCGCTTTGGCAATTGGTCGTATTCTGCTATCTATGCTGCCATTAGAGACTCAAGCAGTTGCTGGTTTAACATTAGGAGCAGATCCGATTGTCAGCGCTGTCAGTGTGGTTTCTGCATATGAAAATCGACCAATACCAGCATTAATTATTCGTAAGGAAGCCAAGGGACATGGAACAAGGGCATATATTGAAGGTCCCAGTTTGCCAGAAGGGGCAAAAGTAGTAGTTTTGGAAGATGTGGTTACAACTGGACAATCTGCAATGAAAGCCGTTGACCGACTTAGAGAGGCAGGTTATACCGTGAATGAAGTCATTTCATTAGTAGACCGTCAGCAAGGAGGAGCCGAATTCTACCAACAAGCAGGCTTGCAGTTTAAGGCGGTGTATACGATTAAGGACATTCAAGAGCGATATCGGCAGTTTATAAATAGTTAGTGGTAGTTGGTAGTAGTTAATTTTCTGCTACCAGCTAACCATTCCTAATTCCTAACTTTGGGTTACCGTCACCTTATCCTTTGCTAAGAACTTCTCAAGTTCTGTGAGTGCATCAGCATCAACTTTGGTTTGCATGGGGCAGAACTTGGGACCACACATTGAACAAAACTCAGCAGTTTTGTAAATGTCTGCTGGCAGAGTTTCGTCGTGGTACTCCTTCGCTCTTTCCGGATCGAGTGATAATTCAAACTGACGGTTCCAGTCGAAGTTGTAACGGGCGCGAGACAGTTCATCGTCTCTATCTCTTGCACCTGGGCGGTGTCTGGCTATATCTGCGGCATGAGCTGCTATTTTATAAGCAATCAAACCATTCCTGACATCTTCAGGATTGGGCAAGCCCAAGTGTTCTTTTGGTGTGACATAGCACAACATTGCAGTACCGTACCAACCAGCCATTGCTGCTCCAATTGCTGAGGTGATGTGGTCGTAGCCGGGGGCGATGTCCGTCACCAATGGTCCCAGCACGTAGAAAGGGGCTTCAGAACACTCTTCCATCTGCTTTTTGACGTTGAACTCAATTTGATCCATTGGAACGTGTCCAGGACCTTCTACCATGACCTGTACGTCATCTTCCCAAGCTTTACGAGTTAGTTGTCCGAGAGTTTTGAGTTCCGCTAATTGTGCATCATCAGAAGCATCATGGGTACAACCAGGACGCAGGGAATCACCAAAACTGAAGGAGACGTCATATTTCTTAAAGATTTCAATGATGTCGCGCAAGTGGGTATAGAGTGGATTTTGCTTGTGATGAGCCAGCATCCATCTTGCCAAAATACCTCCGCCGCGAGACACAATGCCAGTGAGGCGACTTCTGACTAAAGGCAAATGCTCAATCAAAATCCCAGCGTGGATAGTCATGTAATCGACACCTTGCTCGGCGTGTTTCTCAATCACATGCAGAAAATCATCTGGTGTCAGCTTTTCAATATTGCCGTGGACGCTTTCTAAAGCTTGGTAAACTGGTACTGTCCCAATTGGTACTGGTGAAGCTTTTATAATCGCAGTGCGAATTTCATCCAAGTTTCCGCCACCAGTGGACAAATCCATTACGGTATCAGCCCCATACTTCACCGCTAAATTCAGCTTTGCGACTTCTTCGTCAAGATTGGAAGAGTTGGGAGAAGCACCGATATTGGCATTAACCTTACACTTGGAGGCTATACCAATACACATTGGTTCCAAGTTCGTGTGGTTAATGTTAGCAGGGATAATCATCCGTCCCCGTGCGACTTCGTCTTTGACGAGATCCACGGGGAGGTTTTCCCGCTGCGCGACATAATGCATTTCTTGTGTGATGACACCCTGACGTGCATAATGCATTTGAGTGACATTGCTCTGCCCACGCCGCTTGGCAACCCATTCAGTCCGCATATTTGATTTCCTCGATAAACAGCTTCCCTCCGCCGGTATTACCCGGATTCAGGTGTTAAGAGTGTAATCTCAGCCTGATATACAGGCACCCCTAGCATAAGAAATCATCTTAGCATTTTCGTTATAAGTCGGAGCAAGGAAGTTAAAAATTTGTAGCATTTTTATAATGAAAGTCAAATAAATAATTAAAATGATAGAAAATGATGGCTGGTATTTAGCAAGAACAAGGGGTCATCGTCACTCGCTTCGCTCAAATTCAAAATTCAAAATTCAAAATTCAAAATTAAAGACAATTAGTGGGATCTTGCACTCTCGACGCTATTGTTGACCACCAAATCAAAGATTATGGTGGGGGCTTTGACACGAAGGATTAATCAATTCAAAAAAGAGTTATTATTTTTGAACTTTGATAGCGCAGCGTGGCACGAAGTGCCATACTTTGAACTTTGAATTCAAAAAAGGTCAATACAAACATGACAAAATCAGGTTTAGTTACGGTTCCTGGAAAATTATCTGATGATTTAGCACCTGGTACATTAAACAGTATTTTGAAACAAGCTCAATTCAAAAGTTCAACTGAAAAAATCGAAAACCAAGAACATCAAGAAGATACAGACAATTAGGAAGAAAATGGATGCGTTACGCAATAGTAATTGAGAAAGCTACTAATAATTATTCTGCTTATCTTCCTGACTTACCTGGATGTGTGGCTACAGGTTTAACGATAGAAGAAACTGAGGAACAAATAAAAGAAGCTATTGCTTTTCATTTAGAAGGATTAGGTGAGGAAGGTTTACCAATTCCCGAACCAACAACCCTTTGTCAATACGTCGAGGCATAATTAGGAATTGAAGTGGAGATGAATACATGAATATTGAGCAAGCAGTCTTAGAAAAATTGCGCCAGCTACCTGTAGATAAGCAGCAAGAGTTATTGAATTTTGCCTATTTTTTGTATCAAAATAATATTCCGAAAACTCCCTTACGTAGCGTTAGAGGTTATGTGCTGATTTAAAAGTAGATATTACAGAAGAAGATATTGCTCAAGCGCGGCAAGAAATGTGGGGGAATTTTCCAAGGGATACCGTTTGATGACATCAGTAGTTGCAGATACACACGCTTTAATTTGGTATATTTTTGACATAGACAGATTATCGAAAACTGCTTTTAGACAGCAAAACTAAGGTTTACTATAGAATCTAGTCATGAAGTAGATTCATTGATCATGACACTGGAACAACTTGAAGCCGCCATCCTGACACTCCCGCCTGATGAGTTTCAAAAATTGATGAAATGGTTTTTAGATTTCGATTATCAGCGTTGGAATAAACAGTTAAAAGAAGATATTGCTAATGGTAAGTTAGAAGAATTAGCTCAAGAAGCCATAGGAGATTTTAAAGCAGGTAACTATCGACAAATTTAATGCGGTGGAAAGTGCGATCGCGTTTATGGTTAAGTAAGTGACAATAATATTTTTAATCGGTCTTTAAAGTCACTTTCCTAAATAAACTAAACTTACAGAATTACATTTACTATTCTCGTCGCAATTCCTCACAGTTATTGAATCTTTAGAAAACTGCTGAATGTAAAAAATATCAGCATTGTATCCTCCACGCACATACCACGATAAAACTTCTCCATCAAGAATATATCCACCTTGAGGGTTTACTTTAAGGATCATTATTTGTTCTACTGCTGCTCCTGTATTGTTAGCTAATATCATTCTTCCAGAGTTACCTTGCATCCGTAAAATACCATTCCATCTACCATTCTGTAGAGCCCAAGCACCATAAATACCAGAATTAGGGTTATTAGAATTAGAGTTGTTTGCATAGCGTGACAGCCAATCAGAAGGTGCTAGAGTTCTACAGGTAATTTCACCATTCCAAGAAGATACTTTACAAGCTCCACCAGACCACTCAGCACAAGCAACTTTACCATTCCAAGAGGACTCTACGCAGTTATATCCACAAGCAACTTTACCATTCCAGGAGGATTCTCTACACTGGGCTTTGGGGATTTCTTGAGCATAAATATTCTGAATTGGAGTTGCAACGACAGCACCTAAGCTTAAAATTGTTACAGCACAAACTATCCAATCAAGTTTTCTCATATTTCGAGGCATTCAGTCTCTAGTAAATCTTAGGCATCAAGCTTGACTTTCAAGCGATCGCACTAAATATCATGTATTGAAAAGCGTGATCGCACTCTTAGTGATATGGATATAAATAGGCGATCGCCTAAAATAATCGTGTTATCGAGAGTGCGATCACTAGTTATGTTTAAAGTAAGAGTGATCGCACTACTGTATCGAATCAAAAACATGCGATCGCCCAAAATAATCGAGTCATCGAAAGTGCGATCGCTCTAATAACCTACAAATTATCTACTGAGCATTGCGACAAGCCTGAACAGCAGTTTGCTCGCTCACATCAGTTCGTACATCCTGCATCTGCCAACCTCCAAATCCTTCATCAGGAAAGTGACTACACCTAGGAAAACCACTACGAGTACAAACTAATTTACGCTCGTACATCATTATCGTGTCCTAGAAAGTGCGATAAGCTTTGCTTATCGCACTAAATTATCGGGTCATGGAAAGCGCAATCGCATAAAATCATCGTGCCTTTGAAAGTGCGATCGCACCCAAATTAAAAATGATGAATCTGGTCTGGCTTATCTCATGTAAGCTTTAATTGTCTGATACTTCGTTCGCGAATTTATTACATATCTTTAATTATGCAAATTGAAAGTGAAGTTTCGCTTTTCAGTACTAAAAATTTCACAATTCACAAATTTGGTATCGTAAGTTTCTGTAATGTTAGTGCATCCAGCACCATTTGTTCCCCATTTACAGTAAGTCTTTGTTAAAACTCGCCCACAAATAGATTCTGACCTTTATAAAGTTCATCCTCCTAAAACTTGCGAAAAGTATTTGTATTTTTCCAGACGTTAAGTACGAACCAAACTGCTATCTCAATCAACGCATATTAGATTGGCATAATAACCGTCCATCCGATCTTCCCCAGAGTTGCCCTCCACCGTTCAAACATGACCAACTCCACTCTTTCGCACCACCTAAAGCAAAATAGGAAATACCTGTTATGGGAAACGCAGCAGAATTCATACCCGCAGGAACGGGACATCCGTTATGGGGGTACTCTTTAAGTTGGTAACATCTATATCCTTGTTGGGTCAGACTGCCAGCTATTTTCACCTGTGGAGGTGTCATATCCCTGCCAACTTGCGACTGATTTCCTCCTTCCTTCGGACGTCCCAAAGGTCGTCCAGGACAAGTCGGATCTAAACGACTCAACCCTGTATTACAAGCTTGTACTGGTTTATCAGTAGCAAAACTCAACGAGCCAGATAGTATTGCTGATACAACTAATATTTTGAAGATTTTTTGGGTTTTCACAATATGGAAACTCCTCTTAAATTTAAATTCGTGTAGATTTTGAGGTTAGGGTAAAAATCTATGCAATCACTTCAGAATGATTTGATTACATCTGTTTACGTCATTTACTGATGTAGATAGCGTCTGATATAACGTGATGGATACAAGATATACAAACCACTAACTCCAAATCACCTAACGAGCATTAGCAATTTCCGCAACACAAAACCCCAGTTACACCAATACAGCAAGTTACATCACAAAAAATATACTTACATCTAACCAAACAATAAACAATCAGCTTGGTTATTGAATTTTATCTGATGACTAACTATATAAAGCTTGTAAAATACTGATTTGAGAAGTTAACTTGAAATACTCCCTAACTCCCCAGATGACACTACGGGAATTTCCCCACTCACGAACCCAGATACATCACGGATAACAATTACATCTAATCCGTGCGCTATTGCACCGCATCTTCAAAATCTCGGAAATTAAGAGCTATATACCAAACAGTGGACAAAACTGGACAACCAGTACAAATCCTGGAGATATAGCCATATCAAGTCCTTGACCTTGATTGTAAAGCATCGCGTAGCGGCGGCTTCCGCATCACCTGGTAAAGAGTGCGTTACTCCCAGCTAAACGCTAATTTTCGCTTTCAACCTAAAACTGATTTTTGCGTTTTTGGTAATTTGTACATATGAAATGTTCCCGCGCAAAACTTAAACCACATCAGTACAGCAACTAACACTACAGCACAAAAAATACTTGTCTAAAAGCGATTGCCTACGGCAGAGCTAGCGCCGAAGGGCGCGCTTCGCAAACGCTTAACGCCAAATTTTGATGAAGCTAATAACCTTAATTACACTGGTTCATAAAGATTCTGTGTATTTTCATAACTGTATTAAGACTGATATTTAAAATAACCATAAGGAAAATTCTTCTGATTATATATGACATTACCTCCTCATCTGAGAAGCGATAATTTGGCATATAAGTTTGCCGAAGCAAACTAGCATTGGAACCTGGATAAGTTATACCGAGATATCGCGGACGCCAAGCAGCAAGAAAGACGCAGGCAGTGCAAACAACTGACTCAGACTGAAAAAGCTTGTCTGCGGGGATTGCTTTCTGGTTACAGTCCAACTGAGATTGCTACGCAACTTAACCGCGAACCAAATGGATTGAGGGTTGAACTTTCCAGAGGTTTGTATCGATACATTGAGACTTTGACGGACGCGTGTATAAAAGGTTGGTATAATATCTCGAAACTGCTGGAAAATGCAGGTTATAGACTTCAACAAAACTGTAAAAAATACCACATTCCTCAAGTGGAGGAACCCGCGTACGCAAGTGGATCTGTTGCATCTAACGTCTCTACAATCCAAAATCCAAACTATTCTATTTCTCCCCTTAGTAAGAAGCGATTCAAGAAAGGTGTTCATTGGAGTGAAGCAATTAATATGTCTTTGATTATACTTTCGATAGGATGTAGTCTAGATGGCAAAACGATAGCAAGCAGCAGCATAGACGACATGATGAAATTACGAGAAGTTGAAATAGGTCAATATTGGCAAGACAAACAAAAATGATTACTAGTGTTAGGTTTCGTCTTCTTGGGCGATACAGTTGCTAGTGCTTGTTACTTATATCAGTGGTCTAAAATTACTTATAATAATTTACTTATCCCTCTGTCTGCTCTACGCCTGCTGCTCTTCAAAAATAGGTATTCTTCTGGCGGTTCGAGAGTATAATCTAACTATCAAGCTTTGAGACTGTAAAACAGAAAAATGCTTAAATACGATTCAAGTGTCAATGTGTAAGTCCTAAAATTTTTATTTTTGTTTTCATTTTTATTTGAAATTTTTACTCATGACCGAAAAAGAAAAGGATACAAGCCCCTTAATTTATTCATGGACAAGAAAAAATGTCCCGCAACATTATTCAAGCTTCCGGATTCATGAGCCAGTGCGTTGGGCGGGTTCCCCGACTTGAAGCACCTGGCGTCCGTGGAGTCCTTAATTTTGAATTTTGAGAGAAGTTTGAGCGGAGGTTTCCTCCGTAAGCGATAGCTCCACTCTTACGAGAAGCCGCTACGCGTCTACGCGGAGCGAGGCTCAAATCTTCGGTGATTTTGAATTTTGAATTTGAGCGAAGCGAGTGACTTACCGACACATTCTGTTTTACAAACCCTATGGTGTCCTCAGCCAGTTTACAAAAGACACTCCCACTCGTAGCAGCCTCAAAGACTATATCGACATACCCGATATATATCCTGTGGGTCGTTTGGACTGGGACAGCGAAGGGTTACTGCTGTTGACCAACAACGGGCAATTACAACATCGCCTCTGTCACCCTCAGTTTGGACACGAACGAACTTACTGGGTGCAGGTAGAACGAATTCCTGATGCTGCGGCTTTGACGCAGTTACAACAAGGTGTAACGATTCAAGATTACCGCACTCGACAAGCGAAGGTGGCACTATTGCCAACACAGCCTTCTTTACCAGAACGCGAACCGCCGATTAGGTTTCGCAAAAATGTGCCGACAGCGTGGTTAGAAATGACTTTAACAGAGGGCAAAAATCGTCAGGTCAGGAGAATGACGGCGGCTGTGGGATTTCCGACTTTGCGCCTAGTCAGGGTAAGCATTGCCCACTTAGGGTTAGATAACCTACAACCAGGTCAATGGCGTGAACTAACATCCGGTGAACTCAAGTTGTTAGTCGATTTAGCTTTTGCAGGCTCAATAAAGTTAAAACGCAAATGAACAACGCTTTTAGATTATAACTAAAGTATGAGTGTAGTTATCATTCTAGAGCCTATCATCCCAAATCTAATCACCTTGTATTCTTTCCTAAACCTAAAGATATGTGTCGGAATATGTGAACATGCCTAGTTTTCATGGGAATTTCTTGTAAAGATATAGCTTGCCAATATATCAAGTTTATAGTTAGTATGCGTCAAAATTAAGACTGCCACCAAAATTCGCCAGATGAATCACAATGTATTGTAGTTCTATTGTAGGCAGGTGCTAACAAATGTGGCACTTTTGGATTGTAGTGGCTAAAAGCACCTTGGAACGGGAATTAAGGAACTTCCACAATGCTGATTTGCCCTCAGTGTAAATTTGAAAACCCCAATGCTAACAAATTCTGCCAAAGCTGTGGCGCTTCACTGACTCATAAGGTCTGCCCTGAGTGCGGCACTCATTTGGCTTTAAATGCACGAGAATGTGATAACTGTGGCGCAGCATGCGGAAGCGTTTTGTGGGCAATTATTACAAAAGAAGAGACTTTGCCAGTAGATGAGGATAAGGAAGATTTTGCTTCTTCCTTATCCTCATCTCCTTTCTCACCAGGTTCTTACTTAGACTCACAAAACCGTTATCAGCTGCTAGAACCGCTACCAGCCTTACAAGAAATCGCTCTGAACACTGAAGTTTGTGTGAGAGTTCTAGATTGCCAACCATACCAAGTGTCACTCCTTGAGGTTATGCTGACAAATCAGCAAAAGGGGTTAGTCATGGAATCAGTTGGGGTTGATAAGATTCCGAGTCTAGCCAAACCTTATATTGCCTTACGATCATGGTGCCATTTGGGAATAGCGCCGATTCATGATGCTTGGCAGCAGGACGACATACAGGTAGTAGTCATCGAAGATCGCTCAAATTGGCAAGAATTACTTCATTTGTGGGAGGATGATTCACTAAGCTCGTTACAAATTGTACATTTTTTTTCCCAGATGACTCAGCTTTGGTCAGTACTGGAAAAAGCTGAGTGCCGTCAAAGTTTGTTGGAATTATCCAATATACGAGTTGATGAAAACCTGTCATTAGCACTACAAAGATTGTACATAGATTCGCCAGACTATACAGCTGTTCAGTCCTCAGAAGATACAGAGGCAACACTACCTGTTGCAACAGTTGCGCAGCCTATAACAATCCAAGATTTAGGGGGAGTTTGGCATGCGCTTTTTAGACAGTCTCAACGCACTCAATTTGGCTCTGTTTTGAACCTACTCTCAGAGTTAGAACAAGGAAACATACAAACGCTAGCACAGCTGCAATCATCTTTAGAAGATATTGTGTCTGAATTACAAGGCAATTCTACAAGCGTTTCAATTCCCTCTACATTCCCTAAGAGCAATGCTGCACCGACTGTCTTGCAGTTAGATGACCAACAGGATGAGACTGAATTCAAAAGCGATGATAAGTCCACAGTTACGCAACACATGCAATTAATAAGCCTGGAAAATGCAGGACTTACCAATGTCGGACGTCAACGCGACCATAATGAAGACTATTTTGGTATTGATACAAAAGTATACAAGCTAGAATCACCCAATAGCCAAACTTTGCAGGCGCGTGGTTTGTATATTCTGTGTGATGGAATGGGCGGACACGCGGCGGGCGAGGTTGCTAGTGCCTTGGCTGTAAAATCTTTGTGCGAGTACTTTCAAACCCACTGGACTTCTAACCAACTGCCAACAGAAGATAATATTCGCGCAGCAGTGCGGCTAACCAATCAAGCAATTTTCAATGTCAATCAACAAGATGCCCGTTCTGGTGTTGGGCGCATGGGCACAACTTTAGTTATGGTTTTAATCCAAGATACTCAAGTTGCGGTAGCTCATGTCGGAGACAGTCGTCTGTACCGGGTGACTCGCAAAACAGGACTTGAACAAGTCACATTGGATCATGAAGTTGGTCAACGGGAAATTTCTCGGGGTGTGGAACGTAGTGTAGCATATTCGCGCTCTGATGCTTACCAATTAACTCAAGCCCTTGGTCCTCGCGATGAACAGTCGATTATTCCCGACATCCAGTTTTTTGACATAAATGAAGATACTCTTTTTGTTCTTGCTTCAGATGGTTTATCAGATAATGATTTGCTGACTCTTCATGGGCAGAATTACTTAGCACCTTTGTTAAGTCATTCTGCCAATCTCGAAAGTGGTGTTCAAGCTTTAATTGATTTAGCAAACCATTACAATGGTCATGACAATATTACTGCTATACTTATTCGGGCAAGAGTGCACCCAAGTATAAAACAACAGTAATAATTGTAAATTATTGACAAGGAGAAAGAGGATCAACACAGGGAGAGAGTAACAGAACGAGGGAAACTTCTGTTGCTTCCTTACTCCTTCTCCCCAACTCCTTGTTTGCCACTTTCTACTCCCTTCTCCTTAATTAAAAATTACCTATGGTCACACTGACCCTATTAGAACCGCAACAAAAAACACCTCTTGATCAGTGGCACTTTGACGACGAGTCCATCATTCGGATTGGTCGTTCGGCAGATAATGACGTGGTTTTAACTGATAGTTTGGTGTCACGATATCATTTAGAACTCCGGCAAGTCAATTCCGATAAAAATGGCGGTTCTTGGCAGGTGATAAGTCAAGGCACAAATGGCACTTTTCTCAACGGCGTTTTAGTCACTCAAATTTTATTGCCAGATAACTCTGAACTGCAACTGGCGCAAAAAGGTCCAATTCTGAGATTTGAAATTAACAAGCAAACAACTTCACAAATTTTTCCTTCTCCAGCGCTACCTTATACAAGTTGCACCCATGAAGGAAACTCACCTAACAATTTGTTTTGCATCCACTGCGGTCAACCTTTGTCGATCATTCAGACAATTCGCCAATATCAGGTATTGCGAATTCTGGGACAGGGAGGTATGGGTACTACTTATCTAGCTTGGGATGGGCTAGGAAGAATAGCTGCAGGACACCCACAATTGTTGGTGTTGAAGCAGATGAATGCTGATATGGCAAAAATTGCTAAGGCACAAGAGTTATTTGAACGAGAGGCAAATACTCTTAAATCCCTAAGCCATACTGGTATTCCTAAATATTATGACTCTTTTGTCGAAAATGGAAAGAAATATTTGGCAATGGAATTAATTCATGGACAGGATTTGGAAAAACTAGTTTATTCAAAAGGACCAGTTGTCCCAAATCAAGCGATTAGTTGGATGATTCAAACCTGCGATATTCTGGAATATCTCCATAGCCAACACCCACCCTTGATTCATCGGGATATTAAACCCGCGAACCTCATGGTGCAAAACTATAATGATCGTATAGTTGTGCTGGACTTTGGCGCTGTCAAAGAGATTGCGACAACGCCTGGGACTCGTATTGGTGCAGAGGGCTATTGTGCCCCCGAACAAGAACGGGGACAACCCGTCACCCAATCCGATTTATATGCCATTGGACCGACACTTATTTTTTTGCTGACTGGCGAAAGCCCTTTTAAGTTCTACCGCCAGAGAGGGCGAAGTTTCCGGTTTGAAGTCGCAAATGTGCCCACAATTACTCCCCAGTTACGGCAAGTAATTGACCGCGCCACAGAACCTTTACCGTGGGATCGCTATCAAACGGCGAAGGATTTAGTCGCGGCTTTAGCCGTTTGCAAAGTTTAGGGAAAAGCTATAAGAAACAAGAAATAGAGACCGTATTGCCCTAGCTCTTATTCTTCATCCCAAGCTTCCACTGCTAGCAATTCGCTTACTGGGTCTTGCATACTAAACCCATAGTCTAGCAATTCTTGCTTCAAATGCTGCCATTCATTGCCGAAGAGCAAAGCGATTTTCCAGATACTATCTGTGGGCTTGATAATATTAGAATCTGCGAGTGAACGCACATTACGCTGCAACTTCACCATTGGGTGAATAACTTGCTGCTTACTCATAACCTCGATTAAATTCAGATTTGGTTGGGTAAATGCTTAATCAAAACTGCTTTCCGTATTGGAATTCTTGCCGATGCGTGGAGATTTTTACTTTGGCAAAGCAAGTCTCAACTTTCTAACTATATCATAACTTAACTCAAGTGAGTAACTATTTAATTGGCTTTTGTACGGTAATCCCCACCAGCAGAAGTTACATTTTCTTACCAAAAAGTCGTTACTTTCGGCAGATTTCAAACAGTACCTACTTTAGTATCTTCTACAAACAACATGTTTTGGGCACGTTCAGAGGATATATGCAAAATGTTATTTTTTTCTTTCACCATGAACTATGCAAGTTTTAAAAAACTTATGTTACAAAAGGTTTTTTGAAGGTTTTCACGGAACGGTGAACTGTGCAGTGAACTGGAGTTATGCCGAATTATTTAGTTATATACGATATAGTAAACATCTAGCATTATTATATAGAGATCAGAAAAATTTATCTAAAAATTTAATATTTTCGGCAGAGGCAAAAATTCGGGAAAATACACTCCAAAAGAAGGAAGACAGAACAATCATACGTAAATAAGACATTTTTATGGTATAAAAAAATATGAGTTGTTTTTCTAGAATTAAAACCGAAATAAAAGTGGCTAGTTCAAACTACCCACTTTTATCAACGATTCAATTAGAGATTGAAACGGCTAGATTTTTTAACAAGGACTGATTCTTTATAGTATCATTTAGCCTACTACTTGTTCAGTTCCGTATAGTTATCCGGGCATTGTGGTTCTGATGAGTTTTCGTTAGTTGTGCTATTTGGCTCCTGTGCGGTTCCTATACCAATATTATTAGACTCACACAAGATGGCTAAAGTCGCTCCTTGTTGTTTTGAGAAAATTACAACACCTGCGTAGGATTTGAGGCCGTCTTTCCGAGAAATACCATTATTGACGACAACCTGATTATTGCTATTTACTTTTCTTTCATACTTATAGTTCTTCTGAGTATCTTTAATACCAATCCCTAATTCACTTATATCCGCGAACTGACCATTTTCTAAGTAATAAGCTTGCTGCGCTCGGTTAATTGAACCGACATAGGTTTTAGCCTCTGATTGTTTTGCTTTGTTGGCTTGGCTAAGGAACGAGGGCAAAGCAATAGCAGATAGAATACTTATAATAATAATTACTACTAGGAGTTCAATGAGTGTGAAGCCCTCATCCTCCTTTTTTTTCTTAATAACGTAATGCAGTAATTTAGCTTTTATCTTGAAGATCATACGTGTTATTTCGTATATTCAGAGCTATAAATAGAACTTAATTACTTATTCTCAGTTTCAAATCACTCCTCCGGGATACTTTGGAAAGAGGGTAAGGTAATTGAAGCGCAGCCTGGTCTTAATATTCCTAGATTGGGATTTTCTATCACGCCCTGTCTGGTATGCTAAAATAAGTCGTAGTCGTTATGAGTTTTTATAATATTATGACTAATACAACAATAGAAAACGTAGTAATTATCGGTTCAGGTCCTGCAGGGTATACAGCTGCTATTTACGCAGGACGAGCTAACCTCAAACCAGTTGTCTTTGAGGGTTTCCAAGCCGGGGGGTTACCTGGTGGTCAGTTGATGACAACGACTGAAGTGGAAAACTTTCCTGGGTTTCCCGAAGGAATTACTGGACCCGAACTGATGGATAAAATGAAAGCTCAGGCGCAGCGCTGGGGGGCTGAATTATATACAGAAGATGTTGTTGAAGTTGATTTGAGTCAGCGTCCTTTTACAGTCCGCTCAGACGAACGGGAATTAAAAACCCACAGCATTATCATCGCTACGGGTGCGACAGCAAAGCGCTTGGGTTTAGCCAGTGAACATCAATTCTGGAGCCGTGGAATTTCTGCTTGTGCTATCTGCGACGGTGCTACGCCGATTTTCCACGGAGTGGAATTAGCCGTAGTAGGTGGTGGCGACTCGGCGGCGGAAGAAGCGATTTACTTGACTAAGTACGGATCGAAAGTGAATTTGCTGGTGCGAACTGAGAAGATGCGGGCTTCCAAAGCCATGCAAGACCGGGTTTTGAGCAACCCCAAAATCACGGTTTATTGGAACACAGACGCAGTGGATGTGTTTGGGAACGACAAGCACATGGAAGGAATAAAAATCCACAACACCACTACTGGTGAAGAGAATCAACTGCACGTTAAAGGATTATTCTACGCCATTGGCCACAAACCCAATACATCTTTATTCAAGGGACAACTGGAACTCGATGACGTGGGTTACATTGTCACCAAGCCTAGTTCTCCTGAAACAAGCGTAGAGGGCGTTTTCGCTGCAGGCGATGTACAAGATCATGAGTACCGTCAAGCAATTACCGCTGCTGGTAGTGGCTGTACGGCGGCGATGTTGGCAGAACGCTGGTTGTCTGCGAGTGGCTTAATTCAGGAATTCCATCAAAAACCGGAAACTCCAAATAACGAACTAGAAGAGTTAGCCCAGAAGAAAACCCAGGAACAACAAGCCGCTGAATTCGATTTGAATTCAACCCGCCATCAGGGGGGTATTGCTTTGCGGAAGTTGTTCCATCAAAGCGATCGCCTGATTATCGTCAAATACGTTTCTCCTGGTTGTGGTCCTTGCCATACCCTCAAGCCCATCTTAAATAAAGTCGTGGATGAATTTGACGATAAAATTCACTTCGTTGAAATTGACATCGACAAAGACCGAGACATTGCTGAAAATGCTGGTGTCACAGGAACACCCACAGTTCAGTTCTTTAAGGATAAGGATCTGCTCAAGGAAGTCAAAGGCGTTAAGCAAAAGAGTGAGTACCGCCAATTGATTTCAAGCAATTTGTAGGTAGTGAGTAAAAAAGAAAGGAGATGAAGCAATTTCATCTCCTTTCTTTTCCTTATACCTTTTCCTCTACTAGCCCGAAAACGATTTCATGTTTGCTAGTGGGCTTTTGCTCACGCAGTAACCGAAGGTATTCTTCTGCATCAACGCGACTCCGGTGGCGGCTGATGACTACCCTTTCTGACGGGGACACTGAATTGATAACCGCCCAGGGTTTGAGGCGTTCTTGATAAGCCATAATGAGATTATCTTCTTCAAAAAATTACGAGGCAGAGCCAGCGCTGTCACTTTCGGTGGTTAGATGCTGGCTTCTGCTACTTTAAATGATATTGTTGCCATGTTAAATAATGTTACAAATCTTTATAAGGAATTTAATTTTTGATATTGGACATTCTAGCTTGAAAATAGGGAACGCTTAACAGGGAACACAACGACCACGCTCCCTTAAACAAGCCACTTCGACTTCTTTCGGCTGCGCTCAGCACAAGCTGCTCAGTGCTAGTCAGGGCGGCGCAGTGCATTGCAGGGAACATATTTTTATTCTTGGTTGTGGGATTTTCTCATGAATAGCTGATTCGTTTTTGGATCATTGCATGAAACCATTTGGTATGTAGAATGGTCATTTATAGCTCATAGCCGCGAACTCCTCCCTTGGTTTATGACCATTACGAAAAGTTTCCAACTAAGATTTTTACGGTTTCCCGAAAGCCCCACCCTTTCCCAGCAATTGATGCTGATTGGGTTAACTATTACTCTATTTTTCGTGTTCCTAGCTCTTTTTGCTCCTTTACTTCAGCTATTGGGTTTGGTGCAAAACCCCATAGATTCCTTAAGTAACCCCATTCAAGAACCACCCTCACTTCAACATTGGTTTGGTACTAGCCGCGAAGGTTATGACGTCTTTTCCCGCACTCTATTTGGTGCTCAAGCCGCCTTGCAAGTCGTTTTATTAGCTACGGCGCTTAGTATGTTTATTGGTGTGCCTCTGGGTATGTTGAGTGGCTACGTGGGGGGTAGATTGGATAAAGCATTACTATTCGTTATGGATAGTATCTACACTCTACCGGGGCTGCTGCTTTCCATAACGCTAGCGTTTATCGTGGGACGCGGAATCTTAAACGCCGCTCTTGCGATCAGCATTGCTTATGTACCACAGTATTATCGTGTTGTTCGCAACCACACTGTGAGTGTTAAAACTGAAGTGTTCATTGAAGCAGCACAAGCAATGGGTGCTAACACTTGGCAGGTTCTTTCTCGATACCTGTTTTTCAACGTGATTCAAAGCGTACCCGTACTTTTTACCCTTAACGCCGCTGACGCAATCTTGATTCTGGGAGGTTTGGGCTTTTTAGGGTTAGGGCTTCCAAGAGAAACGCCAGAATGGGGACGCGATTTACAACAAGCTTTGCAAGCCCTACCCGTTGGTGTTTGGTGGACTGCTCTTTTCCCCGGATTAGGGATGACAATAATGGTTGTGGGGCTGTCGCTACTTGGTGAAGGGTTAAATGAGTATATCAATCCGCGTTTACGAAAAGACATCCGGAAATAGTCGAGAGGGATTTGTTATTAAATAGTGGTTAGTCGTCAATACAACAACTAACAATAAAAAAATCATACTTGATATCGTTTGCTACCCTAATATCTGTTGTACTTATCATTGAGAGATTTGTGTGAAAGATCATTTTTCTTTAATTGCTGCCGCTGCTGGTGGCTTCATGCTTTCCGTTGCCCTAACTGGTGTTTTAAGAGGTGCGCCAGTCGCATCTTTAGAGGGTAACCCTAATTTTAATCCCCTGACCGTCGCTACTTTACAACCCGCACCAAAGACTAGTAAAAATGTAGAAATGTTTGGTAGCAAAACGGGTAAAAAATAAAGTAGCAGATTTGGCAGCGGTGGCAAAAAATTTTTTCGCCGATGTCGCAGATTGTTTGTTGAGCATTTGCTCATCCTGCCTTTTGCAAAAGTCAATTTCTTTAAATCACAGAACCACAGTTAACAATTCAAAATTCACGCATGGATTGCGTCCCGGTGCGCTAATAAAATTCAAGCATTGAAGACAGTTTAAAACGGGGATTTCAACCCGGACTGAAACTGCCTCCTCCATCTGTGGTTCTCAATCGTCCCAAACTAGATTTTTGCAAAAATCTACTCATCCGTTGCCAAATATTCTGCTTAATTTTGAATTTTGAGAGAAGTTGGAGCGCAGAGCAGCGCCTTGCGGTGAATCCAGCGCTGCAGGCGGGTTTCCCGCCGTAGGCGACTGGTGAACCCGGAGGGAGCCAGTCCTGCCAAGAGTTGTGCCTTGCGGAGCCAGTACTGCAGGAGGGTTTCCCGACAGAGGGATCTGGCGTCGGGTTCCCCGCGTTGTGGCAACTAGCCCCGAAGGGGGCGCTACGCAAACGGAGAGGGTTTCCCGACAGAGGGATCTGGTGAGACCAGCGCTGCAGGAGGGTCTCCCTCCGTAGGCGACTGGCGAACCCGAAGGGCGTTGGGGTTCCCCCAAAGTCTGTCGGGGGAAGCAACCCAAGCGACGAGCTTTGACCGTTGTGGCGACTGCGGGAGGTTTCCTCCGTAAGCGATAGCTCCACTCTTACGAGAAGCCGCTACGCGTCTACGCGGAGCGAGGCTCCAAATCTATGCCCTAAGTCCTTACGGACACGCTGCGCGTTCACGTTCGCGTAGCGTGTCCCCTTGGGACTCAGTGTGCGCTTTGTGCTTACGGGCACGCTGCTTTGTATCTCCTACGGAGACGGTGCGCGTTCGCTCTTAGCGTGCGCTTGCGCTTACGGTGATTTTGAATTGTTAATTGTGAAGGGTTTGAAAGTGGCAGATTCTCAAGTCATTGGCATTGACTTAGGTGGAACAGCAATCAAGCTGGGGCGTGTTGCTAGAGATGGGACTTGTTTACAATCGTTAACTGTCGCAACGCCGCAACCACCAACACCAGAGGCGGTTATGCTCGCAATGGTAGATGCGATTTCCATTCTGGAACGTTCCGCTAACGCTCAAGTTGACAACCAAAGTCATACAATTGCTATTGGTGTTGGGACTCCAGGACCAGCGGATGCAGCAGGACGTATTGCCAAAGTCGCCATAAACTTGCCAGGATGGTATGATGTTCCGTTAGCCGACTGGCTGGAAGCAAAGACAGGAAAACCTACCATTATCGCCAACGATGCTAACTGTGCAGGGTTGGGAGAAGCTTGGTTGGGAGTAGGTCGCCGCTTTCAAAATTTCATTCTACTCACTTTAGGAACTGGAGTGGGTGGTGCAATTATCTTGGATGGTAAACTCTTTATTGGTCATCTGGGCGCAGCAGGTGAGTTGGGATTAATCACCCTCAATCCAGATGGTCCAATGTGTAATAGTGGGAATCAAGGCTCTTTGGAGCAGCATTTGTCAGTCAGTGCCATTCGTCGTTGTACGGGGAAAGAACCAGCAGAACTGTGCGCTCTTGCGAAAGCAGGAGAGACAAAAGCATTGACTTTTTGGCAAGAATATGGTAGATGTTTAGGCATTGGATTGACCAGCTTGATTTATGTGCTGACGCCAGAAGCTGTTGTCATTGGTGGCGGAATGAGTGCAAGTGCTGAGTTTTTTATACCATCAGTCAAAGCAGAAATTGAACGGAGAGTGCAGCTGACTTCACGTCTGGGTTTACAAATATTACCAGCAAAGTTAGGCAACTTTGCTGGTATAGCAGGTGCTGCAAAGTTGGCTTTTTCAAAAGTAGGGCTGATTTAATTTCTCTGTTGACAATGTGTTGGGGCTAGGGAATGAGCCAGCCTTAATAGAACGAGTAACCGTGAGCGCTAAATTTGGGACAAAAAAAGTCAAGACTTTTTCCCAGTCGGAACCCGCTAGACGAATTAACAAAAACTAAGGCTCGCCTCAGCCCTAGTCGGCAAGCCTAGTACTGTTGTGAAGCACAAAACCAAAGCAACAATGGCAACAGCCATCTGTGAGAAAAGTTTTTTCATAAAATCCTTGCTTACTCCCTGTATTCAGCATAGATCATGAGATCTAGTATGAAAATTCTCCAAAATTAAAGTAATTTAATATACTAGTCTCATAATTTAGGCGGTCAAATGCAAAGAATTCAAAAACTTTACCCACCCATCGAACCTTACAAACAAGGCAAGTTAAAGCTTTCTGAGCTGCACACCATTCATTTTGAAGAGTCAGGCAACCCACATGGCAAACCAATGGTTTTGCTACACAGAACGTAAAGATATGCTGACAGCTTCTGGATGATTTCTAAGGACATTTCAGGCTGTTAATCTGTTTGACTGGTATAAAACCTCCTTAATGAGAATTCTCTTAAGGAGGTTTTATATTTATGAATTTTTATTGTTTTGTGTTAACCACTTAGCAGGGCTACTTTGTGGTGTTTGTGGCTGCTTTGAGACAACAGTTGCTTTTTCGGTTTTCTTATTACCATAGCTGAAGCTATCCACCAGATTTCCTTGTGCATCATACAGTAGCCCCACACTCCCTTTATTGTTCCAAACTGCTCGCTTGATGCCAAAACTGAAACCCCCGGTTTGTGGGTGTATCTCATTGGTATACACTCGCAAACTTTTTCCTGGTGTCAGTAGCGTTTCTTTGGGAAAATAAAAGTTTTGCCGACCATCGTCACTATTGAGTCGCCACGCTGATAGATCTACTTTTGCTAGTCCCTGATTGGTAATTTCAACATATTCATCTGATTCTGTTTGTTTTACGACCCCTTTATAGAAAATGTCTTTAATCACTACTCCCCGTGGACTAGTATTGACGCTAGCCTCAGCCCTAGTCGGCAAGCCTAGTACTGTTGTGAAGCACAAAACCAAAGCAACAATGGCAACAGCCATCTGTGAGAAAAGTTTTTTCATAAAATCCTTGCTTACTCCCTGTGTTCAGCATAGATCATGAGATCTAGTATGAAAATTCTCCAAAATTAAAGTAATTTAATATACTAGTCCCATAATTTAGGCGGTCAAATGCAAAGAATTCAAAAACTTTACCCACCCATCGAACCTTACAAACAAGGCAAGTTAAAGGTTTCTGACCTGCACACCATTCATTTTGAAGAGTCAGGCAACCCACATGGCAAACCAATTGTTTTGCTACATGGAGGACCTGGAGGTGGATGTCCGCCGTTTTATCGACAATATTTCAATCCAGAAAAATGGCGTCTTGTAATGTTTGACCAACGTGGTTGTGGTCAAAGTACCCCTCATGCAGAACTACGGGAGAACACCACTTGGGACTTGGTTAGTGATATTGAAAAGCTGCGATCGCATTTGGGTATAGAAAAGTGGGTTGTCTTCGGTGGAAGTTGGGGAAGCACTCTAGCATTAGCTTACAGTCAAACTCATCCCTCTCGATGCACAGGACTCATTTTACGCGGCATATTTATGTTAAGGCATAAAGAATTGCAATGGTTCTATCAAGAGGGAGCTAGTTATATTTTTCCTGATGCTTGGGAAGAATATCTCAAACCAATTGAGCCTACAGAACGTAAAGATCTGCTCACAGCTTACTACAAACGCTTAACCAGTTCAGATGCACAAACTCGGTTGGAAGCAGCCCGTGCTTGGTCAATTTGGGAAGCGAGTACAAGTCGATTGTTTCTAGACATTGAACTGATGCAAAAATTTGCCACAAATGAGTTTGCAGAAGCATTTGCACGAATTGAATGTCATTATTTTATTAATAAAGGATTTTTTGAATCAGAAAATCAATTACTTTCAAATGTTGAGCGCATCCGCCATATTCCTGCTGTGATTGTTCAGGGACGTTACGATGTTGTTTGTCCGATGATCTCGGCTTGGGAATTACATCGTGCTTGGGAAGAAGCTGAATTTGTTGTTGTCCCGGATGCTGGACATTCAATGAGTGAACCAGGAATTCTCAGCGCTTTGATTTCGGCAACAGATAAGTTTGCAAACTTTGAATGAGTTAGGAACACATTTAGTTCTTTCTGTGTCATCAATAGTATCATAATTACTATTGCACTTTTTATACTAAAAGTCTTGTTACCGGGTGCCCTGTGTGAATGCTAGAATCCACTGTTAGAAAGTAGGGATACCTCAATGTCAGTAGCAGCTAACGTAGTCAAATTTGGTACAGACGGTTGGCGGGGCGTCATTGCCGATGAGTTCACCTTTGAGCGTGTAGCCTTAGTTGCGCCACTTGCCGCAAAAGTTTTACTTGATACATACGGGAAAATAACAGGTAACCGTACAATTATTGTCGGACACGACCGACGGTTTATGGCAGAAGATTTTGCTCATAAAGTTGCGGATGTTGTCTGTGCTGCTGGATTTGATGTACTACTCACGGATACTTATGCCCCAACTCCAGCTTTTAGTTGGGCGGCGAAGGAACAAAATGCTTTGGGTGCACTCGTAATTACCGCGAGTCATAATCCAGGCAAATATTTGGGATTAAAAGTCAAAAGTGCTTTTGGTGGTTCTGCACCGCCAGAAGTTACCAAGCAGATAGAAGCACTTTTATCAGACGAACTACCACCCGCATCAACTCCAGGCAAAATAGAGAAGTTCAACCCCTGGGGCAGTTATTGTCAAGCACTCGAAGGTAAAGTCAAAATTGCAAAAATCCGCGATGCTATAGCTGCAGGCAAACTCACAGTATTTGCCGATGTGATGCATGGCGCGGCTGCTGGTGGATTGGCAATGCTACTTGGCAATGAGATCAAAGAAATTAACAGCAATCGTGATCCCCTGTTTGGTGGCGGCGCACCAGAACCACTACCCAAATACCTTTCGCATCTGTTTGAGGTGATGCAAAATCACCAAAAGACGAATCCAGGAGGTTTAGCGGTAGGGTTGGTGTTTGATGGAGACAGCGATCGGATTGCCGCTGTTGATGGAGACAGCAATTTCCTAAGTTCACAAATCTTAATCCCAATATTAATCGACCACTTAACCCTACGCCGCGATTTCAAAGGCGAAATAGTCAAAACTGTGAGTGGTTCTGACTTGATTCCCCGCCTAGCAGCACTCCACAACTTGTCAGTGTTTGAAACAGCCGTCGGTTATAAATACATTGCTGACAGAATGTTAGAAGCACAAGTTTTGTTGGGTGGCGAAGAATCGGGAGGAATTGGGTACGGAAGCCATATACCTGAACGCGATGCACTTTTATCAGCATTGTACGTGCTAGAAGCGATCGTGGAATCTGGGCTAGATTTAGGTGATTACTATCGCCATTTACAACAACAAACAGATTTTACCTCCGCATATGATCGCATCGATTTACCCCTTGCCAGCATGGAAGTGCGATCGCGTCTTTTGCAACAACTGCAAACCCAACCTTTAACACAAATAGCTGGACAACCAGTCATTGATTGCCAGACAATTGATGGCTACAAATTCCGCTTAGCCGACAACAGTTGGTTAATGATTCGTTTTAGCGGTACCGAACCCGTTTTACGCCTGTACTGCGAAGCCCCCACACTTCAACAAGTACATCAAACTCTAGCTTGGGCAAAAGACTGGGCAGAGTAATATCAGTTGTCATAAGTCAGTGATCACTGTTAACTGTTAACTGTTAACTGTTAACTGACTTATGACATTACTCGTAGTAGCGACAGGAAATCCAGGTAAGTTGAAAGAAATGCAAGCTTACCTAACTGATTCTGGTTGGGACTTAACTCTCAAGCCTGAAGAATTGGAAATCGAGGAAACAGGAGATACCTTTAGTGCTAATGCCTGCTTAAAAGCATCCCAAGTAGCACTTGCAACAGGAAACTGGGCGATCGCTGATGATTCTGGCTTACAAGTGGATGCCCTTGATGGTGCACCAGGAGTCTATTCTGCACGTTATGGCAAAACTGATGAAGAGCGAATTGCCAGAGTGTTGCGGGAATTAGGCGACACACCAAATCGGCAAGCTCAATTTGCTTGTGTTGTGGCGATCGCTCGTCCAGATGGTACAATCGCTTTACAATCAGAAGGGGTTTGTCGTGGTGAAATCCTCTACAGGCCTCGTGGAAATGGCGGTTTCGGCTATGATCCAATTTTTTACGTTCAACAAAAGCAATTGACATTTGCTGAGATGACGCCAGAGTTAAAGCGTTCAGTTAGCCATAGAGGCAAAGCTTTTGCATCTTTACTTCAAAAGTTGCCTCATTTAAATAACACTGACTGTTAGTTGTTAGTTGTTAGTTGTTGGTTGAATTTTATTTCACTATAAACGACTAACGACTAACCACTAACTTCTAACTATGAAACGAGTGAACGCTGAACAGTTATCCGTTATTTTTGAGCAATAAGTACTGATAACTGATAACTGATAACTGTTAAACAGCTTCTGTATTCTTTTCCCCGGTACGAATTCGCACAACTTGTTCAACTGGCGAGATGAAGATTTTGCCATCACCAATTTCACCTGTGCGAGCAGCTGCGATAATTTTATCAACAACCATATCAACTTGGTTGTCTTCAACAACTATTTCCACTTTTAGTTTTTGCAAAAATTCAACTGTGTACTCAGAACCGCGATAGCGTTCTGTTTGACCTTTTTGACGTCCAAAACCCCGTACCTCTGACACAGTCATACCAACGATACCAGCATTTACGAGGGCAATTTTTACCTCATCAAGCTTAAAGGGACGGATAATAGCTTCTACTTTTCTCATTTCTTTTCTCCCAACTTCTACGTTTATCTATCAAAGCAGATCCAGTGTCTAACATTTTTGCGTTTGCTGTTACAGATTGCAGATTTAACTTGTGAGATTTGTTAAGATTCAAAAGTCAAAAGTTACTGTTAACCGTAGATAGTCTTAACAAAAAACTGCAATCAGCATGCTGATTAGCTTAGCAACGTCACCTCAAATAAATATTGAATCACTTGCCACATGACTTAACAGTAGATGATTTACTTATCATTTGAAAAGTAAAACTAGTAATACCAAATCCGGATACTTTCTTTTTTCCATTAGTCTGCACGACTTTTGGACAAGTCTCGTTTAGTTCCACCTGTTTTAGGGGAAAAAGGAGACTATAAAAGCGGATTTGGTATAAGCATTATCTACCTTAATCATCTTTTCAGTTATTCTATGAGGTTTATACGTTCAATTTATCATTTTTTCGTAGCTTATTTAACTTTTAAACAAAGATGAAGTGTGATGTTTCACACTTTGAGTTTAAGAATGATTTGACTTAACGACTATGACTTTGAAGTAAAGGGCGTACAACCAAATACCCAGCACTAAAACCAAGAGCAATAATGAACAAGATACCTATTATTAACCACCAGCCCTTAATTCGTAAAGGCTCTGATTCCCTGTAAGAATCATAGCTAACTTGCTGTTCTTCTATAAACACTGGTTCTGGAATGGAACTTGGAATTTCTATTTTTTGGGAAAAAACAGGTGTCTGGAAATTTTCTGGATAAAAAGCACGCGGATGCGAAACTTGCTCTTTAGAACCTACTTCAGTAATAGGTGGTTTTGTTTGGGTTCTAGAATCAGAAGATGCTTGGTAAGCTTGAGAAAAATTAATCTTGGCTTGTGAATCAACCAGTTTTTGCAAGCGCGAAACAGACTCAACAGCTTTGGTAATTTCTTGCCGAAGTAATTGATTTTCTTTTACGACTTGTTGATTATGAGCATTGAGAGTGTCTAACTTTCCTTGGACAGTTTGCAACTCTGTTGCCAAGTCCCGATAGACAGAAAGCGGTACAGAGGGAGAATAGACTTGTGTATTTCCTGTTGGTGTATTGCTGTGAACTGAATTTGAGATTGTTCGCATTGGTAAATTTCAACCAAAATTTAATGTCAGTCAGTTAAGCGAATTTGCTACCAGAGACAATTAGTCTGGTGAAAGTATGCCCAAGAATAATAGAAAGATATTCTTGAAGCTAAAAATGATTAATTTACAATTTAAGAGGAGAAAGATACAAGTTTATCAAAAATCGAATATAAATTTGTAAAGTATGAACTTAAAAAGGAATGTTGGTAAAAAAGAAGTTTAAACGATTTTGCAACTTCTGTCATTCCTTACTTTGTAACTCCCTTACTTATTCAATAATGGAAAGAAGTGTCCCACAGGACCTTGTCCTTTGCCAATATCTAAAGCGTAAGAAAGGGCTGAGGTGACATACTCCTTTGCCTGTCGTACTGCTGTTATCAAGTCGCTTCCAAGTGCAAGATGGGCGGCGATCGCCGCAGACAGAGTACAACCAGTACCGTGAGAATTTTTTGTTTCTACGTGTTTTGTTGTCAAAGTTTCCATCTTATGTCCGTCGAACCAAATATCAACACCACGCAAATTCCCTTGCATACCTCCACCCTTGACTAAAACAGCCTTTGCCCGTACATTCCTGTGAATCATTTGAGCTGCTGCTCTCATATCATCTAGTGAATTAATTGGTAAACTGCTTAAAATCTGGGCTTCATAGCGATTTGGTGTCACAATAGCAGCCTTAGGAATGAGCAAATGACGCAGAGTGTTCACAGCATCATTATCTAGTAATTGTGCCCCTGTGCGAGAAACCATCACTGGATCGACGACTAAGTTTTGAATTTGTAAAGCCTCCACCTGTTCAGCTACAGCGGTAATAATTTCCTTGTTAATTAGCATTCCCGTTTTGACCGCTTGGACGCCTATATCTTCATACACGGCGCGAATTTGTGCCACAACAGCCTCTGGTGGTATAGGATCAACCCGCATCACCCCCAAAGTATTTTGTGCTGTCACGCAGGTGATAGCGCTTGTTCCGTGAACGCAGTGAAAGGCAAAAGTGCGTAAATCTGCTTGAATACCCGCACCGCCACCGCTGTCAGATCCGGCGATAGTTAAAGCAACGGGCACCGTGGATGTTGTTTGGGAGTTCATAGGTAAGGGGAGAAAGGGAGAGAGGGAGGGAGGGAGGGAAGGAAACTTCCCTCACTTCCCCATCTGGTGTTAATGGTGGTTGTTCTTGGTTTTTAAGTTTAGACTTTTAACTTTCAAGGCTTTGCAATTGACTTTGCAAATATTTACCCCATTCTGCGGCTAAAGGAATCTCTGTAAAAGGAACACGTACTGTTTTGTCTGGTTCGGAAAATAAAAATTCCAACTCAATAGTACGACCTTTTTCGGGTGGTTTTTCTACTTCTACTTGTTTTGAGTCTACCAAAAGGGTGATGCTTTGCACATCAAGCAAAGAAAATGATTCTAACTTGATTGGACCTTTTGGCGTTGGTTTGCCCCAAGTTATATTGTTATCTTTGTGACCCAAAACTGCGTAAATATCATACTTAGCTTGTTCAAATTGTTCCGCCCAAGTACGGTATGCTTCTATCTTTTGATACTCCTGTGAACCTTGCCAAGCCAACCAAAAAAATGCGAATAACAGGGGTAACCATAAAAGACCACGTTCCATCTTTGAAAAATTGTCCTCCAGTTTGTATAAAAATCCTAAGTTTAGTGCCAGATGCACCACCAAAGGGCTTGTATGAGTTATGGTAGTGAGCAAACTGGCAAAAAGCGGTAATGGTTTGAAATGAGAAAGTTAATATTATTTTGCTTATTTGTCATCGGGCTGAGCGTTGCCTTGTTTAATTTTATGAATTTTCAGGGACTTGCAGCCAAAGGGGAGTTTGAAACAATAGTCCTAAATTTTCGGGAAGATATTCCCAAAGAGGTATTGCAGCAAGACCTGCAAACTATTGCTCAACAGTACAACGTCACTCCCGAACTAGATAATCAATATTCCGCCAAGGACAATGTTTATATCGTCAAGGGGGATAAGCAGCGACTCAAAGAATTGAAAAAGTCGCCACTTGCCCAAGCAATGGATTTTATTGAACCAAATTATATCTACAAAATTCCAAAACCAGGTAAAGCAACTTGGCTGGGAGAATTATTAGATCCCTCACAAGAGGCTGACGAAGCAAAACCAGCATTCAAAGGTGCCAACGACCCCTATTACAGCAAGCAGTGGAATCTCCACAATATTCATGTTGAAGGCGCGTGGACTCAAACCAAAGGCAAAGACATTACGGTTGCAGTGATTGATAGCGGCGTCACTCGCGTTCGTGATCTCATAGAGACAGAATTTGTCCCCGGTTACGACTTTGTTCACGACAGAGTAGAAGCCAACGACGACAATGGACATGGCACTCACGTTGCTGGTACGATTGCCCAATCGACTAACAACAGCTATGGGGTAGCTGGAATTGCCTACGAAGCCAAGCTGATGCCTCTCAAAGTTCTGAATGAGTATGGCGGTGGTACTGTTGCTGATATCGCAGCAGCGATTAAGTTTGCTGCTGATAACGGTGCAGATGTCATTAATATGAGCTTAGGCGGTGGCGGTGAAAGTCACCTGATGAAAGATGCAATTGATTATGCACATAGAAAAGGAGTCATCATCATTGCTGCTGCTGGTAATGAAAATCAGAACTCCGCTTCTTACCCAGCACGTTATCCCCATGTTATTGGGGTTTCGGCATTTGGTCCAGATGGCGATCGCGCACCCTATTCTAACTTTGGTGCCGGAGTAGACATCTCCGCCCCCGGTGGTAGTGATGCAGGCAAGATTCTCCAAGAAACCATCGACCCGGATAACAAAGGCACTGGAGTGTTTATGGGCTTCCAGGGGACAAGCATGGCAGCCCCCCACGTTGCTGGTGTTGCTGCATTAGTAAAAGCCTCTGGCGTCAAAGAACCAGACCAAATCCTCGAAGTCCTCAAGCAGTCAGCACGAAGTGTTCAAGATGACAGTTTGAACTACTATGGCGCTGGACAACTCAACGCAGAAGCTGCAGTGCAATTAGCCACTCAAGGGCAAATTTCTTTCCAAGACTTCTTCCGTTGGCTACGGGATAGCGGCTATCTCAACCCCGGTTTTTGGATTGATGGCGGTGCTATAGCGCTGTTACCCAAGATTTTGATGGTCGTCGGTTCCTATCTCCTCGCTTGGTTTTTACGGGTTTACTTCCCGTTCCGCTGGGGTTGGAATTTGTCTTGGGGATTGATCACTGGTAGTTCTGGATTATTCTTTCTCAAGGGGATCTATATTTTTGACCTTCCCCAATGGCCTTTCCGTGTCTTAGGCAGTTCTATTCCTGAATTAGGCAATACCCTTCAAGGAACAGATGCTTTTAACCCACTGTTTGCCAGCGTACTAATTCCCTTAGGCTTAATGGCGCTTTTGCTAGGAAATCCTAAATGGAAGTGGTTTGCCATCGGTTCATCACTAGGTGTAGCAGCGTGTTTAGCGGTAAGTGCAGTTTTAGATCCTGCAGTTTGGGGATTGGGCAGTGGTATCTTAGCCCGTATGTTCCTCATCGTTAATGCCGTGTTATGTTTCGGTTTAGCTCGTTTAGCTGTCAAAAACGAAGAACAACCAGCTTAAACACCAGATAGGGGAGACGAGGAAGCAACAGAAGCAAGGGGAGAAATCACTCCCGCACTCTCTGACTCCCTGACTCCCTCACTTCCTCACCCATTAGGAGTAGTTTTACGAATATGAGCATCACAGTTACAGGTACCGTTGAACGTCGTCATATTGGTACTGGGGCTTGGGCGCTAGTTAGTGATAAGGGTGATACATATGAAATCCTTAGAGGAACAGACAAAAATTTACTCAAACAAGGACAGAAAGCAAAAGTCACGGGACTTGTGCGTGAAGATGTTATGACTGCTGCAATGATTGGTCCAGTGCTAGAAGTAAAATCTTTTGAGGTGATTAACTCTCCTTAGACGCTGGTGAATTGAGAACTTCTTGCAAGCGACTTCTAAATTCGCCTTTGGGATGACCACCTTTGACCTCGCCCAAAATCTGAAATTCTCCTTCTGGCGAATCACAAATAATGTAGGTGGGCCATCCCATCTGTGACTTATCAGGGTATTGAGTCAACAGAATCTGACGATACTTCCGATAAGTCGCTGTATCCTGCATTTTCACGTCAATAAATTCCAAACCCAATTCCTCTGTCACCTTTTTGTCATAGAAAGACATCTTGTGGCAGAGACCGCAGTCTTCGGAAGAAAACTTGATGACAGCTAAATTCATAGATTTACCTAACTGCTCCATAAAACTTATACATTGCTGAACAATGCGGTTTATTTCTCGCTTCAGCCAAGGTAGTCGGCTACTTCTTGTCTACGAGCGTCACTTCCGGTTGAGCCAACCGTACAAAATCCAATGGTGCGTTCAACAAGTTATAAGCCGCATTCAAATCCCTATCCATCGTTATTGTGTGAGCCAAGCACGATCTATCTTGACACTGATAAACTCGGTCAGAAAGTTTCAGATTATCGTGCTTGTTCCCGCAGATTGAGCATAGTTTTGACGATGGATACCACCTGTCAACTAACTCTACCTTGGTTCCGAAAAATTCAGACTTGTAGATTAGTTGACGACGGAATTCGTAAAATCCTAAATCAGAAATTGCTGACGAAAGTTTTCTATTAGCCAGCATTCCTGAAACGTTTAGGTCTTCTATCCGAATCCGGTAAAACTTACAGCTTATATCTGTTGTCGTCTTATGCAGAAAATCTTGGCGTTGATTGGCGATTCGAGCGTGTTTCTTGGCAATAGAGTTATAAAACTTCTTTGCTCTATTCGACTGTTTTATTCCTTGGCGACGGTTGCCAGATTGCTTATTTCGATTTCGCCACTGTGCCTTGGCTAGCTTGGTTTTCGCTCTTTTATAAGGCTTGGGGGCTTCAATTTGGAAACCATCACTGAGGGTGCAAAAACATTTCACGCCTAAATCAATTCCTACCGCTTCTTGTGGGTGATAAGTTGGCGGTATTCTATCAGCATCTACTGCAAAAGATACGTACCATTTATCAGCTTGGCGACTGATAGTAAAAGTTTGCGTGCAGTACGAACACGGGTTCGCTTCTTTGAGACGAAAAGTCCCTAAAGTCGGAATCTTTATCTTTTTGCCAAACAAGATTAAAACCTTGCCATTGCTGTCGTAAACAGTAAACGAATCTCCATTCTTCTTCGATTTCAAGACAGGTTTACCAGATAACCCTTTAGCCCATCTTTGGTAAGCCTGTCCTAAATCCATAAAAGCTCGTTGATAAACCTTGGACGATAGCTCGTTCATCCATTGATTTTCTGGTTGCTTTTTGGTGTAGTTGGTGAATACTTTCTTTATTTCGTTTATCTGTTTAGTGATACTTCCTTTTACTCCAGCAGAGTGCAAACCCTGTGTCAGTGCCAAGCCGTAGTTATAAACAAAACGTGCATAACCAGAATGTTTACGCATCAAAGTTTGCTCTTTATTATTTAGTTTTAGCTCTACTTTGATGGCGTACATTGCAGATTATATTTTTGTTTTATACGATTATTGTACGTATAATTGCACGGCATGTCAATGGCTAAACAAACGGAAAGGTTAGAGATTCGGATTACAGCAGACGAATTAAAAACACTAGAGCTATATTGTCAGCTAGTTGATTTGAATAAAAGTGATGTGTTGCGAGAATACATTCAGTCCTTGAAAAAGAAAATAAAGAAAATGAACAGCAATGTTTAGATATGTTCAGAGCTTTACAGTGATTCAACGTTTAGGACGATCTCCATAAGAAGCCTCCCACTATAACGGTACTCCGTTTGGCGGTGATCGACTTAAATAGTGATTTTTGGAATCCCTCACACTTGCCCCAAGGGTTAACGGTGGGAGGAAGTCAAAACTCTCGAACTATTAACACTAGCTTGTGAAATAACATAATATAGAAGAATACCAAATATTACCAGTCAGCGAGATCCTAGTTCGGTGCAAACCGCTAAATATCGCTTGTTTCGTGTAAAAAAATAAATCCCCAGCAGCGAGTAGCCAACTAGGGAAGTGAGTTATCAGGGTGCATCTACCAATTCTATGTTCTATGAATAACTAGGGTGTTCCGGACAAAACCGCTAAATATCACCGCTTTAGTATCAAAAAAAATAAATCCCCAGCAGCGAGTAGCCAACTAGGGAAGTGAGTTATCAGGGTGCATCTACCAATTCTATGTTCTATGAATAACTAGGGTGTTCCGGACAAAAACCGCCAAATATCACTGCTTTTGTATAAAAAAATAAATCCCCAGCAGCGAGTAGCCAACTAGGGAAGTGAGTTATCAGGGTGCATCTAGAGATTTTATGTTTCCTAAAAAACTAAATAAATAAAATGTATTTTGTGTTAAAAATAAATATAATCTCGGTTTCTGGCAGCCGATTAAAGAAGTGAGTTATGACGATGCATTGCTGATTTTTGTGTTTGAAAAATAACTAAGTATTTGAGAAAAAAAGCGCGAAAATGAAAGCTATAGTTGTATCAGCCAGAAAAATCCCCTAGCAGCCGAAAGTCTACTAGGGGTCAGTTATCAGGGTGCATCTACCAATACTATGTTCTAGAGATAACGACTTTCTCCGGATAAATTCTGCAAAATAGAGTCAAATTTTTGCCTTTATCTACTGTGAAAGAAAAGCAGAAGATGAAAAAAAAGATTTTTATCAGTAATTCTGTAGTGAAAGTTCAACATCCACTAAAAATAAAAAAAACCCCAAGTAGCCGAAAGTCCACTAGGGGTGTCAGTTATCAGGGTGCATCTACCAATACTATGTTCTAGAGATAACGACTTTCTCCGGATGATTTTGTATAGAAAAATAATTGGGATTTTTTGTGAGTGATCAATAAAACTTACAGGGTGTGAACAAATGAGTTAATGATCAGCACAAAATTAATTTGGGTGTAGAGGTGTCGGTAAATGATTTTTCCAAAAGACCCGAAACCCCCCTATTCCTAGCTTGAGAATAAAATCAGTAAAGACAGAAAAACTCCCAAAAGGTGTTAGCCTACATGGGAGTAAAGATCAAGGTGCATCTACCAGTAAGAAAGTTCTGGGCTAAATTGACAAGATCCGGATAAAGTTATGAAAGAAGATTGGTTCAGAATTTAAAATTGTAATATAAGAACTCAATCTATGGGATGTAGTTTTATGAACCAAGAATTTTTTCTGTTGCGATACTCCAGAGGTTGAAGCAATCAAAGCGATACTTTTAAACTAGTCGTAAGATAAGACAGCATGAATTATGACTCGTGGATCCGTGAATCCTTACAGCTTAAAACTGATGAGCAAAACGACACGAACCAGAAACAATCAGTGCCAGGATGCATCTAAGGTATAAGAAAAAGCAAAACATCGACTTGAAACTTTCAGGTTTCAAACCGGATTTAGGAGGCAAACAGGAGCAGTTGTGACCCAGGAATTTCACATTTCCGTAACCCCAGTAGGGCAAAATGACTACTTGGTGCGCACGGAACAAGTCGCGCCTGGGGTGCCATTAGCAGAAGAACTGGTGACTTGGCCTGTGGCTGATTGGTTAACGGCTGCGGGACATTTGATGAATGACCCGTTGAAGTCGGTGCTACAGGGAGATGCTCTAGCACGAAACTCCGTCAACTTGGTAGCGTTGGGTCAGCAACTTTATAATGCACTGTTTCAAGGCACTCTCAGAGATAGTTGGATTACGGCACAAGGAATAGCCCAAAACCACCAACAGGTGTTGCGTTTACGATTAGGGCTCAAAGATACTAAATTAGCACGTCTTCCTTGGGAAGTGATGCATGCAGGCGATCGCCCAATTGCGACTGGACCTTATATCGCTTTTTCTCGCTACCAAAATGGCATTGGTAGAACGTCTCGTTTGCCGTCAACAGGTATGCCAGCACCAGCAGAGGAAGGCGGGCTAAAGGTTTTGATGGCAATTGCTTCTCCCACAGATCTTGTGCGTCTAGATTTGCTCAAACAAGAAGCCATCAAACTCCAAGCGGAACTTCAGCCTGGGGAAAGCGGCAATTATCTGCCGCACATAGAACTGACCCTGTTAGAACAACCAGGGCGAGAAGAATTGACACAAGCCCTAGAACAAGGACGATACCACGTTCTGCACTACTCTGGTCACAGTAACATCGGTCCGAACGGCGGAGAAATTTATCTTGTCAGTAGCAGAACTGGTTTAAGGGAAACCCTCTGTGGTGACGACTTGGCAGGCTTGTTGGTCAACAATAATATCCAAATGGCAGTGTTTAACTCCTGCCTGGGAACATATGCAGCGACGTCCTCTGGTGCGGTAACAGACACAGGGGAACGTAATTTGACAGAAAGCTTGGTCAGGCGGGGCATCAGGAGTGTTTTGGCAATGTCAGAACGCATTCCTGATGAAGTAGCACTACTGCTAACACAATTGTTTTATCGCAACCTTTCTCACGGGTATCCTGTGGATTTGTGCGTGAGTCGGATGCGCCAAGGATTAATTGCTGCTTATGGTTCCCACCAACTGTACTGGGCACTACCAATTCTTTATATCCAGCCAGGATTTGACGGCTATCTTAGCCCAGAAATATCGTTACCTCAAGATGAGGAGTTATTTAACGAATACAATCCATCTTTAAAGACATCAGCAATAATTTACTCAGAGCAGGCAAACGACGCCAGTATGCCTTTACCTCTTGAGGATATGTTACCCTCATCTTTGGCAAGAGACTCATTCGATGATCTAGACTTGCTAGGGGAAGAAACTTGGGGCGACCTGATTGATGAAATTGAGTACGATGACCCAACTTATGAAGAGGATTCAGCGATTGTTTCAGATTTGTTCCGCCAGCTAGATAAACAAAACACATCCTCGCAATCTTCCATGAAAGCGGAACTTGTGCAATTTGGGGAAGATAGTCTTGATGATAAAGAAGTTTCAGGTGAAATAGCTTCGCTGGAAAATGATACTGGGATGTGGGAAGAAGTTCGTGAAGCCGCATCCTATGGTAGACAGCAGGGCGCAGATCCTCGCGAACTTCCCTCCAATAGTGAACTGAGTCGCCAACAAGAGCTGGACTTGCCAGAAGATTGGGAAAACTCAAGTGTCCAGCCATTAGCTCAGACAAGCACTATTCGGCGGACACAAACAGCAAAACCGAAACAAGCCAAAAGACATAGAGTCTCGCGGGGTACTATAGGAGTGAGTGCGATCGCCCTTGCAGGAACGGCACTTTGCGCCATAGCAGCCGTTGTCGGTTTAAATTGGTGGTCGCACAATCAACAAATACCGCTCATTTATCCTCAGTCTCAACAACAAAGCCCTAACACCCCACAAGCCAATTTTAAAACGACTGAAACTAAAGTTGTCAGTGCGATCGCCACCGACAAATTGAGTCAAGGCGACTTGCAAACAGGACTACAGGCTGTGGAAGAACTGCTTAATCGTAATGTACTTCCTAACGCTCAAGCTGCCCTTAACGCGATTCCCGAAAAGTTTGCAGACAACGCATCAGTCTATTTCCTTAAAGGGCGATTAGCATGGCAATTTATCCAGATACGAGACAATAGATATAGCGTCGATGATGCCCGTCGTTATTGGGAAAGTGCGCTCAAGGCTCAACCAGACTCAATTTTGTATAATAATGCTTTAGGCTTTGCCTACTACGCACAAGGTAAACTTGACCAGGCAAATGACTATTGGTTTAAAGCGTTGAGTTTCGCAGTCAGAGAGCAGCAGAGTAAATCCCCTGCTTCTGCGACAACATTTTTGTCCTCAAAGCCAGTCCCTCGGGATGCTTTAACAGCTTATGCTGGGTTAGCTATTGGTTTGTATAAAACTGCAAACAAGCAACCAGAAGGAAAACGCGAGCAATATCTCAATGAAGCCATCAAGCTGCGTCAAATGATCGTTAAAGATGATCCAGTCAATTTTGAGGTTAAAGAATTGGCGAAAAACTGGCTTTGGACCGAGAATAGTTTACAAGATTGGAAAATACTCCTCCAACTAAAAAGTCAGCGTTCCATACTTCAAAATTGACCCAGAAAGAATTCAGAATTTAGAAGTCAGAATGGGTTGCGCCTCACTACGCGCTCCAGAAGTATCGTAACAAAATTATACGATTCTATATATTTTATGAAAAAGAAAAATGTATTTCATCAAGTAGACCTGTAGAAATACGGCGTCATTAGCGCGTAGCAAGACGTCCTTTGAGTGCACCCCCTTAGGGGCTAGCTTGTTCTGGTTTCTAACAACTGAGTTCTTCTTAAAATATTTTTGACCAATATTCTCCATCATCTTTGAACGTGGCAAAATAAAAACATATGAAAGCGTAGACTAACGTATCAAGGCTACGCAAAAGCCATATTTGTCACATGAGCTATTGCTTAAATCCTAATTGCCCCAACCCTGTTAACATCAATCACGAAAAATTTTGCCACACGTGTGGTTCCAAGTTACTGCTTAAAGAGCGCTACGGTGCCATCAAACCAATAGGGCAGGGTGGTTTTGGCAGAACCTTCTTGGCTGTAGATGAGGATAAGCCATCTAAACCACGTTGCGTCATTAAGCAATTCTACCCCCAAGCTCAAGGTACTAGCACAGTTCAGAAAGCAGTAGAGTTGTTTACCCAAGAGGCAATGCGCTTGGATGAATTGGGTAAGCATCCTCAAATTCCAGAACTATTAGCTTATTTCACTCAAGATGATCGGCAGTATCTTGTACAAGAATTTATTGACGGACTGAACTTAGCCCAGGAATTGCAACAAAATGGTGCATTTAATGAAACTCAAATTCGGCAACTGCTGAATGATTTATTACCAGTGCTGCAATTTTGCCATGCGAGACAAGTCATTCACCGAGATATTAAGCCAGAAAATATTATTCGTCGTACAAACACCAAATCAAGCAATGGAAATCTGGTTATAGTAGATTTTGGTGCTGCGAAAGAAGCGACTTACACAGCTTTAAACCGAACAGGAACCAGTATTGGGAGTCCAGAATATGTTGCTCCTGAACAAATCAGAGGAAAGGCGATTTTTGCCAGTGATATATACAGCTTAGGTGTCACCTGTGTTCATCTGTTAACTCAACGCTCTCCTTTTGACTTGTACGATATCAACAACGATGCTTGGATTTGGCAACAATATCTCACAAGCCCAGTTAGCAATGAGTTGAGCCGTATTTTGGACAAAATGCTGCAAAGCATTCCCGTTCGACGTTACCAAACTGTAGATCAAGTCCTCAAAGACTTAAACCAAAAGCCGCAATTACCTGCAACACCCGTAACCCCTCTCAAACCTGTAACTCCATCAAAACCTATTTCCACACCTGTTTCTACAAATCCAGCGACTACCCAAATAGACACAGAATTAGAGGAAATGAAAACTTTATTTCTTCAAGGCGGAAAATCCAAAAGCAATAAAGGTCATAATGTTCAGCCTCAGCCACAAACCCCTCAGCCATCTTCTAATAAAAGCAAAAATATTCAGCCTCAGCCACAAACACCTCAGCCATCTTCTAATAAAAGCAAAAATATTCAACCTCAGCCACAAACACCTCAGCCATCTTCTAGTAAAAACGAAATAGATGAAGAATTGGAAGAATTAAAGGCTAAGTATAAAAAAGGTCAATTATAGCTCAGAAATTATCAATTTTTATATAGTATTGTCTATCTTTATCAACAGATGTAAACAGCCACATTCACGAATTAACTAAAAGTGGCGTGTGATGCAAGCAGGTAGCACAAAATCAAATCTCGTTTCCAGGTTCCACCTGGAAATGCCGTTGGGGCGGCTTTGCCGCAAGTAAGGGAGGCCGAGCCTCCTAATAGACATTCCTAGTCAGAGGCTGGGAACGAGGTAAAAGCTGTATTCTACCCAATTGAAAACTGCTCGAAATGACATTAGTTGGTTCTACATAACTTAATAAGAATTATGGAAAAAAAGCTCTCTGGGCTTAAGTTGTGTATTACAAATTAAGTGGGGAAAAAATGACAGGTTTTACATAACGTTAAAAAAATGCAAGTTAAGTGAATGACACCCTCATAAAAAGGAGATAGATATGTCAACTTTAGTTCAACAAGCAGTTGGAATTCCTGTCAGCGACCAAGTGTCAAGGCTTTTAACTCAGCCATTGAAACTACTGATTGGGGGAAAATGGGTTGAGTCTGCGAGTGGTCAAACCTTTCCTGTATATAATCCGGCTACAGGTCAAGTCATCGCCCATGCGGCTTCGGGTGAGAGCGAAGATATTAATCGAGCAGTACAAGCTGCACGTGAAGCCTTTGAAAATGGTCCTTGGTCAAAACTCACTGTTTCACAACGCGGACGACTCATTTGGAAATTAGCCGACTTAATAGAAGCAAACCTGGAAGAATTTGCCGAATTAGAATCCTTGGATAATGGCAAACCAATCAGTGTTGCTCGTGTTGCTGATGTGCCAGGTGCGGTTGACTTGTTTCGGTATATGGCAGGATGGGCGACAAAAATTGAAGGAAATACGATTCCTATCTCTGCTGGCACTCAATATTTTGCCTACACAGTGCGCGAACCTGTTGGAGTTGTCGGACAAATTATCCCCTGGAATTTCCCTTTGCTAATGGCTGCATGGAAATTAGGTCCGGCTTTAGCTACTGGCTGCACAATCGTTTTGAAACCAGCCGAACAAACCCCCATCTCAGCTATTCGCTTGGGCGAATTAATCTGTGAAGCTGGATTTCCTGATGGTGTGGTCAATATTGTGACTGGTTATGGTGAAACTGCAGGTGCTCCCCTAGCCGCACATCCCGATGTTGATAAAGTTGCTTTTACTGGCTCAACTGAAGTGGGTAGATTAATTGTCCAAGCTGCTGCTGGTAACCTCAAAAAGGTTTCTTTAGAACTAGGCGGTAAATCACCCAACGTCGTGTTCAAAGATGCTGATATAGAGATGGCGATTAAGGGCGCAGCCAATTCCATCTTCTTCAATCATGGTCAATGTTGTAATGCTGGTTCAAGACTTTATATTCAACAAGATATTTTTGACCAAGTGGTGGAAGGTGTTGCAGCCGAAGCTAAGAAAATTAAAATTGGACCAGGACTTGACCCCAGCACACAAATGGGACCACTGATTTCTGATGAGCAACTTGACCGAGTTTATGGCTATATGCAGTCAGGTTTTGCTGAAGGTGCAAAAGCTGTTACGGGTGGACAGCTCATTGGCAATCAGGGCTATTTTGTGGAGCCAACAGTGCTGGTTGATACTAAGCAAACAATGAAGGTGGTACAAGAGGAGATATTTGGTCCAGTCGTAACGGCGATGCCTTTTAAAGACGTGGATGAACTTGTTCCAGTAGCCAATGATAGCGCTTATGGTTTAGCAGCAGGAATCTGGACTAACGATATATCGAAAGCTCATCGTTTAGCGTCTAAATTGCGTGCTGGTACAGTTTGGATTAACTGCTATCACATCTTTGACGCTGCTTTACCCTTTGGCGGCTACAAGCAGTCAGGATGGGGTCGAGATATGGGACACAATGCGCTAGAACTTTACACTGAGGTCAAATCTGTTTGTGTGAAGCTTTAAAATAACGTGACTTCGACGGAATTTAGAGGCTGAAATTCTTACATAGCAAGGCATATGAAATTAAACAGAAGTCAGAAGTCAGCAATTCCTGAGTCAGAATCACTTGGATCGGGATGCGCGACCCCCTACTTATCTGCCAGCGAGGTGAAGTTCATTCTGACTTCTGGCTCCTGAGTCGTAAGTTCTTTTCATTAAAACCTTTTCTAGACAAGTCTTTGAGAGCTTCTAGTTCGTCGAACTCAGGTTCTTCTGAACCCTCAGCAAATACGGTTTCTTAGAAGAGGGTTAAGATCGAGCGACTAACACTTGATGGACACCGCGACCGACATCGACAACATACCCTGTACGTTGTAGCTTAGGTTTTGGCTTTTCAAGGACTTGCCAAAACTCGATTCCACCTTCGGGTTTTGGGGTGAAATAGTCATACACTGCCACAACTAGGAAATTACCACTAGCATCAAATGCTGCGCTCTCTGGCAAGATACCTTCAAACGGATAATCATTAATTTTCGTTAACTGACCAGAGGTGGGATCAAGCGTCATCAAACTGAGTGTCGCTTGACGTGTAAATCGAAATGAATTCGTGGGAAAGGCAGTCCCGCGCATGTTCACAGTGACGACTTTTGAACTATCGGGACTGATTGTTAAACTTTCAGGAGAATTATCGGCAATCGCAGTTGAAACAACACGATGCTGAACCTGGGATGCAGAAGAATTCAACTCTGCAAGTTGAATCACCGATACGGTTCCTCCCGTTTCGGGTATCCGCTGTTCTAAGGTTTTAACTTCTGCGCCAAAATTGCGCCCCCAATTGCTGCTGAGATAAAAGCGTCCATCTGGGGTGAACTGCCCCGTAAAAGGATCTTTACCCACTTTCACTGGGCGACCCCAAGGAATCAGTTGTAGATTACCTTGAAGATTACGCTGTAGTTCATAGAAGGCAATTTCATCACGATAATCCAAATTTATAGCAAGGAAGCGCCCAGAGGGATGCCACTGCACTTGACTGACATACAATCCATTTTGAAATCGCGCTGGATCAGATTGAATGCCTAACTGTTGTAGTGAAAATTCGCTGGGTTGAGCAATTTGACAATTTTGAACTGGAATCAGGATAATTTCTTTGTCTGGAGTCTGGGTTGAAATTGCCAGTAAATCTCCGTCTGGGTGAATGTGGACTGTTTCGGGTTTGGGAGCAACTGCCATTCGACCACAAACAGTGGGGTGACGCGGATTTGATAGATTGATCGCAACTAGTTGATTTCCGGGTGGAAGTTGTTCTCTGCGAGTCGCACCAACTGGCATAGCGCCGAGGGTTTCAACGACAAAAGCTGTGCGACTATCGGGTGATAGAGCCAGCGCATAAGGTGCTCCGGTAACTGAGTTGGAAGCATTGATTTGTGCGATTCTCGGTGCCAACGCTTCCTGTTTGCCGTTGAGTGGCAAAGTCAAGATCGATAACTGATCGCTCACACCTGGAGCAGGTAGCTTACCATCACTATAAGTACTAGCAAGAAAATCACCGTCTGAAATGGCAGCAATGTAGCGACCTGCAAACCTTGGTAATTGCTTTAGCGATTGAGCATTACTGAGTTGAGTTGAAATTAAGATCAGTGTCAGGAAGGCGATGATAAATGCGATCGCGTAGCCTCTCGGAACCAGAATCGCGCTTCGAGTTTTCAAGGCAAAACGTTTCTTGCTATTCATAATTAATGAAAGGATTAATGCTCTTTTAACTGCTTAAACATTTCGTTTCTTAAACGCTGCTTCCGCTAAAGCCATTGCCTGCTGCACTTTGACAAAGCCAACATAGGGAATCATATGCATAATTGCTTCAACAATCTCTTGACGATTGGCTCCAACGTTTAATGCTCCATTGACATGCACCTCGAGCGGCAGTTCTGAGGCAGTTGTATTCAATGCAGTCAGTGCAGAAACGGTCGCAAGTTCGCGGGTTTTAAGATCCAAATTTGGACGAGAAAACACATCACCATAAGAGAATTCCACAATATAGCGTCCCAGGTCGGGAGCAATATCTTCAAAGCTTTTCACTACTGCCTCGCCCGATGCTTTGCTAATTTGGTTTAAAGCTTCTAAACCCCGACGATAACGCGCTTCATTGCTTTCTGCTTGCCGCCGACTTTCTAGATCCGGTTGCGGACTGGCAGCAGGAATTCCCCGTTGCTTGAGATCTGCAAATATCTGCTGCGCAGCAGTAACAGCAGCCAGTGTTTTGGGATACCCTGCATACACTGTCATTTGCAACAGTAACTCTTTAATTTCAGTCTCAGTTGCACCTGCTCGCAATGCACCTTCGACGTGAGCCTCAACCGAATTACTCTGATTTCCCAGAGCCGTCACCATTGCTAGAGTGGCGAACTCGCGGGATTTGAGGCTGAGTCCACGCCGATTCCAAATTTCACCACGTGCGAATTCGATGATTAACCGTGGTAAATCTGGTGCAAGGTTTGCAAACCGAGTTGCAATTGTTTTGACTCTATCGCCTTCTGTTTGCTGCAAATTCTGAATGCCGAGTTGATAGCGATCGCCTTGCGGTCTTGCTGAAACTGGCTGAAACTGGATTTTACGTTCTTTGAAAACTTCCCGTGCGATCGTCATCCCATCTTGTGCGGCTGGAAATCCAGCATACACGACCGCATTCAGAATTATTTCTATCACTTCTTGAGGACTACAACCCACATTCAGCATTCCATGAATGTGAAATTTGAGGGCAGGACGAACCGAGCCGATCGCAGTCAATGCCGCCACAGTCGCAATTTCTCGCTGTTTCAAATCAAGTCCGGATCGGGATACAACATCGCCAAATACATGCTCAACAACCATCCGGCTTAAATCTGGTGAGAACGGCTCCAGTGGGCGAGTTGCGCGATCGTACTCTTTACCCCCAACTCGCTTGAGTGTCTCGATGCCGCGAGTATAGCGATCGCCTGAGCGATTTGATTGAGCTTGTGTTTGCTTTTGAGTTACGATTCCCAAAACAAATGTTGTCAGAGTCGCAATTGCTGAGGTAAGGAGCGATCGCCGCATCCGTTGAGAGGTTTGTGGCATAACTTTTACTGCTGTAAAGTTCAAAATAATTCTGAGTGTTCAAACATTTCTACAACCCAGACATCATGCCGCCATCTGCTAAGAGAGAAACACCCGTGATGTAAGGACAATCGTTGGACGCAAGGAATAACGCAGCTTCGGCAATCTCCTCCGCTGTTGCAATCCGCTTCAGTCCATCCACCAATTGTCGAGCAGCTTCTACCTTCTCCTTTGAGCCTCCCGTTGTCCGTTGAAACAGAGGCGTATCCGTAATCCCCGGCGAGAGCATGTTAACTCGGATTCCTAGCTGTCCATAATCCAGTGTTGCCGCCTGCACTAAACCCAGTAGTGCTCGTTTGGCAGCTGCATAGGCAGCCATACCTGGTCGAGTAGCTACGGTATGCTGAGAAGCAGTAATTACAATGTTTCCACCCCGCTTCAGCATGTGAGGAATCTGGTATTTCATTGCGAGGAAAACGCCCCGTAGATTTGTGTTCTGAACCCAGTCCCACTCATCAACTGTGATCTCGTGGAGTGGCTTTGAAAGTACATCACCAGCATTGTTAAATGCCACATTCAATTGACCATATTTTTCAACGATACGGTTGACAAACGATTCAACTTCTTTGGGCTGCGTCACGTCCGCCTTAACGTAAGTGGCATCGCCACCATTCTTCTTAATCTGCTGTTCTACCTCGGTTCCCAAGTTTTCCCTACGTCCGCAGAAGCCAACTTTGGCTCCTTCACGGGCAAAGGCGATCGCCGCCGCACGCCCAATTCCAGACGTTGCTCCAGTGATCAAGACTACTTTTCCAGCAAAGCGGTTCTTTGAATTTGCGGGTTTGGGTATAGGCTGTTGAGCATTCACTTTTGTCGTAAATCCAACCGTAGCGGCTCCAGCAATTCCAGCAATTCCAGTTTGAATGACTTGGCGACGGCTAGACTGTTGCTTTTTACTGCGGTTAATCATAATTTTTATGGTGTGGAAAATAATTCAAATTTTGCTGCCACCTTAACAACTTTAGTTGACAGCAGACTTGCAAAACGAGCTTCAATAGCCTAAGTGTAGATTCATGTCCAAAAAACTGACAATAGCTTTTTTAGACACCACTCTCATGCACAAATTGCATCAATTATGAGTCGTCTACAAGATTTAGAAGTCTTTGTGCAAGTGGTCAACAGTGGCAATTTTGCAAAAGCGGCAGTGGCTTTAGACATTAATCCGTCTGCAATCAGCCGTCGCATTACTCAGCTTGAAAATCAACTTGGGGTGCGTCTGTTCAATCGCACCACTCGTAGCCTCAGCTTGACCGAAGTGGGAGAACGCTACTTCAACCGTTGTCTCAACATTTTGGCAGATTTGGAGGAAGCTGATCGCGAAGCAAAACAGCACAGCCAAGCGCCCCAAGGATTACTCCACGTCAGTTGTTCGACTATGTTTGCCCATCGCCATCTGCTTACGCGGATTCCTGAGTTTTTGGCACACTACCCGCGCTTAAGCATTCAACTGGTGCTGAGTGATGATGTGGTTGATGTGGTCGGTGAGGGCATAGACGTAGCAATTCGCATTAGTGAACTGGCAAATTCTTCACTTATTACACGTCGGTTAGTGTCTGATCGCCGCATTACTTGTGCGGCTCCGGTTTATCTTGATCGCTATGGAACACCGAAGACTCCTGATGATTTGGCTAATCACAACTGCATCGCATTGAATGCATACAAAACAACTTTGAATCAATGGCGCTTTCGCGATCCAGTTGGACTCAGAGAAATTAGGGTAGCTGGAAATTTTACAGTCAATAGTGGGGTAGCGCTGTACGAGGCTGTACTGGCAGGTTTGGGAATCGCTCGTGTGTCAGCATTTTTGGCAGATCAGGCGTTGCGTTCAGGGCAACTGATTCCCATTCTTTGTGAGTGTGAAGATAAGAATGATGTTGGAATTTATGCCATATTTCCAAGTAATCGTTATCTACTTCCTAAAGTGCAATGCTTTGTCGAATTTCTGGTCAAAAGCTGTTTAGACAACGGAAACACAACTATTTAGGCGGGAAGTGAGGCAGAGGATTTGACGTTTTTATTTAAAGTAAAAAATATGCAGATAAAACTGAATTTATTCCTATTGACAAAAAAAGATAATATGTATCATAAAGGAATTTCAGGATTTTAGCTTCGGTAACAGTTTCTTTATCAGATCAAAAAATTCAGTCTAATGATCTGTGCTTTATGCAATTGAAAAAAGTGACTCTGAAAAACTCAGAGTCACCCGCAAAATTTTCAACTAAAAATCTCTAGCCATTTGAAGACGTTGGAGGTGTAGTTGGTAGTTTAGCTTCCAATTGTCTTGGTGTTGAAGTTGACACGGACTGCTCAGAAATTGGTGTCCATTCAGTGTGGAAGGCACCAGGCTTATCCAGACGCAGGTAGGTATGCGCCCCGAAGTAGTCGCGTTGAGCTTGTGTGAGGTTTTGAGGCAAGCGATCGCGACGATAGCTATCGAAGTAATCCAAAGATGCACTAAATGCTGGCACTGGAATTCCCAGTTTTGCTGCTGTTACCAACACGTCACGCCAAGCATCTTGTCTATCGAGAATCGTCTGCTTGAATTCAGGAGCTAATAGGAGGTTAGGCAGCGCTGGATTTTCACTAAAAGCCTTCTTAATCTTGTTCAAAAATCCAGCACGAATAATACAGCCACCCTTCCAAATCCGCGCCATTTCACCCAGATCCAATCCAAAATTATACGTATGCGACGCGGTAGCTAACAAAGCCATTCCTTGAGCGTAAGAACAGATTTTCGAGCAATAGAGGGCATCCCGGACTTTATTGATAAACTCTTGGGTATTTCCCTCATACTTGCCAGTTGGACCTGTGAGGATCTTGGATGCTGCTACGCGCTCTTGTTTAAAGGAAGAGATAATGCGGGCATTCACCGCTGCTATGATGGTCGGAATAGAAACTCCTAGTTCCAACGCAGTCTGTACCGTCCAACGTCCAGTCCCTTTTTGACCTGCGGCGTCAACAATCAAATCTACCAGAGGTAAATTTGTTTCTGGGTCAATGTAAGGGAAAATATTTGCCGTAATTTCAATCAAAAACGAATTGAGTTCGTCTGTGGTGTTCCATTCGGCAAAAACTTCATGGAGTTGATTATGGTCAAGTCCAGCAGCATTTTTCAGTAAATCGTAGGCTTCTGCAATCAGCTGCATATCGCCGTACTCAATGCCGTTGTGTACCATTTTGACGTAGTGACCTGCACCACCAGGACCAATATACGTCACGCAAGGACCATCATCGACTTGGGCAGCAATTTTGTTAAAAATTGGCTCCAGATACTGGTAAGAGCTTTGTGTACCTCCTGGCATCAGTGAAGGACCATTGAGTGCTCCTTCTTCACCACCGCTGACGCCCATACCAATGAACCGAAACCCAGCGGGTTCTAGTTCTTGGGTGCGGCGAACCGTATCTTCAAACCAAGAGTTGCCACCATCGATAATAATGTCGCCTTCGTCCAGCAAGGGTTTGAGCTGAGCAATCACTGCATCTACAGGTTTACCTGCTTGCACCATGATTAAAATTTTTCTGGGACGTTCCAAAGAAGCCACAAACTCTTCTAACGTAAAAGCAGCTTTAACGTTTCTTCCTTGGGCACGCTCAGCCATGAATTTATCAGTTTTGTCTCGCGAGCGGTTGTAAACTGCGATTGGAAAGCCGTTACGCTCAACGTTTAGAGCGATGTTTTCACCCATAACAGCTAAACCAATCACACCAAAGCTTTGCTGTGTCATAAAATTCTGGCTAACTCTTGCAGATTCTCTTTATCTTCAAGGGTAATCCGAGATTTCTGCTTCTCTCCTAAAGAAGACATTAAGACTTCTTAAACATACCCGAAATATTGAACCTACACAGATAAAAAATTTTAATTTGTATCTGATTCAACAACTTTCTGGCAAAATTTGCAAAATTGAGATATTTAGTTATTTAGTTATAACGATGGGGGGACTAGATACTTTGAACTGAGTACTTCTACTCCCAATTTCTCATCTTCAATCCCAAATCCCTAGTGAAATGACACAGTAAGGAGTAACCACAAAATGCTGGCATATATCCTAGCGTTGACTGTCGGTCTTGGAAGTGTAGCACTTTACATAGCAGCTTTCTTTTTTCCTGAAATCCACCGTAAGAATGATTTTATTTTGAGTGGTGTAGGACTGTTCTACGCCTTAGTCTTATGGATATTTGCCCGACGCATTACTGGGGGTCTTTTGCTGGGTCATGTGGCTAGTGTGGCTCTTTTGGGTTGGTTTGGCTGGCAAACGCTGTCGTTACGTCGTCAACTCACACCAAAGATACAACAAACTCAGATACCCAGCACTGAAACAGTAAAAACAAACATTCAACAGCAAGTCTCTGGGTTGTCGCTTCCACAAAAACTTGTTCAATTGCCAAAAAGTATTGTTGGTAGTTTTTCAGGGCTGAAAAACCGAGTCCAAACTGTGGGTAAAAAGACACCTGAAAAGTCTAAAACGGCACAAACTCCTGCACCCACAGCCAAACCAAAGGTTGAGGTTGTCGATGGACGCACTCCAGTCACAAAGCAACCACCAGTTACCCCACCTGCTACCACTGATACCGAAGCAAAAACTCCAACAGCAGAAGCACCAGCACCTCCAGTTATAGAGGTGATCCCGCAAGCAGTCCCACCAAATCCCCCATCGCCGGAATTAGTGGAAGCGGCTCAAGCACAGACGGAAACTGAGGAAAAAACAGCACCTGTGGTGGAAGTTCTTCCCCCAGCAGAAGTACCACCAAATCCTCCAAATTCAAATACTTAAGTAGCAAATTTAACTAACAAACTACCTGCACTCACCGCTTGCACAAGTGTGGGTAGTTCAATTCTCAAACATGATAAACACAGGGCTAGTCCAAACTTTGGAATCATCAACCTGACGCCCTGAAATATAAATTGGCACAAAACCGTGAGGACTCGACTGAGGTTCTACTGTAAAAGTGCCACTAACATCTCTTGGCATAGGAGTTGCACTTAAGCGTTCTACCGCAATGAAAAGTTCTGCTCCTCCCAATTCTTGCCGTAAAATTCCTTTGTTGAAAAGGTCTTTGCCAGAAAATTCCCACTTAAATTCTGGGCAATGGATATAAGGATTGCGGCGTAATGGACTTCCCACCTTAATGTAACTATCGATTTCAACATGGAGTTGGAATTGCGCATGGAGTAAATCGGAGAGTTCCATATCAATCGCATCAGAATCTCCGTAGGTATCAGAGCAAAACTCTAGTTTGAGTGCTCCATCTCGTCTAACATATTCCTCTGGATGTTCTAGACCATTAACTTGATAGTTGTGCACTAATGTATTGGAAAATTTTAAGGTTCCACGCCATGCAGCCCAACGATAGCGGTCTTTTATCCGTGAACCACCCCAGCGCAGGCGAATTTTATTTGCAGCGTAACCTGCTTCAAGTTGGAGGTTACGATGCCAGAGTAAACCATTATGGGTATGTGCTGCAATTTCGTCCCAACCAGTGGTACCTAGCAATCGATAGTGAATAGTCACTGAATCAGATCCAGGAAATTCATCTCCTTGAATGTGTGATCCTGACCAAAGTAAAGCGACTAAGCGATCGCCCGTTGTCGCCCAAGTATGACGAGAACGCAGCGCCTGACTTATATCCAACTTTGTCAGCGAAGGAGAAATCACCCCCGTTAGTCCACCATTCACTCCAAAAACCGCTGTTCCAGGAACACCACCGCCACAACGCCCGCGATGTTCATCGCCATTCGCTGACACCCCGACTTTATATCCTCGACTGATGGCATCTTGGTAAAACCAAGGGAAGTGTCCCCAAGACGAACCAATTTCTATCAGACGTTCCAGTTTGGGGTGATGCCAGTCTAAAATGGCACGTCGTCCGCCTATGTGAGGGATGAATAGGTGCTGTTCTGGATTATGGATATATCCAGCGTAAAGCTTATCTACGGGCCAAGCCCCAGGCAGCAGTTGCTTTCCTTTCATGTCTTCATTCCACTCAAAAGAGCGAAGCAACTTTCCTTGGCGATCATAGGGAAATAGCACTTCGTCGCCTAAGAAAACAATATTGCGATCGCCCCCCGCCGCTGAATTCCCACACCATTCTGTACCGGGATAGCAAAGAAACTCGCCTTCTTGCGTCACCTCCCGGCATAGCTTTACATCTTCCTTCCACCGCTCCTCAGTAATATTAAAATCATTCGCCGTATAACCCAAAACATCCAAGCCTGCCACATCTCTACCGTAGGCAAAATTATACTCCGTACTATTCGTTCCTATTGTGTTGTTGGAGTGGACATGAAGGTCGGCAAAAAAGGCACGAGGGTAAGCCAAGTTACTATCTGCAGTGATGGGAGTGGGAGCGCTTTGTAACTCAGTTCCTACTAGAGTCGCTTGTAGTATTGTTTCTTCATCCGCATTCAGAGTCAAGTTGGTTTTTACCACCGCCCAACCTTGCTCTGGTATGTCAAGCGATTGCTCATGTTGTGTTCTACAATCTGTTAATCGCAGTTGTCCTCCCAATCCCCAGCAAGTATTACCCCAGACATCTTCTGCCCGTATTACTACAGGAAAAGTGGCCCCCGTCTTAACCAGACGTGGAGTTACAATTGCAAGTTTTGCTGGTAATCCTGGCACAATATCAATCACGACATCACCAGGAATGTCGGCAAAGCGAGAGGTGCCAACGGGGTCAATGTAAGCACGGAAGCGGAAACCTTGCTCAACAAAAGTTTGTACTCTTGTTCCTGGCCCACCAGCGCGGCGATCGCCCAACCGAATCAAAATATGGTCACCTGGTTTGATATAACCATCGACAATATCTACAATAATCGCCTTTTGATAAGGACGTTCATGTCCCTTCTGGTCAAACCGAACTTTCAGTGACTGCACCGTCGCAGGACTCTCACCAGGAAGACAAGGGCGACTTTGGTATTCTGCTGAAAGATAATTAGCTCCCTTGGGGTCTTCCCTCTGAAACAGTCCCCAGTCTGAGTAAAATTTGAACGTTACCTTAATCCAAGCACCGTCTGCAATACCAGAAGCACCAACTTCGTAATCAAGTAGAATTTCCTGCCAACTTCCAGCCTCAATTTGTCGAGTTGAACAGTGCAAACGACCAAGAAACGGTAAGCTGCTGACATACTCTAGATATCCCTCGGGATGAGTATACTCTCCGAGCAATGAATCTAGGTTTTCGTTTGATATGTAGTTTTCCTGAGTCATTATGTTCACCGAATTGGTACTAAGCCTGCTTTTTCAACAAATTGTTGACCTTCTTTAGACAGCAACAGATTAGCATAACCAACTCCAGCTTGTTCATCGGCTCTACCATCCCGACGAATGATGACATACAAGTACCTGGTTATAGGGTACGAGCTATCCCGGAACGCTGCCATATTCAGTTTATGATTCTCAGTCATAGCTGGTACATACTTGTTGGTGTTACCAGCAGCCAAGGCTACAGGGCGAACCGTGTGCTGAGTGACAACTAGCATTGCTGCGCCGATACCAATTGCTCCTGGAGTAGTGCCAACATCACGAACAAGTACAGTGTAGTCACGACTGGAACGTACCTTAGGGCTAACACTGCCAACTTTTGAACCAAGAAGTGTTTTGAGCAAAGCGGTTGTTTTAACGTTGATACTAAAAGGGACTATCCGCAAGTCTGGTCCTCCGACTTCTTTCCAGTTGGTGATTTTGCCCATGTAAATTTCTTGGAGTTGAGTCACCGACAGTCCAGGAATGGAAATATCTGGATGGGTATAACAGCCAAGCCCATCAATCGCAACTGCGACTTGATCCAATGTAAAACCGCGCTCAATTGCTTGTTTATACTCAGCATCCTCAAGAGGACGACCGGACAAAGCAAAGCTCAGTTGACCTTTGAGCAGCATCTCAATTCCTTTACCAGTACCAGGTTGGTTGTCAACTGGCTCAGTGTAGCGTAGGATAAAATTTGGGTGAGTTTGGTTGATAGCCTTGTGTGTACCTTGAGCCATTAAAGATGCAAAAATGAGGGAGCCACCAAAGTTGAATGTACCCTGTGGCAAATTCGGAACTTCCTTCATGGAAGTGTAATTTTGGATATCAGAAGAGGTGTTGGCAGAAACTTTCTCATTGCTGAGAGTTGCTGACGATTGAACTTGGTGCCAAAGAAAGTAGCCTCCTAGACTAAAAAGCAGCAACACTATGACTGACAAAGTAATCTCACTCTTGAACAGTGTAGAGCTAGTCATTCTCTGTGTGCTAGGTACGGAAGCAATAACAAGGGGCTTACCGCACCTTTTACAGTGTTTAGCTGTTTTAGGATTTTCATCATAGGTACATGAGCCACAGATAATGTTTCCCTTGGCATTTGATTCGTTCGTATGCATTTAATTCCTTGAAGATGTATTTTGTGAATTACGGAATAGCAAAAACAAATTCTTTGTTTGCCAGTTGTTGGCAATGGGCTTTTGTGGTAGACGCCCCAAGATTTGTCAGACTGACGCCGTAAGCACAACATTCACCAAATTATGGGAATCAGCTTGGGCAACAAGGAAATATATGGCTTCCTTACTTTCTTCTACTAAGCAATTTTTTATGCAATAGTGATATTTTTTACATTATTGCAGAATAATTTGTTCATTCTTTAGGTTATAGAATAATCGCAATATTTGATATCCGTTGGTAAAGAAATTCAAAGAATATTAACACAATCTTAAATGTCGTATGCCTACAGTACGGCTGATATCCTGTTCAAAGGAACACCTTTGAAGAAGAACTCAGTTGTCAGAACGCAGAACTCAGCAATCTTTTGAATGGGGATTGGGACCCCACTCAATTGAAGACAACGCTCTTATCCTGCACCAGGGTTTCCCTCCCGCAGTACTGGATCTCGTATAGACGGTGGGGTTTTGAACCCCAAAACTCAGAACCCAGAACTCTACAATTTATGCGCTTGTCTTTCTTCTTATTCTGATTTGTGAGTTCTGAGTTCTTTTGATAAAAAACGAAGAACCTCAACCTACCCAATTTTTCACAAATCAGTCTTGACTTGAATTATTGAGCAGTGATTGGTCATTTAAGATTTGTTAAGGAGTAAAATCTCTTGGTTTTTCTACTGTTCGCAGCAACTCTTGTCCAATTAAAGTCAATAATGCTAAGAAAGCTAGAAGCGACGCACAGGCGAAGGCCGCAATAGTATCGTATTCGCTATAAACTCGTTCTATATGTAATGTTAGGGTGTTCGTATCTCCAATCAATTTACCTGAGACAACCGAGACGGCTCCAAATTCTCCAATTGCCCTAGAGGTACAAAGTATCACCCCGTAAAGTAACGCCCAGCGAATAGAAGGAAAAATCACGCGCCAGAAAATCTGCCAGGAATTTGCTCCTAGTGTTTGCGCTGCTTCTTCCTGTGCAAGTTCCATGCTTTGCAGCGTCGGGAGGACTTCTCGGATCACAAACGGAAAGGTGACAAACATGGTTGTCAAAATCATCCCAGGTAGAGCAAAGATAACTTTTATATTTGCAGCTTCTAACCAAGAACCAAATATACCTACGGTTTGGCTGTAAAGAAGGATGAACATTAAACCAACAACGGTAGGTGAAATGGCTAATGGCAAATCGATAATTAAGAGTAACAGAAATTTACCGGGAAAAGAGTATCGCGCGAGAATCCAGGCAATTAAAATCCCAAAACCAGTATTCATGGGAACTGCAATTAAGGCGATCGCCAAAGTTAAAAACAGGGCATGACGAGCTTCTGGTGTTCTAATTCCTGTCAAGTAAGCTGAAATACCTTGAGCAAACGCTTGATAAAAAATATTCAATAGAGGAAAAACAACGACGATCGCCAAGAAAGATAAACCAATCGCAATCAACAAATAGCGTCCCCAAGGGAATGATCGTTGCTTTGCTTGTAAGCTACCTCTCATACCGCAGACTCCACCATTGCACGAGATTGGTACAAATTAAAATGACTAGAGAAAACAACAGAAGCACGATCGCCACCGCCGTTGCACCGCTATAGTCATATTCTTCCAATCGACGGTAGATGTAGACAGAGCTAATCATCGTTTCATAAGGAATATTACCGGAAATTATCAAAACGACACCATACTCCCCAACCGCACGCGCAAAAGCCAGCGTAAACCCTGTCAAAATTGCAGGTAATAATTGCGGAAAAAGAATTCGCCAAAATGTTTGCCAAGCATTTGCTCCCAAAGTATGTGCTGCTTCCTCGACTTCTGGTTCAATCTCCATGAGAACGGGTTGCACGGTTCTGACGACAAAAGGAAGCGTTACGAAAACTTTAGCAAAAACAACTCCCAACACAGATGAGGTCAAGTTTACCTGCTTGATACCAAGCTGTTGTAAACTGTTTCCTAAGAATGTTCCCGGATCAAGGTAATGTCCGAGAACACCACCAGAACCGTAGAGAGAGACTAAAGCAATTCCAGCAACCACAGAAGGCATGGCAAAAGGTAAATCCACCAAACCATCAGCTAAGCGTCTACCTGGAAACTCATAGCGTACGAGTATCCAGGCTAGAATAACCCCAAAGATGCTGTTAATTAAAGCAGCCAACAAAGCAGCACCAAAGGAAAGTTTATACGCTTCCACAGCAACAGGAGCTGTGATCACCTGCCACAATTCTTGCCAAGAACGTTTGGAAGCTTCTAGGAAGATGACGCTCAAGGGCAGAAGAATAATAAAGCTAATGTACGTCAGGGCTAAACCCTGCAAAAGTGATCTATGGAAGCGCTGAATTGATAAAGTCGATGAGAGAACTGACATTAAAATTATCGGGTTCGAGCTGCTGCTTGAGCGTTATCAAATAACGCCCCATCGGCAAAAAGCTTCTGGTTCACAAGTTTCCAACCGCCAAAATCAGCGATTTTATACAGCGTTTTCACAGACTTGTACTGGCTGGCATTTTGTTGATATGCTTGTTGGTCGTTTGGACGATAGCCTGATTGAGCATAGATTTGTTGACCTTTCGGTGAGAACAAAAACTTCGTAAATGCTTCTGCAACTTCGCGAGTACCTCGTTGATCAACAACCTTGTCAACAACGGTCACTGGAAAATCGACCTGGATATTACTCGCTGGCACAATATAAGGATAATCTTCAGGAATGACCTTGTTGGCAAAGATAATTTCGTTCTCAAACGTGACGAGTGCATCACCAATTTTGTTTTTGACAAAGGCATCTGTCGCTTCTCGCCCACTACTCACCATCGTCTTAATGTTTTTGACGAAACCTTTGAGATAGTTTTCTGCCGCCTGTTCTCCTTGAGACTTGAGAATTGAGCCGTACCCTGCTAAAACTCCCCATCGAGCATTGCCACCAGTTTGAGGATTGATTGCTACTATAGATATACCATCATGAGCAAGGTCTTTCCAGTCCTGAATTTTTTTGGGGTTTCCAGGTCTTGTGACTATGACCATAACTGTGCTCGCGGGGGAAGCTTGATTGGGTAATCTTTGACTCCAATCTTTCCTGACAAAGCCTTTTTCTACCAAAGGATCTAAGTTGCTTTGGAGATTTTGAGCCAAAATGTCAGCTTGCAAACCACCCAAAATAGCTCTGGTTTGCGCTCCAGATGGACCATAGGATTCTTTGAACTTGACATCTTGACCGGTTTTTGCTTTCCACTCTTGCTGAAATGCTGGAATCGCTTTTGCGTAAAACGCTTTAGCCACTCCATAGGCAACTAAAGTTAGCTCAACTGGTTGTGGACTTTTAGTAGCAATTTTTTGGATTGGATTGGTTGCTAATGCCTGGTTTCGACTGATATTGCCTGTTTGAGTGCAAACAGGAATTAGAAACCCAGCAGAAAACAGCAAGGCGCGTAATGCAGAACGCCTTCTCATGGATAGAGCTCCTGGTAACTAGTAATATTAAGCTGGTATGACTTTACAACAGAATCTAGGTAAAAAGTTTTCTTAAAATTTTACAAAAAACTTTAGTTCAGAAAATGATACCAATTTTCTTTTTGTTTAGCAAAATCATTTGGGGTGTAAGAAACCCCCTAAATTAATTGAGGGGCAAGTATAAGGATTTCAGCAGGCAGATGCGCTGACTTTTTAAATGACATGTAAAAGTCTTTCTCATGGATAATAATGAGAAGACATTACTATTCCTTGGCATGAAATCGTGACAGAAACTGGAAAATACAAAGATACAGTAAATTTACCCAAAACTAAATTTGATATGCGAGCAAACGCTGTCAAGCGGGAGCCAGAAATCCAGAAGTTTTGGGAAGAAAATAAAATTTATGAACGCCTGTCTCAAAATAATCCAGGCGATTTATTTATATTGCATGATGGACCACCCTATGCAAATGGTGTTCTCCATCTTGGTCATGCTTTAAATAAAATTCTTAAAGACATTATTAACCGTTATCAACTGCTGCGCGGGCGTAAAGTTCGTTATGTACCTGGTTGGGACTGTCACGGTTTGCCGATTGAACTGAAAGTGTTGCAAAATATGAAGTCGGCAGAACGACAAAATTTGACGCCTTTGCAACTGCGTCATAAAGCAAAAGATTTTGCCCTATCTACAGTCAATGAACAGCGTGAAAGTTTCAAACGCTACGGTATTTGGGGTGATTGGGAACACCCGTATCTAACTCTAAAACCTGAATATGAGGCGGCTCAAGTTGGTGTTTTCGGGCAGATGGTGTTAAAAGGCTACATCTATCGTGGTCTGAAGCCAGTACACTGGAGTCCGAGTTCTAAAACGGCATTGGCAGAAGCTGAGTTGGAGTATCCTGAAGGTCACACTTCGCGTAGTATCTATGTGGCTTTCCCAATGACGGGTTTATCGGAGGCGGTAAAACCTGCACTTGAGGAATTTTTGCCTGAGTTGGGTGTGGCTATTTGGACGACAACTCCTTGGACAATTCCAGCTAACTTGGGTGTTGCTCTTAATCCATCTCTAAACTACGCAGTTGTTGAATGTAAAGATGTTGCATCTGAGGGTTCTAGAAAGTATCTGATTGTTGCTGCGGATTTGGTGGAACGTCTTTCTGAAGTTCTGGGAACTCAGTTAACAGTAAAAACCACAGTCAAAGGGAAAGATTTAGAACATTCTACTTACCGTCATCCCTTATTTGACCGCGAAAGTCCGATTGTCATCGGCGGCGATTATGTAACGACTGACTCGGGTACTGGTTTGGTACACACTGCTCCAGGACATGGTCAAGAAGACTACATAGTTGGTCAGCGCTACGGTTTGCCTATCCTTGCGCCAGTGGATGACAATGGGAATTTTACCGCAGAGGCGGGACCTTTTGCTGGGTTGAATGTTCTGGGTGATGGAAACCAGGCGGTGATTGATGCTTTAACGGCGTCGGGTTCTCTGTTGAAGGAAGAAGCTTATGTTCACAAGTATCCTTATGACTGGCGGACAAAGAAACCGACGATTTTCCGGGCGACGGAACAGTGGTTTGCAAGCGTTGAAGGATTTCGGGATGAGGCGCTGAAGGCGATCGCCACAGTAAAATGGATTCCCGCCCAAGGTGAAAACCGCATCACGCCAATGGTTGCAGAACGTTCTGACTGGTGTATCTCCCGTCAGCGCAGTTGGGGTGTCCCAATTCCTGTTTTCTATGATGAAGAAAACGGCGAACCTCTGCTGAATGAAGAAACTATCTCTTACGTCCAAGCAATCTTTGCCGAAAAGGGTTCTGATGCTTGGTGGGAACTTTCAGTTGAGGAGTTATTACCAGAAAAATACCGCAACAACGGTCGGTCTTACCGTAAGGGGACTGATACGATGGATGTGTGGTTTGATTCTGGTTCATCTTGGGCAGCGGTGGCAGAACAACGACAAGAGTTGCGCTATCCTGCTGATTTGTATTTGGAAGGTTCAGACCAACATCGCGGTTGGTTCCAATCGAGTTTGCTCACCAGTGTAGCAGTTAACGATTGTGCGCCGTACAAAAAGGTGTTGACTCACGGCTTTATCTTAGATGAACAAGGGCGTAAGCAAAGTAAGTCTTTGGGGAACACGGTTGAACCGAAAGTCGTGATTGAAGGTGGGAAAAATCAAAAAGAAGAACCCGCCTATGGTGTAGACGTGTTGCGTTTATGGGTGTCGTCAGTAGATTACACCTCAGATGTGCCTTTGGGTAAAAATATCCTCAAGCAACTGACGGATATCAGAAACAAGATTCGCAATACGGCGCGGTTCTTGTTGGGTAACTTGCACGATTTCGATCCTCAAAAAGATGCAGTACCCTTCGAGGAATTACCGCAGCTTGATCGCTATATGCTGCACCGGATGACGGAAGTCTTTCAGGAAGTGACGGAAGCATTTGAGAGTTTCCAATTCTTCCGCTTTTTCCAAACAATTCAGAATTTCTGCGTGGTTGATTTATCCAACTTTTATTTGGATGCTGCAAAGGATCGGCTGTACATCAGTGCACCAAATGGTTTCCGGCGTCGTAGCTGTCAAACGGTGCTGAAGATTGCTTTGGAGAATTTAGCACGGGCGATCGCCCCTGTGTTATGCCACATGGCAGAAGACATCTGGCAATTTCTCCCGTATGAGACGCCTTACAAATCAGTGTTTGAAGCTGGTTGGGTAGAGTTGGACGAGAAGTGGCAAAATCCAGAGTTGGCTGTCGTGTGGCAACAATTGCGACAAGTACGGAATGAGGTGAATAAAGTACTGGAAGAAGCCAGAGTCAAGAAATTGATTGGTTCTTCCCTAGAAGCTAAGGTGTTGCTGTATGTAGGAGATGAGCAGTTACGACCCACAGTGAAATCACTGAATGCAACTCAGAATGGAATAGACGAACTGCGTTATTTGTTCATTACCTCACAGGTAGAGTTGTTGGATTCTCCGGAAGCGGTGCAAGGGCTGGAGTACAAATTGCAGTCCGATGCGTGGGAAATTGGAATTGTGAACGCAGAGGGGCAGAAGTGCGATAGGTGCTGGAACTACTCAACTCATGTCGGAGAGTCAGCCGAACATCCCTTGATTTGTGAACGTTGTGTTTCTGCTTTAGCAGGGGAGTTTTAAGAGCAATACGGTTGCTGATAAGATAATTTGCAATAGTGACCTTTGTAGAGACGTTGCATGCAACGTCTCTACACGTTTAAACAGAACAAAAGGGTAAGAGAACAAGAAACTTTACCTCATTCCCCTCATCTCCACATATTCTTTAAGGGGTAGCAACTTCTAAATTTGTTCTTGGGGGTTTTTCACGCTCAGCATACTCTAACTTTTGCAACAACTCTTGAGTTAATTGATAGAATGCTTTTGACCCTGCTGTGCTGGAATTATTTAAAACAACAGGCTTAAAACTGTCAACAGCTTTAGCAACATTTACATCCACTGGTATTTGTGTCTGACAAATTTTTGCATCGCCAAAATCTTGATGAACGCGCTGCATCACTTGTTTATAATATCTGCCGCTGAGAAAGTTAGTGTTAGACATTGTGAAGATGATTCCCAGCATTTGTATATCTATATGTGCTTCATGTTCGTGACTTTCTTTTAACTGGGCGATGCGTCTTTCCAGCAATTGAATACCCACCACGGATAGTGGTTCTGGTTTAGCAGGAAGTACATAGTAGTTACTTGTTGCTAAAGCACTACGAGTCAAAAGATTATATCCAGGAGCGCAGTCTAAAATGATAAAATCGTATTCTTGCCGAACTGGTTCTAAGATTTTTCCCAGCAAAACTCTTTCAAAACGATTCCAAATCGTTTCAAATTCGTTTTCACCCAAACTAACTGCTTGTTGATGCAGCATTTCTGAGACAACAAATTCATCGTACAAGTCAATATCTCCTGGTAATAAATCTAGTCCAGGGAGATCGCAAACTTGAGGCTGAATAATATCTCGAATTGTCAATTTTGCTCTTGATGAAGGGCTGATAATGTCATCTATCAGATATCTCAATGTCCGTCTGTTTTTGCGAAGCTTGGCAAAGTCTACGGGAGACATCAGACTAAGTGTGGCACTAATTTGACTATCTAAATCAAGGACAAGCACCCGCTTGTTATGATTTTTGACTAAACAAGTAGCCATATTGACGGTAAGGGTGGTTTTACCAACTCCGCCCTTCATATTTGCAGTCGCAATGACATATCCCATCGGTTAATTCCTCTACTAGAGCTTTCTCATCTACTTAACGCAAATGTTTTATTATAGAGAGAAAATTTTTGCGAAGTTTAATATTTTGACATAGTCAAGAGTATTATCTCAGTGACGCTTCTTGAATTGAAGCAGTCCAGATTATAGCAGTGAGCGGTACTTTTTTTTCAATCTTGGATTCTAGCTCAGCGTTAGCCGAATATCACTCGCGAATAAACTTTGTAAGCGGTACAGTTGAGCGCCCATTTGATAAAGCAAATCGCCTTTTCCTAATAAACGAGCAGCGGTTGTTTGTTTACCTCCCAAGATAATAGCTGAATCCGCTTCACTAGCAGTTCTTAGTGCAACCCTTCCTGGTAAATTTGAGCGGATAATTGGGGTGACAATACCGGCTTCCGGGCGTTGAGTGGCGATAATGAGATGAATTCCTGCGGCTCTTGCCATTGCGCCTAATCGTTTTATACTTTGTTCTAATGCTGTGCGGGATTCTTTTTCTGCCATGAAGTCAGCATATTCATCAAAGATGCAGACAATTCTAGGCAAAGGCTGAGGAGAACGTTGATTATAAGTACTTAAATCAGCGCATTTCGCTTTTTCAAACCGTTGATAGCGGGATTCCATTTCTGTGACGAGTTCTTGCATCAGTTCAATAGCGCGATCGCTCTCCTTCACAACAGGTGAATACAACCACTGCATCCGCTCAAACTCAGGAAATGTCACTCGTTTAGGATCAACGAGAGCGATTTGTAAATGTGCAGGGGAATGACGCAAAATGAGACTCAGAAGGAGCGATCGCAAATACTCACTCTTCCCACTCCCAGTTGTACCCCCTACCAAAAAGTGGCACGTATTTGGATCAGACAAATCAGCTTCTATCAGTTGTCCCTCCAAATTCACCCCAATTGCAATTTTTACTGGCGCTGTTGCTGGTAAAACTTGGGATTTTATGTAATCCTCAAACTTAGCAACTTGTCTGTCGGGACGAGGTAAATCAATACTGACATATCCAGCTTGAGGGGAAATCAGAGGCGGATTTGCTAACCCCAACTGAACTTGCAAATCTGCTGACAATTTGAGCAAAGAGTTCACTTTAACACCAAGTTGGGGTTTGAGTTTCACCCTAATAAAAGCTGGACCAATAGCCGCCCCGTGGTAATCTACATTAATACCAAAAGATTGCAGAGTGTTAACTAAATCTTGAGCCATCTCATCAGGATTAAATGGTTGCTTATGATTGTTTCCTGTTTGCCCATTCTGTTCAACTTTTTCTTGTTGATTCTCTTCGTAAGATGATTTCTCACCTTCAGATTCTTCCACAAAGTAATTTTGACACTTTTGCTGCTGTGGACAAATTTTGCACAGGTGAGGCTGGGTTGTTAAAGGCGGAGGATTAGGATTCGGTGGTTCCCAAGTCAACCATTGACGCATTTGCTGTAATTTATAAGGAATCAACTGATGAACCGTATTTTCCAGTTGTTCCCAGGAATACTGATACTCTTTGAATTCTGGCAAAACACAGTAAACTGCTGAGTCAACAGCTACTTTTTTCTTTTGCCACAGCATATAACTATAAAGCGCAACCTGCGCTAATTGTGCTGATGGATCGGCTGGTTGATAGGTTTTAAATTCCACCATACACAGACGCTTTTTCTCAAAGTTATAGACTAAGCAATCAAATTCCCCTGCAACTCGTTGCTGCGTGTTATCGGGTAAATTAAAGTAATGCTCAAGCCTGCGCTCTTCACTGAGAAAAGTTTTACAAACAACTGTTTCTGCACTGCAATAGCGTCGATTGACTACCAGCAATTCCGCAAAGTGTTTGATGAGTCCTTGTAAGCCCTGCCAAACTTTGAATAATGCTTGTGCTTGACTCGAATCTTTTTTTATGGCTTCTTGTAGGTAAGAATAAAACTTTATTTCATAAAAAATTTCTTGTAGACGAGAGGCGATTTCCTCTATCTGTGATTGTGGTGTTGTTGATTTTAAAAAGTCTACAAATCGAGGCTCTTCAGTAAGCAACCGCAGAAAATCATTAGCTAACTGATGAAATGTATTACCAATACCAACAGCATTTTCTGGTGGCAAAAATAATGTATTGCCTCCAAAGCGCTGATTGAGATAAAATAAGCGTGGGCATTCAAAAGCAACTCGTACTTTTGTAGCGCTTAAAGATAATTGTTCGGATTTTTTTGTTTGCTTTGAACCATTAGCTGCCATATCAAAAATAGTACTTACAGCATTGGGATTATAAACTTCCAATAAGCGACGATGCACAGCAGCCAAATAGACTGTATCCATTGCAGCATAGTGTAGTTGTTTTTGTGTGAGAGGTCTTTTTCCCCAGTCACTTCCCTGTTCTTCCTTATCTACATCAGAAAATTGACAAAGTTCTGTTGCTAAGGTTTTCAGTTGTAGATTAGAAACTTGCAAAACTTCGCGGGTAATTTTTCGGGCTAGCTTTAGCGTACAGGTAACATTTGGTGCTAGCTTTCCTCCAAGATATTTTAAATCAAAGCTGGCGTTATGAAAGACCTTTTCTATTTGAGGATTAGCTATAATTTGATTAATAAAATATGCGGCTAAATCAGGTTTGTTCAATACATCGAGGATCAAAGCAGAGTCACTTGTTAAGTTTGTAGGTTCAGCTAGTACCTGAATGAGAGATAGTTTTGGATAGTAAGTATCCCAGTCAGCAATTTCTGTATCTAGCCATAGTGTTTTGGCTGAAGCAAATTTGATAATTTGCGTTCTGATTTTAGTTGCTTGTGTGAGGTATTGCATTGGCTAAAATAAAAACATCACGTTTTAGCTATGAAACAAATTAATTGATCTTGTAATTTAGCTTTTGGATTAATAATTTTTACCTTCTGTTCTTGACACAATAGTTCAATCAATAGTTGAACATCAGCTTCTTTCACAAAAGAAAACTGACTGCTAGATTGTGTCATTAAAGTTGGAACTCCCATGTAACCTTGACTTTTGATTATATTCAACAAGAAATCTTTGACAGGTCTGAAATCTTTTTTTCCATTTTTATCTTCTGGAACAGGCTCTTGTTTAGAAAGAATTCCTAAATCCTGTAATAAAGTACATTTTTCTAAAATTTTAGACTCGCGGATTAAAGTTTGTAGCTCCTGTAAAGTAATGCTTTTACCTACAAGAAGCAATTCATTAGCTTCCACTGATTTTACAAAGCTATGATATGTCGCCAAATAGTGAACAGAAGACAGACTAGGCTTGATATGGCTGTGATTCGTATATGTAAAAATCTGTCTGTAGATTTGATTTCCGGCAAGATTTGGCTTTCCTACTCCTCCAGCACGGAGTAAGTACATAGTTTGACAAAGATTTTGCTGAATTGCTTTTTGACAAGCATTCATCACATTGAAAAAACTTGTCATGTTTGGATCTTCTGTCCAGACTATCCCTACTCGCTCACGCTTACCAGGTTGTTGATAACTCAAGGAATAACTAGCGTACTTTCCACTGATAAGTTTAGGCTTAATTTCCTGTACTTGTAATGCTTCTAAAGCTTGTTGCAACATCCAAATTAGGTCGGATGCGGCTAACAAAGTAATCTTGGTATTTTTTTCCTGAACTTTTTGAAATTCCTGCTGCCATAGCAATTCAAATTCTGCTTTAATTATCTCCCAAGGTGGCGGTGGCGGCGGCGGCGGATCTCCACCACCTAACCATTTGGGCTGAGGGGGTTGTCTATCTCTAAATAGCCATTCCTTGTAATCCTGGAATAGTTGTCTCCCCAGCATCAAAAAATTGCGGGGTGTAGCTTTACGGCTAGGAAACACTTTCTCTAACACCTGTTGATTTAAGGGGTAAATTGGGGAAACAGGTTTAGGGGAAGCTTGATTGTGCACCGGATAGAGTCGAGAAGCTAATAAAGCTTCGCCTTCTTCCAGGGTGATGCGTTTGAGTGGAATTCTGATACTAGCCCTATCCAAGTCAGAAGGCTGAACTCGCTTGGAATTCTCATTCCAAGTACTTGTCCTGATGCTGATGATAATCAGGAAACCTTTCCACTTGCCGTTATAAATCGTAGAGTTAACGTTGAATAAAGCTTGTAGATCAAGAGAGCCATCTGGTAAACGAGCAATGCTATCTAGTTGGTCAAAACACAAGACAATCGGCTGAGTTTTAGCGGATATTTTGCTAAAGTTGCCTAAAATACCCCGCGCCTTGTCTTCATCATCAATAGATTGCTTAACTCGTAACTTTTTCAAACTTTCTTCATCTAGATCATCCCCTTTCAACCATTCACAGGCGAGAGAGTATAAGTCTGGATTAGTCAGGTCATAAAGGACACCAAAAAATTCATTAGCATTGTAAATTCCTGTAGTACCAATAGTCTTTTTGAGGATGTCAATGAAGAGTTGGCGATCCCGTTCAGCGTCTGTTTTTCCAAAAAAGCCTTTAATTATATTAATAAATTTTTGCTGATCGCTTTTTAACTGCTTTTCAATAGTAGACAAGCAGCTTTTGATCCAAAGGATTAATTGAGAATCTGCTTGTCCTACTGGAGCATTAACTAGGCTATCAACGGTGTAGCGTAAGATGTGCTGCCAAATACGGTCACTTTGAGAAAATGGTTCAATGTAGACGAAAAAAGCTTGGTCATTTAGCTGTTCTTTGATCTGACCCATAAAGTGAGTCTTTCCTGTTCCAGCGTCGCCATAGAGAATGAGGCTGCGGGTTTGATGGTCTTGGGAAATCTGTGCTATGAGACTTTTGATTTGGGTTAATGGCTTTTGATGAATAGATTCAACAGTAGGGGGTGACTCCTGCTCTTCCCAAAAGTTTCCTGCTGCTTGGTTATCAAATGGATTCAGCGATTTTTTTATAACTTCATCAATTGTTGCCATGCCAATATCCCTGCTGTCTCAAAGTTAGCCTGCTTGTAATTTGGGTGTATATTGCTAAATCACGGTGATGAAAAATAAGGAGCCACCGCTGATTTGGGGAATTCCAGCGTCAACTTGTTCAGAACCATAATCCCCTGGTTCTGCCAAAGTACTTAATTCAATTTGGTCTGTTTCTTCCAAACGATAAAGTGCCTTATCTACTTCTTCTCGTGACAACGGGGGTTGTAACTTTTCTCGCACATAAAAGATTGGCAAATAATTGTCAGTACCCAGTTCCCGATCCAATCTCCGGATAGTTTCTAAAATTTCTTCGTCACTAATATTGACAATCGTTTCTGGAGAGGATTCTTCACTCTGATGTGCTGAGGGAAATACCTGTTCAGGCTTATCGTGCAAGGATTTCCGCAAAAAGCGCAGGTAATTATTCAGCAAATCCAAGCTGATGGTTGCAGCACCCTTGGGATTGTAATCATCTCGTAAATACTCAATTCCTCGCTGAGTCAGCCAAACTTCAGCTTTAAGTCTTTGGCGTTTGATTTCAGCGTCAATCAATCCCCGTTCACTCAGGGTTTTCAATATGGCTTCTTTCTCAGGCGCTTTCAACGACGAAATTTTTATTTTGCTGGGGGAAACTTTACCAGCAGCTTTACTTATCTTTTCTAGTACCTTGAGTTCTTTGTCTGTGATGGGCAACTGAGTTGCTTCAAGTTTCAGCAGGGCGTTACCAGGTGGTAAAATCTTAACTGCGGCAATCTCGCGGGAATAGTCTAGTAGTTCGCGATCGCCTAAATTTTGACAAATTTTGTCTTTACCTTTAAAACTATCGAAAATACTAGCACTAAAGCTTGATTTATAATTAGCGCATCCTAGTAATTTGAGTAGAAACTTTAACTCATTTGTATCCATGCGGATTCTAGCCTGTATTTAAATCAGCACCACTCTAGCTCAAGTGGCAATAATTGACACCTTTTCTTATCCTAACTAGATTTAGGGTATTTAGGCAGGGTGCGTGTTATCTAAATATCAATACATATCAGTCCTAAATCATAAACCTTACGCGCACGCTACAAAGAACGTAAGAAACAAGATCCCCTACTTCTCACCAGAAGTCGAGGATCTTGGTTTTTCAATTCTCACTCACTCTCTCATTTCCCCATCTCCCTTACCTGAGATCTTGCACCATTACAAGTAAACCACTCTGGGTTGATAAATGTTTTGAAATATACTAAAAATTCCGTTCCAGTTTTAGTCCATTTTAATGGACTTCCCCTATTAGCCTGGGACTTACAGTCCTAGGCGGACGAGAACGGAGTGAAATAAAATGTAATTATTTTTATATTTTATTGATCAGGTGCAAGATGTAAGCTACCTCAGATCTTGCACCTGAGTTAAAAACCGGGTTTCTTGAGAATGCCTGCTCGTAGAAACCTTAATTTCTGGTTCAGAAACCCGGTTTTTTGGGTTTTGTTGAGAATGGTGCAAGATCTCAGCTACCCCTTCACCCTTCTCACCAAATCAAACATCAAAGAACGCAATCCCACAGGTAACAGCGACAACCCCAACCCAGTCCACGCCTTAGCAGGAGAAAAAGACTTCCCTGCTAAAACTAACTCTCTTCCTTTTTGCGTTTCACCCTTTTCAATCAACCGTAAACCTAACAATAACTGTGTCTCCGCGAGACGTTCTTGCCTAATTTTCTCTAGCTTTTGGGATTCAAATTGATAACTTTCTAAATACCGTAACTTATCTGTGAAATAAGGAATTGCCCTGTCAATCCCTTGCTGTTGTGCGTGGAAGCGATATTCCATCAAGAATTCTGGGAGATAATACCCTTTTTTTCCTGCCAAAGCCAGCCGCACAAATAAATCATTATCTTCACAATTTTGCCAATTAGGCTGCATAAATCCTAATTCTTGTAAGGCTGAACGGCGAAATAAGGTTGCACCAATTTGAAAGCTTTGATTAACAAAGACAACTTCCTGTAAATTATCAACAACACCTTCTGGCAAATTCGATCTACCCCAGCGCCGAGAATTTTCTTGTGTTTTTGTCTCATCTCGGATATTGTTAATATCAATCACCCAATGGTCACTTCCAACAAAATCAATATTGGGGTTTTTATCCAGAATTGCTGTGGTACGTGATAGAAAATCTGAAGTTAACCTATCATCATCATCAAATTTGATAAAATATTTCCCTGTTGCAGCATCAAAGCCAGAGCGCATATTATTGCTTTTACCAATATTTTGCTGATGACGGATATATTTGATGCGGCTATCTGTGTACTGCGACATAAGTTTAGGAGTAGTATCCGCAGAACCGTCATCGCAAACAATTAACTCAAAGTCTTGAAAAGTCTGCTGGAGTAAACTTTCAATTGCGAAAGGCAGCAAATTAATACGATTAAAAGTCGGAATACAAACACTGACTTTAGGCATTTGTGTAATTGTAGGGTTGACAAAAACTAAACTTAAGAAATCATTCTTTCAATTCTACTCTTAACCTTTTGGATGAATCGATTGGTTTTAGCCACAATACTCGGCGGCTTGAGTTGCTGAGGTCGTTTTTCTGGTTCTTTTAAAAATCGATAGTACAACAATTCATCTCTGTAACGAATATCAACATCTTCGCCTTGACACAACCGAGTAAAATTAATGGCAGGATAATTCATATAATGTAGACGATGAATTGGTTTTAATCCATCTTGGTTGTAGAGGACATTATTGATATTTACAAATGGATCGGCATCTGCACAATTGCCAGTTATGTCTCGACCATTGGGGCTGAGGGTAAAGTTAAAGAGTGGGCGCTTGCATCGCAATGTCATGTAACTAAATAAGTCTGCATCACACCACCAAGAGCGTTCATTAATCCAGGTAAACTCCTGGTTTTTAACTAAACATTTTCTTAGCATCTCTAATTCATCTTGGTTAAAAATTCCCTGTTTGGAACCGAAGAAACTAGAGCAATGTAATAGTGGTCTTACCTGGGATTCTGGCAAGCATATTGCCTTTTCAATCCGAGCAAAGTTGAGTGCTGCAACAGGAGTTGACTTGCCATGTTCCCAATCATCAAACACAAAGTCGTAGTGGTCTAACTTTTCTAAAACCCTATCGAGCGAACTCATTGCCAAACTATCAGCATCATAAAACACAAATCGTTTAAAGTTGCCATCAAAGGCACACATTTTCCTGAATAAATTACTTTGTTTGTACCATTTTCTAGAATGACCTTGCTTTAGCTGGCTAGCTTGGGCATGGGCATTCCAAGCTTGATTATAAAAATCTTGCCAGCGTTGCATTGAGCTTTTGTTCTCAAATAAGGTGACATTCGGTCGAGAACTTACCTCTAGCTTCACTCGGTCTAGTTTCTGATCATAGGGAATAATACAAATCGGAAGATTTGGGCTAACATTCACTTCAATGCTGTTTAGTAATGCCACTAACTGATTATAAACAATATCATTAGCTAGTGTGTAAATACCAAAATCTTCCATCGCTAAATATCCTTTGTTTATTCACGTGGTTTATCAAAAATTTAAATTTATAAGTCGGAAAATGATGATATAAAATGTGATGACAAGCCATCCTATATGTATAGTAATCCGAAATGAGTTGTGAAAATTCAAAAACTAATAAACCCGACTTATCACCAGAAGTCGGGTATCTTGTTTCTTACAAATGATTTAGGACTGCTATATCACCGCTCTAATTAGTATTATTCCAAATAATTAGGTTTATGAACATCTTAATGCTATCTTCCACCTTCCCTTATCCTCCTACACGAGGCGGAACCCAGGTAAGGACATTTCATTTACTCAAGTATCTCAGTCAACATCATGCTATTACGCTGGTGACTCAACGAGAGCCTGGTGTGACAGATGCAGAAGTATTAGAATTACGGGATTATGTTGATAACTTAATTGTTTTTAATCGCCCTCAAGACACGAGTGAATCAGGAACATTACTAGAAAAAATACAGAGGTTTTATTATTTTATACAAAAAGGAACCCCGCCAAGTGTGTTAAACCGCTACTCAAGCGAAATGCAGACTTGGATTGATAACTTTGTGGAGGCGGGAAAATGCGATGTTATTACCTGTGAACATAGCGTTAATGAAATTTATGTGCGCTCACACTTTCAAAAAAATCTTAGAACTATAGTGAATGTTCATAGTTCAGTCTACGGTACTTGTCGCAACCAGCTAAAAACGGGTATTTCTGAAAATAGATTTCGAGACAGACTCTACTTACCACTTTTGCGTCGTTATGAACAACGCTATTGCTCTAAATTCTCAGCAATTGTGGTGACAACAGAAGAAGATAGAATTCAGATGCAAGAATTTAACCCCAAGACCGAAATTCAAGTTATTCCCAATGGGGTAGATTTAGTTTCTTTTCCCTACCGTACTCATGATCCAAACGGACATCGCATCATTTTCATTGGTGCAATGGATAATTTAGCAAACATTGATGCTGTTTGCTTTTTTAGTAACGAAGTCTTAAGCGAAATTCAAAAGCTTTACCCAGATACCACTTTTGATATTGTTGGTTCTCGTCCTGCACCAGAAGTTTTAGCACTCAAAGAAAAACCCGGTATTACAGTTACCGGGCGTGTTCCTTCAATGGTAGAATATTTGCACAAAGCAACAGTCTGCGTTGTGCCAATGCGAACGGGATTTGGTATTAAAAATAAAACTTTAGAGGCGATGGCTGCAGGTGTGCCAGTAGTAGCAAGTGAGCGTGGTTTAGAAGGACTAAGTGTAGATGGTTCAAATATACCACCCAGAGCATTACGAGCAAATCAGCCTACAGAATACGTTACTCTTATCAGTCAATTATTTGAAAATTCGCAATTGCGAACAAAGTTATCTCGTAACGCCAGACAATTAGTAGAAACGGAATTTACTTGGGAAAGCGCAGGTAAACGCTATGAAGAAGTCCTGACAAGTACTGGGTGTTGAGATCACACGGTTTATGACGACTCGTTATTAGTCACGGTGTTAGGCGAATTACCCTGGATAACGTTATTATTTTGAGTGCTGTGTGTGTAGATTGGCATAACAACATTATCGATTTTGTTTCTTATGACTGTAATTCCTCCACTTGCCTGATCCAGATAAATACCGGTGATCGGATAGCCTGCAGCCCACGGAGAACGAACAAGATCGTGAATATTATTATCTGAAATCAAGGTATTATCTTGATTAGACAAAGTATAAATACCCGCACCGTCATCAAGAGTGTTCATGACGTTGGAAATTTCGTTGTTCCTGATAGTGTTGCTTTTTAGCTTGTTGATATCCCTCGTCCATCCCCAGCCGATGCTGATGCCCGTGTAAGGAAGATTCCACAGTTTGTTGTTTTCAACGGTCATGTTTTCGACAAAACCAGCGAAAATTCCTACCGAACCTTGATAGTCCTGACCAAGGGCGGTAAGGGTATTGTTATTGATGCTAACATTACGGATCGTCGCTGTTGCAGGTTCCGCCTTTAAGAGGGTATCCATGACGATGCCTTGTCCCCCCAGGTTCTCGAAATGGCTGTTCGTAATGGAGAGATTTTCAACATCGCTAGAAGCATTGACGCCTGAGGCGCTCATATTACGGAAGGTGCATTTTTCAAAGCTGACGTTTCCCGCGTAAGACAGTTCTACCCCTGCGATCATCGTCGTATCACCCCATACGTGGGTTGTGCTAATTTCCGTGCCAGCCTGCCCGCCGATAAATCCTTTTTGCGAAGGTCCTGTCCAGTTGGCATCCTGAAAAATGATACCCTGAAAAACAATATTCTGTACTGGTTTTTCAGCAGTTCCGGCAATTTTTACAATCTGATCAAGACGCGGGGCGATAACAGTTGTTCGAGACATATCTTCGCCTGGGCGGGGTATGTAAAATAAAATGTGTGCTTCCTTATCGAGATAAAATTCTCCCTTATTGTCAAGAAATTCATAAGCATTCTCAAAATAATACGAGAGTTGTGGCTCTAAGAATTGGGTATTCACCATAAAAGCCAGATCTCTGCCTGGATTCTGCAGCGTGACAGAAGCAACGTTGCCGTTTATAAAAAAATCTTCAATTTTAAATCTGTTGATAGTCCAGTGTCTGAAAACTATCATTTCTGCTTCGCTGAGTTTGTTCCATCGATTGATCTCGTTTGGCTTTATTTCCACCCTTTTATTGGCTATATCCCAATTCACAACACGAAAATAAGTGCCAGCATTTGGTTGTCGGGCGCGGATAGCTGGAACGCCATTGACGAAAAGCCGACGGAAATCTTGGTTATCCACCGCAGTCTGAAAAATCTTTCCGTCCTGAGTTCGCCATCCTGTAATTACCTTACCGCCTGAAAGTTGAACTCTTCCGGGTGTTTCAGCTCGAAAAATGATCGAATACCCATTGAAACCACTGTCTTGTGCATTAAGGGTAAAAGTATCCGGCAGGTAATATGTGCCATTTTTCAGAATGACGGTTATATCGGTTTTCATCGAGGTATTGATGGAACGCAGATACTGCTGCACGCTTGTCAGGGAGCAGGGTGCTATTGTTGTACAGGCATTCCCCTTGCCGTTAAGGCCGACATATAGCGTTTTTCCCTGTGTTGCAGACTTGTTCTGCTTTGAGTTGGGGGAAACGATCGCAGAACTCGACAACTTTGTAGATAACTTATCCGTAAGACTAGCCAATCCTGGCTTTGTTTGGCTACCTATTGAGAATAATATCAACAAACAAGATCCAAAAATCCGCAAAACTGGAAAGGTTATTCCGTTTTGTTTACGAAAAATGAAGCGGTTGACCAGATGATTATTCATGTAGTAAAATTTGACTCACAAAGAAAAAAACATATGTACTTTTCCCGTAGTGGAAAAGCTCAAAAAACTGGAAACTGGGCGATCGCTCTTGATCCCCAAATGCCTTGTTTTCAATTGGACAAGTAATACTGATAAGCGCGTTGCATTCAAAGATAGTAGGTGGGCGCTTCATGCCCCCCTATTTCTAAATGCTGTTTTTTACAGCAGTTTTCACGTAAATGAACCACACCTTTTGTAAGGGCACAATGTCTTGTGCCCCTATGACTGTGGTCTATTTACCTAAAAATGGCTGTAAAATTAATTGGTATAAAAATCCGCAAAACTGGAAAGGTTATTCCGTTTTGTTTACGAAAAATGAAGCGGTTGACCAGATGATTATTCATTTGGTAAAATATCACTCACAGAGAAAACAAACATATCTACTTTTCCCGTAGTGGAAAAGCTCAAAAAAACTGGGCGATCGCTCTTGATCGCCAAATCCCTTGTTTTCAATTGGACAAGTAATACTGATAAGCGCGTTGCATTCAAAGATAGTAGGTGGGCGCTTCATCTCCCCCTACTTCTAAATGCTGTTTATTACAGCAGTTTTCACATAAATGAACCGCACCTTTTGTAAGGGCGCAATGTTTTGTGCCCCTACGACTGTGGTCTATTTACATAAAAATGGCTGTAAAATTAATTTGTATAAAATGCAACTTCCATAACAACATTTATATTCGATATTTTTGTGATACACAATACGTAAATATACTGAACTTGCATATTTTCACTTAGTCGTGGTAGTGTATGTGATTCAAATGGAACCGCTATATAACCCTCTTGCAACGCCCCATTCATGCACTTTGGACTTACCCTAACAACAAAATTCCCGACTTCTTTAAAAGAAGTCGGGAATCTGAGTATGCGTGATTTATGCGCTTTGCGCAGGCTACACCTACACAAATAAAATCGGATTGGTATATTTGCTTCAAACCAGAAGCACTATGTTATGCTGATCAGTCTTCCGACGCTTTTGTTGTGTAATAATGTCAACTGATTTATACTGGTTTTAAAAGTGATTTAGAGGAAGTATTAGCTGAGATACGCCTTTGGCGTCTGCCCTTTGGGCGATAGCTTCGCTGCTGCCTAAGCGCAAAGCGCACGCTACGCGAACGGCAGATCGCAACAGAGTAACAAACACAAAAATGTGTCTAGTTAGACTCGTACTAGGGCATTTCCTGACTTCGGTCGTAAAAACTGCCCACAGTTCTGGTCTAAAAATCTGCTGACACAACAAACACCGCTTTCAATTGCGTGCTCGTCATGATATTGTGACTATATGCGGCTAGCACCGTTACTGGATACTGACCTACTCCTCCTTGTTCGTGATTGATTTTTCCGTCTTCATACTTTGCAACTGCTCTAGCAAGCAATCGACTTCTGCCTGCAAATGCATAAATTTTGTTAACTGCTCATCTTGGTAATAACACTTGTTTAGTTTGCTTGCCAAGATACTTTGGGTTTCTTTTTCTGACACACTAGATGTAGACATTGACGTATCTATCCATAAATCAACTCACACCATTAGAGATATTATAATAGGCGAGTTTTAATAATCATTAAATAATTGTATATTTTTCTCGCACAAATTTAACACCTCTGACAGGATGTTTGAAAAGTGTTCATTTATCGTACTGTTTCCGTAGCGGTAAGGTGTACAAGCGTGTTACGCAAGATCAGCAACTCCTTTTTTAGGAGTTATCTTTCACTGCACCGCACTTCAATATGACAATTTTGACTTTCACAAACATCCTTTAGAATTGTATTTTAGGAGACTGGACATGGGACAGTTTTGTTCCAAAAAACAATTTCACCAATAGACCTCTCCAAAAATGGCTATGAAACCTTTACGGCGCTTGCACTAAAAATCGATTTTTGGAGAGGTTTAATCGATAGATGCTAGATACCCCTTGCGCTTGCATAGCATCTAAGGTGCAAAATAAATACTACATAGTGTTCTCAATTGGAGCTAAGAGCTTTTAAATACCGTGACTTTGAGCCTGTCTGCTGCTAAATCTCATCGCCAACCCTGGCTTGGACTTATAGAACAATATCGCGAGTACTTGCCTGTCAACGAAAAAACACCAGTTATCACTCTACAGGAGGGCAATACACCCTTAATACCTGTTCCCTCAATTGCACAACTTGTTGGTAGACAAGTGCGTGTCTTCGTCAAATACGATGGTCTTAACCCCACTGGTAGCTTTAAAGACCGAGGGATGACATTGGCAATTTCTAAGGCAAAAGAAGCTGGAGCAAAAGCTGTTATCTGTGCCAGCACGGGTAATACCTCAGCAGCCGCAGCAGCTTATGCTCGCCGTGGAGGAATGCGTGCCTTTGTCTTAATTCCTGATGGTTACGTGGCGCTGGGCAAGTTGGCACAGGCGTTGCTGTATGGGGCAGAAGTCCTGGCAATCAAAGGTAATTTTGACCAAGCGCTAGAAATTGTGCGCGAAATGGCCGAAACTTATCCAGTCACTTTGGTAAACTCTGTCAATCCTTACCGCTTAGAAGGTCAAAAAACAGGGGCGTTTGAAGTTGTTGATGTTTTGGGTAATGCTCCAGACTGGCTATGCATCCCAGTGGGGAATGCGGGAAATATCACAGCATATTGGATGGGATTTTGTCAATATCATCAAATCCAAAAGTGCGATCGCCTACCTAAGATGATGGGATTCCAAGCAGCAGGTGCAGCTCCCCTCGTGACAGGACAGCCAGTCGCACATCCAGAAACCATAGCTACAGCAATTCGTATTGGCAACCCCGCCAGTTGGGAAAAAGCAGTTGCAGCCCAACAAGCAAGCACGGGCAATTTCCACGCCGTCACCGATGCGGAAATTATTGAAGCTTATCGCCTTTTGGCATGCGAAGAAGGGATTTTCTGCGAACCTGCTAGCGCCGCTTCCGTCGCCGGTTTGTTACAGGTGAAAGACCAAGTTCCCACAGGTGCGACAGTCGTTTGCGTCCTCACCGGAAATGGTCTCAAAGATCCAGATACAGCAATCAAACACAGCCAGAGCCAATTTAAACAAGGCATTGAGCCAGAACTGTTGGCAGTCGCAGAGGCAATGGGATTTTAGAACAGTAAAGGACAAGGGGAATAAATAACAATAACTTTCTATCTCCCCTACACCCAAGCGCTCCCCTATCTCCCCTGCTTCTGGTTTGTCAAACCATTTATAGCATCAGCAAGAGCTGTGGTTAAACTTTTGCGCGTTTGGGTGTGGTTGTCTTGTTCTGTTTTCAAAGCTTGTAGCAGGCGATCGCGTTCTTTGGTAACCAAAATCAATTTTGCTTGCAATTCCTCCACAGATTTTAGTTGTTCGACTTGTTGTTCAATGACTGTTGCAGCAGTGGGATCATCAAGTCGTGCGTCCTCAATACCTTTAATTTGCTGTATTTCTGCTTTTAAAGAGGCAATTGTCTGTTGCGCCATTTGAGCATCTGTACGGCGTTGTTCCGCTTCGATGTTGTAAAGTTTGCGCCATTTTTCGCCACTTTGCCACCCCGCGTCCTGTTCGGCTTGAATTTCCACAATCTGCTGTTTGAGGGCTTTAATTTCTGCCAACCACTGTGAGGTTAATTCTTCTGTCATAAATGCTTTTGTTTTTTACTGTTTTTAATGGTATTTTTTGTTACACAAGTACTGTACTACTTTAACGAAGTTTTACAAAATTAAGGATCAAGTATAACCATACCCAGTTAGAGAGTTAAAATATTTAACGGTTTGAAAACTCAAATGTAAACGCCGTAATGTCTGAAATTCCCCCTTCCTACCCCATAATTGAACCTGATGTCAGAGTACCGACTTTAAGAAGGCTGCGTCAGTTAAGTCATTTACTCGATAGAGCTATTACCGTTCCAGGAACGCAAGTTCGTGTTGGTCTAGATCCAATCATAGGATTAATACCTGTTGGTGGTGATTTTTTAGGAGTCATGCTTTCAGCGTACATTGTCCTTGAAGCTGCACGACTAGGAGCACCTGGCGCTACTTTAAGTAGAATGATGATCAATATCATTCTTGATGGCTTAGTAGGTGCAATACCCATAGCAGGAGACCTGTTTGATTTCGCCTGGAAAGCGAACGAGCGTAATGTTAAGCTACTCGAAGATCATCTGAGGTCTCCTAGCCACAGGAAGAGTGCAGACAAGTGGTTTGTATTTGGGGTTTTTATTGTATTATTCATAGTTGCTATTGCATTAGTCGCATTTACCGTAATGTTCATTAGACTGCTTGGATCACTGCTTGTAATGCTACAGGGATTGTTAAGTGGCGGTTAAAACAGTGAACAGGGAACGGGGAACAGTGAACAGGGAACAGGGAACAGGGAACAGGGTTATGGGAAATAAAAACTGATAACTGATAACTGATAACTGATAACTGGTAACTGGTAACTGATAACTGATAACTGGTAACTGATAACTGGTTAAATAAGTTACGACAAAATAAATGAAAGATTGGTGGCAAGAGACTTTCCCGAAAGGTCGGCAAAATCTTATAATTACCGATGCGAATGGGTATCCTGTCAAAATAGCTTACGGAGAAAAAGGAACAGGTAAACCTTTATTCCTGTTACATGGTGTTGGCAGTTGGAGCTACAATTGGCGTCATAGTGTTCAGCCACTTTCTGAGCATTTTCGAGTCATTTGTTTTGATGCCAAAGGTTACGGGTTTTCCGAAAAACCGGTGTCTCGTCGGGAACAAAGTGGTCATCAAATTATTGAATTTGAAAGAATTATTCTTTCTTTATGCGATGAACCCGTTGTTCTTGTGGCAGAATCTTTAGGTGCATTAATTGCTCTTGGGCTTGCTCAAACAAATCCCCACTTAATTGCACGGCTTGTAGTCTTGAATGTACCTATTTTTCCTCAACGTTTACCTCATTGGGGAATGTCGTTACTTTCTCAAATACCATTAGAAATGGTGCAAGCGATCGACTCTTTTCGTCTAGCGCATCTATTTGCACCACTTGTCAGAGAAATTATGGCAATAGAAAGACGTGGAGTTTTATACGATCCATCAATACTGACGCAGGAAGATGTTTACTGGATAACTTATCCTTACACTGAAATTCCAGGAACTCTTACGAAGGTAGCAGAAGAGTTACAAATCGCAGCACAAGAAATCGAACAATTCCAAAGCAATAAACCGAATCTCATCAGTAAAGTTCAGGAGAATCTCGGTGCAATTAGATGTCCTAGCCTGATTTTATGGGGTGAACTAGATAGTTGGTTTCCTGCTAGCGATGGAGAAAAATTGCGTCAACGCCTTCTGGATGCAAGATTACAAATTTTACCAAACTGCTGTCATGATGCGTCCACTGGTGCTTCACAAGCAGTGAATGCAGCGATTCTTCATTTTTTGCAGGAAACTAATTTTTATTAAACCAGTGAACACTTACCAACTGATAACTGATAACTGTTCACTGATAACTGCTTAAACCACTCGATTCTGGCGGATACATTCCGCATACCATTCAAAGCTGGCTTTTGGAATACGTTTTTGTGTTTCGTAGTCCACATAAACAATCCCAAAGCGTCTGGAGTATCCCCAAGCCCACTCAAAATTATCCATCAAACTCCACAAGAAATATCCCTTCAAAGGATACCCTTCACTTACAGCGCGATGCGCTGACTTTAGATGCTGTCGCAAGTACATTATCCTGTCAGTATCCAGAACTTCACCAGTTGCATTAACTTCATCTTGAGCCGCACAGCCACTCTCGGTGATGTACACTGGTAAATCATTACGCCCCACCGTTTCGCTGATATGCCGGATTCCCCAATAAATACTTTCAGGTAAGATATTCAACCAAGGCATATGCATTTGCGGGTAGCCTTTGGGAAAGTTGAGGAATTCGTAACCTAATTCATTATCAGCAGCACGAACATATGTGCCAGTGTAGATGTTCAGACCAAGAGAATCAAGAGGTTGGTGAATGATTTCTAAGTCACCTGGTTGTATATCTGGGGCATCTTTTTTCAAATTGTCTAGCATTGTGGAACTGTAAGCCCCAGTCAGGGCAGGGAAAATAATGCCACCATTTTGCCCGCAGCTGTGGAAGGCATTTTTAGCTGCTGCGACATTAACAGGTGATTCGTTGATCGGAACTGTAACGGAGATATTATCGACTAGAGCAACTTGACAAGGAACAGGTGAAGCAGCGCGGATCGCTTGACATCCCAACCCATGAGCAAGTAACGCATGGTGAGAAGTTTGCCAAACTTCCTTTCTACTCCTGACTTGTTTCCCAGGGGCGTGGGGAGGTTTGTGTTTGACGTCATAACTCATGTGGGTAAAACAGGGGATTTCGTTGAGAGTCATCCAGTGGGTTATGCGATCGCCCAACCCCCTCACAACCGCCGTCACATAATCAGCATAATCGTACGCCATCTGGCGACTTTGCCAAGAACCGTACAAGTCTTCTAATGCTTGAGGGCTATCCCAGTGAAACAGGGTTGCATGGGGAGTGATGCCATATTCGTGCAAACAATCCACCAAACGTTTGTAGAAATCTATGCCCTCTTCATTCACTGTGCCACGACCGTCAGGAATGATGCGAGTCCATGCAATACTAAAACGATAGTGTTTGATGCCCAATTGTGCCATAAGCTGTACATCTGCCTTATAGCGATGGTAGTGATCGCAGGCTACAGCACCTGTATCGCCATTCAAAACTTTTCCTGAAGTAGCGCTGAAAGTGTCCCACACACTGGGTTTACGTCTTCCTTCTCGATATGCACCTTCAATTTGATAAGCAGCAGTCGCAGTACCCCAGCAAAAATCTTCTGGAAATTTATACATAATCACAATTTTAGATAACGTCACTATTTTCTTGAATTAAAGCTCAATTCGGTTATGAGACTTCTTGCAAAAGTGAGATTTTAGGAGGTTCTGTTAAAAGTTAAGCCTTCAGAATTCCCTATTCCCTACTTCTGCAAGAAGTTTATTGTAAAGATTTGTAAAAGAAACACGAAATTTCTGATGAAGAAGTTGTAGTTATTATCAGAACCCACTAAAATTTTTCAGGCTATGGTGTTAATCCGTGACGTTGTTCAAGAAGCTATAGCAGCTGGATATCTCAGCCTTGCAGCAGAAGAACAATTGCGAAATCTTCTGAAGAAAAAGTATGAGTTGGAAGATTTCAATGCTTTTATGACATTGCAAGAGGTTGCTAGTTTAGGGAAGATTCGACAGGAGTCTCGTGAGTTGAGGCTGTACGAGCAGCAAATGCAATAATTTATTATCAATCCCCTCAAACACTAAGAAACATCCACTTAATAGACAGACTCTGTGCACAACTTCAGGAGTCTATGTTTGTTGTTTTTTCTTTTTCCGGAATTTAGTCTTCACAGAGTGATGATCTAAATAGAGATTTGAGCAGATAGATGAAAGGACAAGCAATGGTTGCAGATTTATCGATGCCTCAAAAATCACAAATCCCAAAACGACAACCATATTGGTGAATGCTATGACTACCTTAGAAATCAACTCCAACAAACAAGACAACAAATCCGCGAAGAAAAAACAGAAGTCTTTTCCCTACACGAGTGTTGGTACTCCTTTAACACTTTTGCGCCCACGTCAGATTAAGCAGCAGCAACATGAGTTGCTGAGTGATTGGGAGCATGCAAGTTAATTTCGCTTCATGAAGGCGTACTACTCTTGAGCTTTTTTAGGATTGCCCACATTTATGATAACTTCGGTACAGGGGCGGGGCCATTTCTTTAGTGGTGGCGATGTCATAAGCTTATTCTTCATTTTCTAGCATTTGCTTCGCTTGCAGAAGGTACTGTTGATGTTCCTCAGTAACTGTTGGGTATTGGAGATTGAGTTCTTTTAACTTAGTGCAAATGATGTTAGCAACGGTGAGACGTGTAAACCATTTGCGATCGGCAGGAATAATGTACCAAGGTGCCCAATTCGTACTGGTGTGATTGAAAACATCTTCATAAGCGTGCATGTAATCATTCCAAAAAGCTCGTTCTTGAGCATCGCTGATGGAAAACTTCCAATGTTTTTCTGGCAATTCAATTCTGTCTAAAAAACGTTTTTTCTGTTCCTTTTTTGAAACATTCAGAAAAAACTTTAGGACAACAATCCCATTATTTACCAAATATTTTTCAAAATTATTAATTTCCTCAAAGCGTTGCTTCCAAATTTTATTTTCCTCTGGAATATGGGGAAGTTGTTGCTTTGTGAGAAGTGCTGGGTGAACGCGAACTACAAGGACTTCTTCATAATACGAACGATTAAAAATTCCAATTCGACCTCTTTCAGGCAAAGCTTTTGTGCTTCGCCAAAGATAGTCATGGTCTAATTCTTCACTATTTGGAGATTTAAAACTAAATACCTGACATCCTTGCGGGTTGACGCCTGACATTACATGTTTGATGGTGCTATCTTTTCCAGCAGCATCCATTGCTTGAAAAATAATCAACAAGGCATAAGTGTTTTGAGCATAAAGAACATTTTGATATTTCTTAAGCTGTTGAATATCAGCTTCTAATTTGCCTTGTGCATCCGCTTTTTTGTGAAAATCACCTGTGTAATTCGGATCAGAATCTTTCAAAGAGATTTTTGAGCCTGGTTTAACAATAAAAGGAGTGTGGTTCATAATTTATTTGAATTTTGCTGCTGTTGAGCAGAACGCATTGCTTCTCGCCCGAGAACAAACATCCCCGCGACGCCCAAACAAACAAACCAGACGTACTGATACCAATATTTTCCAATTTGCTGAACTGCACTCAGTTCTGGATGCTGCGTGTTGAGATACAGCAACAGCACAACTATCATCAAAGCCCCAAACCCTACAAAGCTTAAACCAACTCGAATGCGTGCAGGTTGCAGTTCCCAATCGCTAATCTTGTCTAAATCAATCTCAGCTAAATCTTCCAGAAAATCCTCTGCAACGAACGAAGCTGCTTCCACACGCCTAGCCACCTTTGGAGATAACATCGGTACAATTGCTCCGACTGTAGGACGACGCAATAAAGCCTCAGTATCTCGTAGCAATTCCAGAGGCTTACGAGGAAGCGGTTCAGGAGCAAATTCTACCTTTGCTGAAGCAGTTCGAGTGGTTTGGGGTTCAAAGTCCATAGTCGTCTTTTAAGCAGCTAGCAGCCGTTGGGGCAAACAAAAAAATTTGCCTTTAATTTCATTTTACAGAGCGCCACAAGAATAAGAAACTTCTTGGCTCGGTGAATTTTTTGAAATAATGAACCGCAGAAGAACACAAAATAATTTATCTGTGTTCTTCTGCGTGCGCCTGGAGTTTCTATGCTGCTTTTTGCAACTCCTCAAGTCGCGCCAGAACTTCTTTACTGTGGATGACTGGATTGACTTTGACAAAAGTCTCACGCACAATCCCTTGCGGATCAATAATAAAACTATGGCGCACAGACATAAAGCCCAACCAAGAACCATATGCCTTGCTCACCGCACCAGTGGTATCAGCTAACAGAGGGAATTTGAGTCCTTCTGAATCGCAAAATTCCGCATGGGAATCAACATCGTCAGCGCTGACACCAATAATTTGAGCTTTCTTTTCGATGTATTTGGGTAAATCTTGCTGAAAGCGACGAGCTTCAATGGTACAACCAGAGGTAAAGTCTTTGGGGTAAAAGTAAAGGACAACCCACTGACCTCTCAAGTCAGCAAGAGACATTTTACCATTACCAGTGTTTGTTGGCAAGGTAAAGTCTGGCGCGCTTTGATTAATTGCAGGAAGTTTTCCACCAAGAGCATCAGCAGTTGGGACAAAATTTAACCAACTGATAACAGCTAAACATGTGGCAAATAATACGCTTAAAAAAGTGCGGCGGGAAATCATTATATATAAAGACCAGAAACACAACTTAAGATAAGTTTACAATTTCTAGTTACTATTCTCAGATTCTTAAGAATCCGAAGCGGTTTCTATGCTTTCAATATATTGACTGTCAAGGAGAAAAGCTCCTTTTGTAAAGCGAATACCCCAGTATCCACCAGGACGGCGGTCAAGAACTATACCTTCTTCCCCAATTTGAATCACATCGGGCGGGCGAAGCATAGGCATAGGTTCAGCAGTTTTCACGTAGGGGGGTAGGGCTACGAGGCGGACTTTACTACCAATGGCAAATTCTTTGGTCATGTTGAGTGAGTTTTGAGTGTTACAACGAGATATTTTTGGGAATTGTTCCTTTAGCTAATCGAGTTTAGCCAAATTCAATACCACAATTCGATAATCTCAGAAAAGTGATGTCAGAGGTTATAACTGCTCAATAACCAGATGGACGTTGAAAAGCACCAATAACTTTGTTAATCTCCTGGGCGATTGCCAACAATTCCATCTCTCGCCATCGCTTACCCACAATTTGCATTCCAATCGGTAATCCGTCTTTGGTTTGTCCGATAGGTATCACAACAACTGGATGTCCCGTGAGACTAAATGGCATTGTGTAAGCACCAGAAGCCATGAAGTAAGGCACTTTTTTGCCATCCACTTCCACCGCTTCACCTTTCGGGCGGTGTGTAAATGCGGTTGTCATTGCTACAGGACACAACCAGACATCCCATTGTAAGAGCGCTTGCTCCATTTGGGCAATCAGGCGATCGCGCTCTTGCAATGCCTGAAAGTAACCCTTCATCGTTGGGTTCAAGAACGTAGGCAAGACTCCAGTCACCTTGTAGAGCGATTGCGCAGAGCGCACGCTGAGTCCTTCGGACACGCTGCGCGAACGCGAACGCAGTGACCTATCCCCTTGAGTCCACTCCCGAAACATCAGAGAAATCGTCTTCCCAACTGCATCTAAATTAATAGGTTGAGAGTAAAGCATGGTGTAAGCAACAACGACGTTGTAGAGTTGCAAACCGGCGGCAAAATCAAACCCTGGTGGAACCCATTGCTCGATTTGAACGCCCGTTTGTACCAGAGTATTTGCAACAGCTTGCATTGCTAAACGAATTTCTGAGGCAACTCCAAAAGCTGAGAATTCATCTGTCCAAGCAATTCGCAGCGTTTGTAAGCTTTGAGGAGCAGGAGTATCCAGCCCAACAGGTGGAATTTCAGGTTGACGTAAATCAGCTCCAGCGATGAGTTGCAGGCATAGAGTTAAATCTTCAATTGAGCGAGCAAACGGTCCAGCAGTCAGCATTTGACGAATGCATCTAGGCATCCCTGGAACTTCCGGAATGTGACCTGCTGTCGATACGCGGCGATCTGTTGGTTTGAGTCCAAATACTCCACACAAATGAGCAGGCTGGCGAATCGAACCTGCAATGTCACTGCCTAAGTCTAGAGGTGAAAGCCCCGCAGCAACAGCAGCAGCACTACCACCAGAACTCCCACCTGCTGTGTAATCTAGGTTCCAAGGATTGTTGACACGGGGGAAAATGTCGTTGGTACTTTGGAAATCACCCGCGAGTTCAGCCTGATTCGTTTTACCCAAGATAACTGCCCCAGCAGCACGCAGGCGAGCAACAGCGGTTGCGTCTTGTTTAGGAATGTAATCTTTGAGAGGTTTATAGCCTGCAGTCGTGCGAAGTCCAGCTGTTTCAAATATGTCTTTAATCGTGATGGGCACTCCGTGAAGAACGCCCCAGTTCTCACCTCGTGCTAAAGCTTCATCCGCTTGTTTTGCTCGTTGACGGGCGTGTTCTTCATCTAAGGTGCAGATAGCGTTGAGTTTGGTGTTATGTTTGACAATTTGTATTAATTGTGCATCTAGTACTTCAACAGCAGAGACAGTGCGAGCGCGAATCATGCGAGCAAGCTGGTGAGCAGGTGTAAACACTAAATCGGTCATAATGACTCCTGTGAAATGTAGGAGGAAAAGACTCTAGGGGGAAGTCGCGACAGTGCAGAACTTGATAAAGTTAATTATATTCACTTTTAGTTAATTCAGTTAACTAAATTAACTTATACGAATTTGAAAAAAGAATGCGACAGATACACACTCCTAAACCCAAGTTTCGTCTCGGCTTTCTTCCGGATTGAATTTTGAACTTTGAATTTTGAATTTTGAATTGGTATTATGGGTCGTCCCACGAAAGAAAAATCTCTGAGACAACAGGATGTAATTGAAGCGGCGATCGCCTGCTTAGAAAAAGAGGGAGAATCTGCTCTTGGGGTGAATCGAGTCGCGCGGGAATTGGGAATCAAACCACCCGCGATTTACAAGCATCTCGATGGAAATGCAGGACTCCGGCGAGCAGTGGTATTGGCAATTTGGCGAAAATATTTAACGTACAGCCAGGAACAAATGGCTGGACTGAGTGAACCTCATGCTTTACTAAGAGCAGGCGGACATGCAACTCGTAACTTTGCGCGATTGCATCCAGCACTGTACAAGGTGATGATGCAATTTCAGTTACAGCCAACTGAACCGGATGCTGCTGCACTTATACAAGAATCTCTTGGCTTACTCAAAAAGTCACTACAACTGTATGAGTTAAATGACAGCCAATTGATTGATGTCATGCGGATGGTGAACGCTGCAATTTACGGTTTTATTAGTCTAGAACAAGCAGGATTAATGACACTAGAGCACTCGACGGATACCAGTTATGAAGTTATGCTCAATGCTCTAATCGTTGCGATCGAGCATATCAGACATGAAAGCGCTTAATCTGCAAGGTTTTATCAGCGCTGCGCTGCCAAAAGCCCATAAGCAATTGAGTTCGCACTTTCCCCACATTGATCGGGGCTATATAAAAGTCAACTGGGATATTGTGTCTAAACAGGGACAGTCGGCGGTATGACAAAACTTATTTATTGATACGCCAACTGTTTAAGGTTCGCAAGCCTTAGCAAATCATCTTCTCCAACGCCATTTGCAAATCTTGCGTCATATCATTAACAGCACGTCTTGCTCCTTGACGACTTGTCTGATAAGCTGACCAACGTTCTGTTACTGAAATTGGCTCACCGACTGTTAAGCGTGATTTTCGCCAACCTAACCGAGGTCGTGCAGGATTTTTCTCTCCTTTTATCCGCGCGATGACGTCGAATAAGATTAAGGACGTTTCTGCAAATCTCTCAAAAGTAGGCTTTTGTTGAACATAAGTTCCTGTGACTGCGACAAAACTCTCAACTAGGCGCATATGTAATATCCGCAAAGATGCTTCTTCAGCAATCCAGTCTGCCAAGCCGCGCTCCATAGGTGATAATGCATGTAAGTTTGGCAAATCCTTTCTGTGGATATCATCCCAGCTTGCTGACTCCAAGCGGCGACAACGTTCAATGATAGTTCCTTGGCTTTCCAGTCCAAAAAACTGCTCAGCTGCTTGTAGGGAATTATCTAATACCGTCTGTAGTCGAGCCTCAAGTACTTGGTTACGACTTGCAGATGAATCTATTTGCGTTGTGACTGGTGTACTTTGATGGTAAAAGCGAGCGTAAAACTGCTCCATTTGGGAAAGGATATGTTGACCAAGCCGGAAGAGTCGCTCATAGAAAACTTTTTCTCGCTCAACCAGGTTTGATTCACCAACTTGTTGCACAGATAAGCCGCAATCTGCTTCCAATTTGCCCAAAAGCCAATCTAGTTTTGCCCAAGATGGATTGATGTAGCGATACTGATTGCATATTGGCACAATGAAAACTTCCTCAGTTCGGTTAGCTTTGAGCAAATCTTCTACACACCAGAAGCCCATGTGAGCAACACCAGGTTCTAAAGGGCTGACAATTTCGCTGTGTCCGTTAGTTGCGCCTTCTGGAGCTACACTGATTGGTAGTTGACCATTGGCGAACACATCCCGCGCTGTCCGCATACCAACCTTGTCTAGCCGCTTACCTCGATGAATCGGAAAGCCTCCTAACCGAGAAAAAAACCAACCTAGCCAATCGCCAGCCCACAGAGTCATCCCCCGATCATAGATAAAATGAGAATGAGTCGGATACTGTAATAAAATTCCCCTTTGACGAGCAACTTTCGGCACAGCCTGAGAAAGTAAATACATCATGCAAAGGGGATCATCAACCTCTGGGTGGCGAAATGCCATTAAAAAGCGAATTTTGCCAGCTTGAAATTGTTGGTAGAGATTAACTAGCCTCTCGACATTCACAGTTTCAACCTCCGCAATACCAGCTGGTAACCACGGTCGAGTCCGGAACCGCATTAAAACAGGCAGTGCCCATTTGGTGATATGGTACACTGCTAAGTTAAAATGCTGGGGAATATACTCCAGGGGCGGTTGAGCTTGTTGAATCGAATGAGGCAAGGTAATTCTCCAAGGTGTATTTTTAGGGTTGAGAAACTCAGTGAGACTATTCTCTATGTGCTGCCTCACTGATATCCACCGTTTAAACCAAAGATATGACTCTGTGTCAAGTCACATCGGTGGTAACTTTGGGCTTTATGGTATTATTTATGAACCAAAAAGACGACCAAAGTTATAACCAACTCCTATTGATAAACCTATATCAGTTTCATTGAAAAATGCGGCATTCAAAGCGGCTGTTGCTGTAAATCGAGGAGTTATGGGCACATCGACTCCGCCAGTGACAAGAAAGGCAACTTCAGAGCCGTCACCAGTGTTGATAGCTGCACCTGCTCCTATGTATGGGGCAATAGGCAAGGGAGCAGCAAAAGGATCTGATAGCTGCCTGAATGAAATGTCGTAGGTTACTGGAAGTAAGATAGTTGTATTGTCTCCGATCACTGCTGCTGGTCGCACTGATATCGCATTTGTTAGACCGATTTTGCTGATAACCATAAAGTTACCATCACCCAAAGCAGAGTTACCACCTAAACCAATGTTACCACCAATTCCAATGTAACTTGAACCACCACGGGTTGGTCTGCCGGGGTCAATACTAATATCTGATTGTGCCACCTTAGACTTAGACGACCCAGAAGTGGATGATTGAGCTTCTGCATTCTGGGAATCTATAAGTGCCGCAGATGAAGTTGCTGTTGTTCCAGGAACAGGTGTAACTACATTATTATTAGCTTGGTGTGTGCTAGTTGGTAACTGCTGCTGGTTATTTACATTTGATACTGACGATAGATGATTATCTTGTACAGCAGTGGACTCTACCGCACTAGAGCTAAAAGCTGGTGGGTAGAAGCTTTCTACTTCAGGACTTACCTGATTAACAAACGCATCAGTTCTGGAAGACTGGATTGATTGCTGAGCGCTTGTGGCCTCTACCGTTTGGGCAGCAGCAGATAAACCGCTTCCCAAAACCGCCATAGCCGATAAACTCAGCAAAGAAAATACATTTTTACGAGAAATAATAATGTTCACGTTCACTCCTGAATATTGCCTCAATAAATAACAGTGATATGATTTTTAGTCAACTTTTGGCAATCCCCACCATTTAACATCAAAATACCAATTTTCACATCTTCTATTTGGCTAGATTACCTAAAGTTTGAAAGAAGAATTTCAACGCATAGATTCTCAATTTGACAGAGGGCAAAAAATCTTTATATCATGGTAAATATATCTAATGGTAATAAAAATTTTAACTAACAAAGGGAAACTCTAACCTAGATCTATAGTTTTCTTATACAAAAATGAAATCTTACTGGATATAACGCTGCAAGTACTGACTCTTGTAAGGAGCATCTGCAAAAATCTTTTGGCGCGCAGCAGATACAACATACACAATAGGCTTCTTACAGAAGTCGGGAACGGTTAACGCTTAACATAACCTTGTAAAATCTCACTTTTGGAAGAGGTGTCATTATTTCTAATGTTGTTCTTAATACACTATTCATTTTCATGATTACTTTACAAATTTTTCATATATGTCTAGTAAGTGTGCAAACTTTGGTCGAAAGCGTTGATATAACTATATTTTAGACTCTTGCTCACTGTAGATACACTGAAATTATGTCGTTTTTTTTTATGAAAAATATGTGAAGTGACAATTTTGCTTTATGTTTTCATGATAAATTGTCACATAGTAATTAAATTTGATAGCCGTTAAAGTGAAAAAATCAACGAAATTAAACCGTAAATACGCCTAAAAAATTGAGTTCTAAAGCACATTCGTCATCTGAGAGCAAAGTAACCCTCTCGTTCATATTTCCTACAGACACGCTGCCATGCGATTTGCGTTTACGGGAGATGAACTACCGTTTGGGAAATTCACGCGTTCACTCATTCAAAATTTAAAAAGCTTTTATTGTTAAGTTTTTGGTTGTTTTGAATGATACAGTCCGTGCCCAATTTACTAGTTACCAGGTATTGTATCGACTAAAAACCCAGTTCAGTTAGGTGTTCTCAGTTTGATCATAGAAACGAGTGCGAGTGTGCGCGGTTTTCTCAAAGGCACAATCTGCCTCCGCAAGGACACTATTTTCGTGCCTTATTACGATACGCACATGCGATCAACCTCCGGCTTATCGCCCTTGGTGGCGACCATAGCCTCACCCGTATCATGCCCAGAGGGTTTTCACAAAAAACAGCCCTCTCCCTGAATCGAGAATTCAGACTAATCCGGCGCATCCAGATTGAAGCATAGACGTGCCAAACCTTCTCAAGGTTGGCAATTTCCATACAACTCTCTTTTAAATCTGTTCATTTGCTGAAAGATAGGTGCTATACACAACTAAGATGAAAATCCAAAATCAGGGCATGCTCGAATTCTCAAGATATTCTCTCCTTTCTCATTGTCTACTGAGTCAATTAACCGAAAGTAAGATTTAAGGGTAACTGTGCAAGCCATGAATAAAGTTAAAATTTTGAACTTGGAGATTGACAATTTATCTAAGGTAGAACTGTTGGATAAATTGCGCTCTGGGGTAGTGTTTACACCCAATGTCGATCATTTGATGAAATTACAAGAAGATCCGGAGTTTTTACAAGCATATAGCATTAGTGACTATAAGATTTGTGATAGTCAAATACTCCTTTACGCATCTAAGTTTTTGGGCACGCCAATTCAAGAGAAGATATCGGGTTCAGATTTGTTCCCGGCTTTCTATAATTATCACAAGAACAATCAAAACATCAAAATCTTTCTTTTGGGAGCAGGTATTGGGGTAGCCAGTAAAGCTCAAAATGAAATCAACAGGAAAACAGGCAGGAATATTATTGTTGCCTCCTATTCTCCACCTTTTGGATTTGAAAAAGACGAAGAAGAGTGTCAGAACATCATTAACATGATAAATAGCTCCGGTGCGACTGTCTTAGTTATCGGAGTTGGTGCCCCAAAGCAAGAAAAGTGGATATACAAGTACAAGAGTATGCTACCCCATATAAAGATATTTATGGCGCTCGGTGCCACTATTGATTTTGAAGCAGGAAAGTTGAAAAGATCTCCAAAGTGGATGAGTGAAGTTGGTTTCGAGTGGTTGTTCAGAATTTTATGTGATCCAAAAAGATTGTGGAAAAGATATTTGGTAGATGATATCCCTTTTTTCATATTAATTTTGAAACAAAAGTTCAAGTTCTCTATAACTAAGGAACACAAGAAGAAGAACCCAATGAGTGCAAATTGCTAACAGATTTTAGGTATAAATTTAACACTCAGTTTTCACCTTGTCAGCTAAGTTTGCTAAGTCAGTTTTTCGAGATAACATTTCTGGCGTGCTCTCAAGTCCTACTTGTTTTAAAACTTGTTCCCAACGATACACCCAGTCATGACGCAGTAGCGAATTCATGACATTCTCTTTACGAATTCTATTTACATAATCAGGTCGTGCATCTAATTCTGTGATCATATCCGCTACATTAGCAGGATCGTAAGGAATTTGAATTACTGCATCAGACCAATTAAAGTAAGTTGTATAAGCTTCACAAACTGGAGGAGTCCCAATCATAACAGTTCCGCCAGCAGCGCCTTCAAAAAAGCGAGAACATAATTCATCTTGAGCACCTGTTTGATCAATAGCATCAAACTTTGCTTTATTAGCAATAAAATAACGACTTCTTTTAATCAAATGACTATATAAAGTTCGATGTTCTTTATAGTCCCCCATTTGTAAACCTTTCAGAGAATCAAATAGGTATAAAAAGTTTTTTCGTTCCGCTACTTCCAACAAAGTTTTGTGTACTATTGGTGAACGGCGACCAATGCTATAAACATCTATATGGCGTTGAGGTCGTTCTGGATAGGGACAAAACTTTATAGCATCTACAGCAAAAGGTAAAGAAATACAAGGACGCTGAACCAGATTAGCAATAGCATCAACACTAGAACTTAGTGTCGTAAAGATATAATCAAAATCTTTAGCCAGTTCAAAACAAAGTTTAGTTTTCTGTTCCTCCATTTCTTTTACCCAGATTTCATCAATCCATAAAACAGTTTTTCGACATTTTTCTCGCCATCCTTTAATAGAATTTATGGAAGTGATATCCCAAAAGTGTTGACAGAGAAAAAATAATAAGTCGTATTCTCTGTCTAGAATAGAGGACATGCAACCAGAATTGAGAAGTTTACCTTTAACAAAAGCTCTAGCTGTATTGTTTGATAGCTTTTTTTTGAATGAATTAACTTTACCAGAAGCTAATGTAGGAGTGAGTATATCAGCATAGTCAAAAGTACAAAGAAGATCTTCAAATTCAAAGTCAACAGAGCGATAGACCTCAGAATGAAAACCACGCATTGATACTACCAAAATGCGTGGTTTTTTATTTGAATAAAAAGATAAAGGTTTAGTAAAAATCTTTTGAGGATTTTTTGTCAACATGATTCAATACATGTATGATGTGTCGAATAATATATTAGTATAAGACTGATGAAAACACTGTATTATTATTATGAATATATGCTAAAAATAGCACCTGAGCAGAGAAAAATGAGAAAAAATTATCAGTTTTGGTGAAGGCACTTCAGAGGATGTTTTAAAAGTCCAAGAAGGTATAAAGTTGTCATTCTGTTAGCGTAGCGGGCAAGGGAGCGTATCTCCTGCAAAAATGCTCTTGGAAGGCGCCTACAGTAAGCGCGTGTCCCAAGGGGAGCCACTGCGGACGCCACATGCCTAGGTCGGGAGACCCCTTCGGGTATCTCTATAGCCCTGCCTTGCCCGCACTCGCGTTCGCAGACGCGCGTGTCCCAAGGGGACAAGGGACGCCAGATGCCTGGCTGTCGGGAAACAAGGACCGCAGCCGGTTGTCGTCACCTCCTGCAGCAGTGGCTCGTCTTGGGGTTTCACGCGCTTGTGCTTTGCGACGCAAGGTTACACAAACCCACTGGCTCCCCAAGTGGAGCAAGTGGCGTGATATCATGTCCGGCTAATTAGTTGTGATTACAAAATCTGTGCAAAAACCGGGAAATCCTCTTTCTCCCTGGGAAGAGCCGTCTTAATGATAAGTCTTTCACCGGACATGATATGACACGTGCAAGGGACGCTAGGTTCAGCATGACCTTTAGCGAACGCGCAGCGTGTCGCTTTGCGACTCAGCGAGTGACAACTACTTACCTTATTTGTTAACGCAGCAGCCGAGCCAAAAGTTTTTGCTTATCAGTATTAATAGTTTTCCAATCATCTAGTAGAATACCTCCGGTATCTTTGCTATTGGGATTCCAGCACCAATAGGTAAAGCTAAGCTTTTTCTGATTGATATAATCAACAAACCATCTCTGCCAAATCCCCTCATTAGATTTAGTATCTACTTGATTTCCACCAAATTCACCAATCCAAATTGGGGCAATACCTTGAGTCGCAATATAGTGAAATCCAATCTCCAAACGTTTATATAAATTACCAGGAAGTATAGGTTCTTTAACCCACGGTAGGTGAGGAGCTGCATACTCATGAGGAGAATAGACTAGCTTTTTTGGGACTTTCAAACGCACTGGGTATTTCCGCACACCTTCCAAATTAGCACCCCAAGCATAGATAGGCTGTTTTTGATTAGGCACGTTTCCCACGACTCCCTCTACCAAAATCAGCCAATTTGGATTGACACTGAGAATACTATTTCCAGCTCGTTCTGCGGCTAAGCGCCAGTCTGTTGGGCGATCGCCTGTTCCCCAACTAGCACGACCATGAGGTTCATTTTTCAGATCTGCCCCGATGACGTTGCTATAGCCTTTGTAGCGTTTTGCTAGCAGCGTCCAACTGTCAATCCAGTCTTTCTCGCTAAAGGAATCGTTATACCACAATTCAGACTCAAGCTTGTCGTTGAGGCGGTGACTGTCGAGCAGAATCAGTAATCCTTGCCGTTGCGCCTCCTGGATCACCAGATCCATGACTTCCAGAGGATTTTTACCTTGTAAATCTTTATTTGCACCAATGGAAAAATCAACACCACTGATGTCACTAGAACGCAAAGCTTCCACGGAATAGGGCAAGCGAATGACGTTGTAGCTCAGACTTTTTATCTGAGCAAGCATATCTTTGTAATCCCTCGCCCAAAGTCCGTGAGGAACATGATTTGGTAGTTCCATACCAAACCAGTTGACGCCGCGCAGCAGAGCGACTCGACCTTTGGCATCAATAATCGCAGAACCGCGAGTAGACAAAGGAGGCACAATAGTCGTAGCTGCTTCACTTCTAGCCATGCCAAATTGGTTTACAAACCACGGCGAACAACTACTGAACATTGTGTAAAGTAACACTAAAGCCAAGCCAGCCACAATGTTTTTTGTGACTTGCCCCCACTTTTTGTAATAGTAAACAACGGAAAAACCAATCTTGCGTATTATGGTAAATCCCTGTTTAACAAAAATTGGTCTACTCATAAGACATTATTAGTTAGTACAAGTTAGTACATACCTGCAGTATCTGCAACTTTATCTAGAATTCTGCCCAAAGCTGCTCCTGCTGCATTACAAGAAAAATGTTCTTCAGCATAGCGTTTAGCTGCCTGACCAAGACGGTTGCGTAGTGCTGAATCGTTCCATAACATTTCTATCGCCTGCACTAAGTCATCAACAGATTGGGGTTCAACTAACAAACCTGTCTCGCCATGCTGAATATAATCTTCTGCTCCATGACAACGGGTGGCGATGACAGCACGTCCCATGAGCATAGCTTCTACAATAGTGATTTGTCCCGCTGCTGTCACTTGGGGCAATGGACGCAGAGGTACGACATTGATCCGCGCCTGTTGAGCTAAATCCAAGCAATCTTGCCTTTCAATCCCGAATGGTGTTTTCACATTCGGTGGAATAGTTAATCCTTCTAATGCACGTTCGCTTGATGCGACAACCGTTGGTAGGTTGAGCTTGGACACTGCTTGGAAGAAGGTGGAAAAGTCGCGATGAGCAGAACCAAGTGCTGCAATAAAAGGATGAGTCGTATTCTCTTGATGAGTTATGGGAATCTCTGATTGATGAAAGGGAACAAATTCAAAACGCTCTTTTGGGATTCCCAACCAGTGGTGATAGATATCTATTTCACGGCGTGTATGGACAACAAAGCGATCAATGTGTTTGAGGGTATATTGGGCGATCGCCTGCCGAATTCCACTAGAACAGGTGCCAACATTAAATAACCAAGCTACTACAGGAACGCGCTTCTTGCCAGTCATCCGTTGTTGCATTCCTATGACTGCTGGTAGCTGAGGAAAAAGGGTAATCACGCCTCCCTCAGACGCCTTCATCGCTTCCATACCATGTTGCCAATAAATAAGCCAACTCTTGAACCCAGTCACAGAAGACTTCTGATTGTGCCAGTTTCCTAACGGTATTGAACGTGGAACGATATGGAACTGGTGGCGATCGCCAGGAACATTTCGTGTTAACCAATGCTCGTTCACGAGGTTCTGTTGGTTTATAAACGGTGCTGCAATTGTCCAATGCATATAAATTGAGAATCCCTATGTCAAAATTCTTTATAGTATAAATGACTCTCCGTGTACAAGACTTGCTATCTCAAAGCATCTTTCAAAAGTTTAGATAATTTTGATGTAAAAACTTCTAAGTTATATTTTTCCTCACATAAACGTCGAGCTCTGTTTCCCATCTCCCGAGTTTCATCTGGATGTTCCAATAAATAGGATATTGCCTGTTCCCATCCTTTCTCGTCTCCTGGTTCAACAAAAATTCCAATTCCTTCTTTTTCAATATCAATGCAAGGCTCTATAGTTCTCGTCATGACAACTGCTTTTCCCATACCCATTGCATCTAGAAGACTAGTCACTCCAAGCACATTAATATATGATTTAGGCTGGGTTGTATCTAGAGGTATAGCAATTGCATAAGCTTTGGCATGTTCAGTTAATATTTCTCGCCATGATACGTAATCTGTGACAATTTTTACGTTTGACTTCATCTCCGAATTTTTTTTAAAAAAAGGCTCTTCAGGGCTATATATCCTTAAGGGATAACTGATATTTTTGAAACCTTTTATTAGGCTTTTGTAGTCTCTGTATGTTCTACCCGCGCTCAAAATAAAACTATTTTCTTCCTCTTTTATTGTGTCAACTGTGTTCTTCATTTTTATCTTGTCATAACAAGGTAAATCAATGCCCCATTCTAACAAAGAAACTTTATTTTCTGGTACATTGAACTCTTTTATAAGGTGCTCTCTTAGTCCATTACTTAAGCAAAAAAGCCGATCATAGGAAGATAAAATTATTTTTATAAATAATAGACTCCAAATACTTTTTTTAAATGATTGATGTTGTACAGTAACAACTGGTTTTCTTAAAATTTTTATAGCGCGTAAAATTGCGAGGAAGTATGTAGATCCTTGATTTCCCGAGTAAATAATATCGTAATCGTATTTTCCAAAAAGTAATCTAAGTTGCTGATCTAAGTCTCCTAATATTTTTACTTTTTCACTAATCTTTTTTAAAAAATCAAACTTTTCATAAGGCATAAGCTCAACATCAATACCATGTTTCGGTAATGTTGTCGCTCCCCAAAGATGATGACTTGGATACTCATAATTTTCTTCTTTCCACTTTTCCCACTGAGCAGTCATGCTATAGTTATTAAGCAAAATTACCTTCATTATTAATTACTCTCATTAAGCTTATCGATATTTTGACAACCTCTTTACCGAGGCGGTTAGAATCATGAAATGATATTTTCAGACACCCGACTTTGCGAAATCAGCTTTGTGAAATAAATTGAATTGATTGCATAAGGAACATTCGTCAATAATTTTGAGCGTTGTCTTAATGCTTATGCGAGTGCATCCTCATCTAAATATAGATTTCAGACTAATAGTTAAACTAAACGTACTAGCAAACTTTTATAATTTTTCAGCAACCGCTACGAAAACTTGTACTGGGTTTGCGGTCATTCTGTATTCCACTAATGACTTTGTACTCTTGGTAACGGACTCCAGCAAGACCTGCAAGTGTACCTGTTCCTCTACAAATATGTAGTAATGCTTTCACAATTGCGTGTTGTCCTAACACTAAAGAAGGAAGAAGAAGGCAGAATCCTTGACTAATTAATCCGATTCCTTTACAGGCACGTATGCTGAGAACCATAATGGAAGGATATAGTTCTCGCTCGCATAAACTTTGTGTACTCCAACAACGATAACCTCGCCGAAGAATCCATTTCATCTTAGTACGGTTTTGGGGTATCCACTCGTAAACTAAAGCCGTATCTGCCCACACGATCTTGTATCCTGCCCGAGACAAGCGCATGAAAAAGTGCGAATCTTCTCCACCACTCAGAGCAAAACGCTCGTCAAACATTATGTGTATTTGCCTTAAGATCTCAAAGCGGATGAGCACATTATTCGTGAAAGCAACTTTAAGTGGATGACCTGTAGGAAAATGCGTCGGCTCAAAAAACTTTCCTTTGAGAACCCAATTAGGAACGTCTGTCTCTGTAAAATGGGGAAAAACTGGTCCAGTGACGACATCTGCATCCAATTTCTGCTGAACAAATAAAAGCTCATCGAGCCATGATGATGCAGGAACCTCGTCATCATCGATAAAAGCAACAAAGTTAGTATCTTTGTTAATACAAGCAAGAGCTTTATTTCGACTGTTAGAAATGCCACGAGTAGGTTCAATGGAGTATTTCAATACTCCATTGAAATTCTTCTCTTTAACAGAGCAAAGAGCACTAGCAGAACCAGTTGAGTCATTGTCAACAACAATCACCTCTAAATTTGGAGTTTCACACTTACTAAAAGTTAACTGATTGAGACCATCGAGTAAACGTTTTAATCCTTCAGGACGTTGGTATGTTGACACGCACACAGAAATTAACATTTTCTTACCTCAACTAGAAATCTTGTTTACTTGATGCTTCTATCTCAATCCATTCTTCATTGTTTATATAAGAACTTTCATATTTATAGAGCTTCGCTTGTTCCGATTCCACAGCCATTGAAAAAATGATTGATACGTATAATATCCAAAAAATATTGTTAGTTACTACAAGATTACTTTCTGTGATGTTAGACATAAATAAAAATGTCAGATACATTAAAGGAAATAATCCCTCTACCATTTTTGTTAACCGTAACCACATAACTCCTTTTATGCAAGCGGTTATATAGCTGATTGCAAAAACTATTAACCCTAGTATCCCTAATTCTGCCAATAAATCCATAAAACCATTGTGACCATAAGGAGATTCCCATTCCAAAGTGCGCCAAAGGTAGGCTGTCACCTCATTATCCCAGCTTTGCCAAACAGCATTAAAACCGTAGCCTAATAAAGGGCGTTCCCAAATTAGCTCAAGCATTACTCCCCAAATATCTGTGCGTCCTGTGAGTGTCAAATCCTTACCCAATGCAGTCGCGATAAGTGGTAAATTATCTAATAGCAAAGTCGCTGTAGTTCCTACCACAAGAACCACAGTTATAACTAAAGGGACTATTTGATTATAATTACCTCGCAAAGCCTTATATAGTGGCAAAATAATTGTCAAAGTCAGAAGAACAATCAAAGCTGTTTTTGAGGTTGAAAGAATGATTAAAACCACTGATAAAACAAAACCAAGCCACGAAAGCCATTTATATTTCTGTTGAGAAAGCGAGTTGTCAAGACAGAGTAACAGAAAGACTATGGTGCTGACATTCATCAGACGACCCAAGGTGTTTTTGTGCGTTATGACACCTCGCCAAGCTCCCGCGTGAATACCTTTTTCCTGAAAGGTCATTAAACCATAAGATGGGAGTGCTATGGCAAACACAAAGCTTAGTAATATTATTAAGCCGAACATCCAAGCGAGTAATTCTAGTTGCTCCCTCATCGTGTAACGCGTAGCTAAGTATACTCCAAATCCAGTTGTCCCCAAAAAAAGTACACTACGACGTGGCGTAATATCTGGTGCTACTGTCCACAACACGGATGCTAATGCAATTCCTACCAGTAACCAGATCCAAATGTCCCTCTGTGCAACGTACAAAAAACTTTTCCAGTTTTTCATAACCAACAACAGAGTCACGATATAGATTCCCATAAAAAGGATTGGAGTGTATGGATCTTGGCTCGCATCTACAGAATCTTCTTTTTCTATAAGAATAGGTATCAAGGCAGTTGTTGAAAAAAACAGAGTCAATACAACAAATACCTTTTCGGCTAGCCTTGAGAATCTGTGCATGGCTACTCTATTTGCAATAATTTGTTAGCCGTCTCAATAAAATTTGTTGAACAAAAAAAGTGATGCTTAATTTGAACAAAGGTCTTAAATACATTTATCGTATAAAGATTATTTTATTCAACTTTCGTATCATTATGTCCGCATAAGTCATTTTTGATTCAGTCATAACTTTCGACTTTACTTTATCTTTATTGAAAAAAACCTTTTTATAAATTTTATGTAAAGGAGAGCATAATATATACGTAGGAGGGTATGTTAGAGGATACTGAAACTAGCAAAAATCTGATATGATTTATTCTTAAAGTTCAGGGAGTACTCTGCGCAAAGATAACTAACGGGTGCAGAGTCTGTAACCGCATCGCCTTGTTGGATGTTAGCCGTACCATACTCACGCTAGAATTAGTTGTTGCAAATGCAACACCATTGCAAATACTTATTGCGTTTGTGTTTCTGGCAAGTTGGCTAGAATTCAGTATCTAAAAAGATAGATTGACAAAATCGTGTATCTAATATATTGAAATGGGAAAACCAATGCCAACTAAGGAACAAAGCTTGCAGTACTTGAGAAATTCCAATACTGTCTTGAAAGAACCGTATTTATTATGGAGAAGACCAGAAGGTGAACAAGAAAATACGGGTTCAAATCAAATTTTCCCTGTATTGCGTCGTCGCTTAGGTTTGATTGCTAGTACGACAGTGATTTTGACGACAGTGGCTATTGCGTGGACAGCAACTCGAACTCCAAAATATGAAGGGAAGTTTCAGATATTAGTTGAACCATTAAAAAGTGCTGATAGTGAGTTACTGGTTTTACTATCGGAAACTTTAAAGCAAAATATCAACGAAATCACCAAACAGAATAAAACCGAAATGGATTATCAGGCTTTAATGGAGGTTTTGAAAAGTCCAAAGCTGATAGATCCAGTAGTGAAAGACTTGAAAACGCGCTATCCAGACATTACCTACGATCAACTTGTTGCGAGTGATGCGTCGGGTAAAGTGTCTCCTGAACGAGTTGGCACGTTACATATTAGTCGGATTGGTAAAGGCAAAGACCTATCAAGAGTCGTGGAGGTTCGGTATCGAGAATCCAGCCCACAAAAAGTCCAGTATGTTTTAGAGGAGGTATCACAAGCATATCAAAACTATAGTAAAGAACAACAGCAGACGAACTTACGTCAGGGAATAAAATTTGTTGAACAGCAGATTCCCAAAAGACATCTCCGGGTGAATACACTTCAAGGACAAATGCAAGTGTTCCAAAAGAAGTATAATATGCTCAACCCGGAACTTCAGGGGCAACAATTGCTCAACAGAGCTGATGAACTAAAAACACAGCGCATAGAAACCGAAAGAAGCTTAGCTGAGACTCGCTCACTTTCTGCTTCTTTGCAAAAGCAGTTGCAAATGTCAGAGAATAGTGCGATCGCCTCATCAGCATTGAGTGAATCACCTCAATATCAGCAAGTCCTGACTCGTCTGCAAGAGGTAGAAACAAAAATTGCTGCAGAGTCAACCCGCCTCACTGACAACAACCCAGTCATGCGGAGTTTGCGCGAACAGCAACGCAAACTCTTACCTTTAGTACAGCAAGAAGCAAAACAGGCATTAGGTAGAAATCAGGGGAGGGAGAACTCCCAAGTAGGAGTTTATCAAAACTCGGTTCGGCGTGACCTGATCAAACAACTAGCTGATAGCGCTAACCAAATTCAGGCGTTAGAAAGTAGCCTCCAAGCTAATAAAGAAGCAACAGTGCAGCTGAATCAACAAATTCAGGAATATCCTGCCCTTTCACGTCAGTACGCCAATTTGCAAAGGGATTTGCAAGTTTCTACCGACACCCTCAACCAGATTTTAGCTAAGCGAGAAGCACTGCGGGTAGATGCTGCTCAACAGGATATTCCTTGGGAAGTGATTACGCCTCCCACACTCCCTCGTGATAAAAAAGGGCATCTTATACCAGTTGGACTCAATGGTGAGCGTAACATTGCCTTAGGAGTTGTTGGAGGTTTACTCTTGGGAAGTCTGGCTGCTTTGGTTCTGGAGAATTTGCAAAATGTCTTTCGCGATCCTGAAGAAATCAAACGTACAACTAAACTACCAGTTTTTGCAGTCGTTCCTTTCCACAAAGAATTAAGACACCCGACTACTGTCAGAGATCAAGAACTAGCTTATGCAAATCAAAAAGGAAAACATCAATTTGTACCACAGATAAAAGCAAAGACTCACGAGTATCAAACAACTGCTTTTAGCGAAGCTTTCTGCTCTCTTTTTAACAGAATAAATTCTCTCAAATCACAAGCTTCTATCCACTCAATAGTCGTCACATCAGCTACAAGTGGCGATGGCAAATCTACAGTAGCAGTCAATTTAGCAAAGATAGCAGCTCAAGCAGGTCAAAAAGTGCTATTAGTAGATGCTAATTTACGTCATCCTCAAGTTCATCATGCATTAGGTTTAGTTAACATCAAAGGACTTAGCGAGATACTTTTTCTAGGTATAGATTTAAATGATGTTGTTGGACAAGCACCCAGAGAAGAAAATCTTTTTGTAATCACAGCTGGTGATGCACCACAAAATCCCACAAAGCTATTTTCCTCTCAAAGAATGGAAAATTTCGTGAAGGAAGCCCATGCAAACTATGATTTAATTGTGTATGACGCACCACATATTATGGGACTTTTAGACACAAGCATCTTAGCAAATCGTGTTGATGGAGTTTTAATGGTTGTAGGACTAGGTAAAACAGTTCGTCCTTCTTTACACCAAGCCCTGGAAGAATTAAAAACTGGTCAGGTTCCAGTTTTGGGTATAGTAGCTGATACCATTGAACGGTAGCTAGTAATAGACAGTGATATTTTCGTCACTCGTTAGTTGTCCCAAAGATAGTAATGAGATCAATTCATCCTGTAATAAACATTATTAAGAAAAAATTCTCCGGTCAATTCATCCGAAATGTTGGCTGGTTGAGTATTTCAGAGATTATCTACAGAGTCTTGCGCTTGGGATTAGTTGTGATCATTGCTCGATATTTAAATCGCCATGACTATGGTTTGGGTGCGATTATCATGACAGTACGTGAGTTTTCACTCACGTTTGCTGACATCGGTATAAGTGCAAAAATTATTCAGGCTGAAGAAGAAGAACTAGAGGATTTGTGTAACTCTGCATACTGGTTAAGTTGGGTCGTTTTTTTTAGTCTTTTTGTTATTCAGTCTATTGCAGCTTTTCCCATAGCTTGGTTTTATAAAAGTCCAAATCTGATTTTGCCAATCATTGTCTCAGGTATAGCTTATTTAATTTGGCCTTTATCTACAATACAAAAAACTCTGATACAAAGAGAAAATCGTCTGAAAGTAATAGCAATTGCGAATAGTGCTCAAAACTTTACTGGAAGTATACTGACTGCAATTTTTGCTGTCTTAGGTATGGGTGTATGGTCGTTGGTGTTGCCTTCAATATTAATTTCGCCTCTTGAACCCTTAATATACTACAGAGCACAGTCTTGGCGTGTCAACACAGGATTTACCACCAAAAGTTGGAGTCAGATTTTTAAGTTTGGTAAAAATATTTTAGGGGTCTCCTTGTTAAGAACACTAAGAAATAACTTAGATTATCTGTTAGTTGGTCGGTTTGTTGTAAAGCAGGGAGTCCCTGAATATGGAATTCAGGAATTAGGGTTATACTTCTTTGGTTTTAACGCCGGATTAGGAATAAGTTTAAGTATTATTAATGCTATTAACTCAGCAATTTTACCTCATTTATGTGCAGTTCGCTCAGAATTGTCTGAATTGAAAAAATCCTATTTTAGTAGTCTGAAAACTATTCGCGCTACTATTATCCCTTTTGTGATACTCCAATCTAGTTTAGCTCATATTTATGTACCAATTGTTTTTGGTAAGAAATGGGTGCCTGCTATCCCCATTGTTATTCTCATTTGCCTATCGGCAATTCCACGACCTTTTGCAGACGCTGCATCCCAATTGCTTATAGCTGTTGGTAAACCTCATTTAGATTTATATTGGAATATCATATTCACTTTCCTATTTAGCATAACAATCCTGATAGGAGTGAACTTACAATTTCTTGGTGTAGATACATCTGTGTTATCAGTTCATCTAGGAGAGCACTGGCAAATAATTGTTGTAGCAATATCCGTTTTATTAGTTCATATTGTGTTTTTACCTTTGTTTACATTGTGGGCAACAAATTATGTTTTCCCAAAAACTAAGAAAATTTAGGGGCTTCTATGAAAAAAGTTTCTGTGATCATTCCAGTTTACAAAGTTGAGAAATATGTAGCAGCAACAATACAATCAGTTCTTGAGCAAACCTATACAAATTTTGAGTTGCTCATTATTGACGATGGTTCCCCAGATAGAAGCATAGAAATTTGCCAGCAATTTACAGACAATAGAATCAAAATAATCCGTCAGCAAAACCGGGGAGTGGCGGCGGCTCGAAATGTTGGTATTCGTCATGCTCAAGGGGAATATTTGGCTTTTTTAGATGCAGATGACTTATGGGTTCCAGAAAAGTTAGAAAAACATGTTGAACATTTAAAGAAGTCACCAGCAGTGGGGGTGAGTTTTTGTCGTTCTTCTTTAATCGATGAAGCAGGGAAGCCTTTGGGTATTTATCAGATAACCAAGCTCAAGGAAATTACTCCACTTGATATACTTTGTCGGACTCCCATTGGAAATGGATCAGTACCCGTGATTCGGCGTCAGGTTTTTGAAGATATCGCATTCCAAGATAATCTTTATGGAGTGGTAGAAAACTTTTATTTTGATGATGATCGCCAACTGCATCCTTCAGAAGATGTGGAACTTTGGCTGCGGATAGCGATGAAAACGAAATGGCTGATAGAAGGAATACCAGAAGCCTTGACGCTTTACCGAATAAATTCCCAGGGATTTTCGGCTCAACTGGTGAAAAAGTTAAGTTCTTGGGAAACAATGCTGGAAAAAGCACGCGCCTACGTACCTGCAGGATCTATGCCTGAGTTGGAAAAAATCGCGATGGCTTACCAACTACGCCATTTAGCCCGAAGAGCAGTCACTTTAGAAGCTGGTTCAACAGCTGTGGAGTTTGCCATGCGATCGCTATCTACCCACTGGCGAATTATACTAGAAGAACCACACCGTACAATTATCACTCTCGCAGCAGCTTATTTTCTCTGGCTAATGCCACGCAAGCTGTACCATCAAGTACAGTCTGTTGCTTTAAAAATTGCCGGGGCTAGTCAAAAACGACGCATTCAACAAGAAGAATTCGGAAAAAAACCTTATAGCGTTGTCCTAAAGGATGTCTGATTACCGAACCACCCGCCAAAGATTAATAGTCCCGTCAGTGCAACCACTCACAAGGGTGTTATTATCGGGACTAAAGGCCACGGAAGTAACTTCTTTAGAATGTCCCCGGAGGGTAAGAATTTCTCTTTTCGTTGCCACATCCCACAGTTTGATGGTATGGTCACTACTACCACTTGCCAGGGTTTTGCCATCTGAAGTAAAAGCCACAGAATTAACTGAGAAAGAATGTCCCTTAAAGGTGTAGATTTCCTGTCCGGTTCCTAAATCCCATAGTTTGATAGTGTCGTCAGCACTGCTACTGGCAAGAATTCCTCCAAGTCGTCCTCCCAAACTCCGCAAGTCAGAACGAATAGGACTAATAGCCACAGATCTAATTGGTTGAGAATGTCCTTTTAAAGTTCTGATCAGCTGTTTATTTTTTAAATTCCATAGTTTGATAGTATTGTCTTCACTGCCACTGGCAAGAATTTGTCCATCCGGACTAAAGGCAACAGATTTCACTGCAGCAGAATGTTCTTTTAGGGTAGCAATTTCCCTTCCCGATGGCAGATCCCATAGTTTGATGCTACCGTCAAAACTGCCACTTGCAAGCATTTTGCTATCCGGACTAATGGCAACGGATTCAACCGAACTCGAATGTCCATAAAGGGTATAAATTTGTTGTCCAGTGAAGAGATTCCATAGTTTAATTGTTTTGTCACCATTGCCACTAGCTACAGTACGACCATCCGGACTGGTAGCGACGGAATAAACTGAACCAGCATTGCCCTCAAGTGTGAAAATTTCCTTTCTAGTTGACAAATTCCACAGTTTGAGTGTTGTGTCAAAACTGCCGCTGGCAACAATCCCCCCCAGTCCCCCCTTATAAAGCGGGGAGTCAGGGGGAATCGAACTAACAGCAACAGAAGTCACCACATTGGAATGCCCATTGAGGGTTTTCATCAAGAAATTGTTTTGCGCTATCAGATTTAGGATCTCGAAATTGTTTATGTAACAAAATCCCCCAAATCCTAACAACACAATACCAGCACCTGCTAAAAGTCTGTTTTTCAGTCTAGGTGGCTGTGGGGATGGTGGCCGAGGTTCCAAGTCTTTGAGGACTTCATCCGCAGACTGATAACGCTCATTAATGTCTTTTTTGAGAAGCTTATCGAAAACTTTAGCTAAATCTGCACTTATCGAACATTTCAAATATAGCTGCCAAGAAGTAACCCAGCTATAGCCATTTTCTGCCCAAAGAGTACCTGGTGAAACACCAGACATTAAATGAAAACACGTAGCCCCTAAGCTAAACAAATCGCTTGCAGGATGAGCTTCACCATCCTGCAATTGTTCGAGAGGACTATAGCCGCGTGTACCAATAGTCGTCCCCGGTTTAGTCCGTACTGTTGCGCTTAGTTGCTTTGAGGCACCAAAATCAATGAGTACTAACTTGCCATCACTTTGACGGCGCATAATATTTTGTGGCTTAATATCGCGGTGAATCACCCCACGCTCATGAATAAACTTGAGAACAGGCAGCAAATCGAGTAAACCTTGGCGAATTTTTGCTTCATGATATATTCCCTGTTGTCGCAAGTCTTTGAGCAAAGTTTGCCCATCAATAAACTCTTGGACTAAATACAGATAGTTATCTTCCTCAAAGTAAGCCAATAAGGTAGGAATCTGCGAATTTTTTCCGAGTTCTTGCAATCGCTGCGCCTCTTGTTGGAATGACTCAATCGCCTTCTTCAAAGCCCACGTCCCCTGGACTTTTGGTGCTAGTTGCTTGACGACACAGCGTTCATTGAGCTTATCTATGTCTTTTGCCAAGTAGGTTCTACCAAACCCACCTTCATCTGAAAGCACCTGAGTTATGCGATAGTGACCTCTCAAAAGCGGTATGAGTAGCGCACCACAACTCTGGCAATGGATTATCTGTTCAGGATTTTGAGGTTGCGGGCAATCGGGGTTGAGGCAGCAGAGCATCGTCTGGCAAGCTTGACTGTGCTGCCATCTATCATATTACATCTTAAATTTTTCAGAGTGAAAATTCTCAAAGCGATCACGCTAAGCCCCAACCAAGCGTCCCTTGCGCGTGTCCGGAGGACTCAGCGACTTTGCCCCAAATCTCCGATTTGCCCAGAGGGGTTTCCTTCAAAAAACCCCTCTGGGCAAAGAAGAACCATCGCTGTGAACAATTTCTCCAACAACTCGCTTCTGGAGTTTAGACCAGTCAGCAGTGCGAAACAACAGAACAAATCAGTGAAAAAATTATGAAACTTATATGAAACTAAACTAGTTTGCCAAAATGAGCGATTAAATTTTCCTACTTTGCAGTAGACGCTTTCAGACAAAAGCGCCCACTACAAACTTATCAAACTACGCTCCCGGAAATTGGTTTTTAAAACCTTCCAAAGAAGCCCAACGCCTGTCAACACGCTTATCAGATTTGCTCTGGGCGGTTGGTTGAATGCCTAAACAATTGGCATCACACAACTGTTGCTGAGGCAATTCCAAGCATATTTGCTCATACAGCCATGTACCAGGGTCAAAATACCCTTGGGGTGATAAAGTTTCTACTAAATCATCAAAAGCGATTTCGCGTTCTAGCGGTAGATCATCAACGTTTGCAGCTTCATCTAGCCAAATGATTTCCTTTGTATCAATAGTTAAACGATGATTGTAGTTTTGTAAGCATCGACTACAGGTACAAGTGATGATTGTTTCTGCTTGAGAACGTATTTCTAAGTAATTCCCACAATGCTGGACGCGGATGCGACCTTTAACTGGTGTCAGAGTTTCTAAACCAGCTAGAAACTCTTTAACTTGAACTTCCTCTGTTGCTTGCGGCGCTTTTGTAAGCTGCGGAATAAAAATTGCGTCCATAGCACTTGTCAGACATCCTTTCTGCATAGCCCCATCTTACGACAAGCGCGGAGTTATATTTCCTTGACCACGTCTATTGGTGAGAAGGGCGTCTACTTTTTCAAATCTTGGGGTTGGTTTTTACGTCTTGTACAGGCACGGTTATTATATCATTTTGGCAGCAATTAAAATTTCCGTGTCCTATTTATTCTCCGGTCGTGCATACACCAGACGACTTTGAGGCGGCGGTGGGGGGACTTTAGGCAATAAGGTAGGCAAAGCGATCTGCGCGGAGCGCAGCAGCGTTTGCGCAGCGCCCCCTAAGGGGCTAGCTATCGCGCCAAGAGCCAAGACTTGGGGATTCAAATAGATAATAAATTTAGTATCTGCCTTTCCTCATCTTTCAAACTTTCGAGTTTCTCATATCTTAATATCCTTTGATACTCTAATCTTTTTTCATACTGTTGAATGAGTTTATATATTATTTTTTCAATTCCCAGATAAATTAACATACCAGGAGCAGCAATCAAACCCAAAATCCGAGTTAGATTCTCTCCTGCCTCACCAAAAAATATCTTCACAATACCTATAAGTAACCCAACAGGAACCATCATGGTTAGCGTCCACGGTAGCAGAAGAAGAGAAATTAGATAGAGGCATAATATTTTAGAAAAATTATTAATCTTATCGGCGATATTCTTAGCTGCCTCCATTTTTATCTTTGCTTTTTTTATTTCTGTATCAAGAGGTGATAATTGACTTGGGATTATTCTTTCGTAACGACAAACTACTTCATCTCTAAGTTGATTTAACTTATTTTTTAAATAAGTCGAATATTGCTCAAGCAAACTCAATTGTGTATAGTTTTGATAAGTGATACGACTTGGCAATTGAATTTCAATTAAGTCGTCTTTTAAAGCTAAATATCCATAAACTCTATAATTTATAGATTTTATTAACGTTAAATTGTTTTGAATTGTCTCATGATGGTTTTGACATTTTTCTAATTGAGAATAAAACGTCAACACTTGTTTATGAACAGAAGAGGCTATTGATAACTTTTCTGCCAATAGATTTTTATAATCTTCAAATAAGATAAGTCCGTGTTCATGATCAACACTAATATCAGGCAGTTGACCAAGTTGTACTTCATCAAATACTTTTTCATAAATTTCTGTACTGATTGATTGAATTTTTTTCAAACATTTATCAATCTCCACATGAATACTTTTTCGGAAATTTTCACAGGAAAGTTTAGCTGCAGCAAATTGACTTTTTCTCTTACTCATTTCGTCTAAAACTAGCAACTTCATCTGAGAAAGTTCACCCAGTACTTTGTTTCGCTTCAGTTGTTTTTCTAAAAAATCTATATTTTCGGACAATATTTCTAATTTTTTATAGGTAGTTTTACGAGTAATATTGTATGTTTCTATTTCCATCAAAGCTTCTGTTGAATGGAAAATTTGTAGTTGTTCATCTCGGATTTTATCTAAACAAGTGTTTTCCAAAGTCAGGATTTTTCGAGCCGCAAGTAAGCGAGTTGTTTTATTATTACTTTCCAAACAGTGAAATTGAGTCTCCATTAAAACTTGCAAATCACTGTCACTACTAAATTCAGTCAATTGATAAGTTGACAAAACTTGGGCAATGCCTTCAAATACCTCATTTTCATCAATATCTGAAGCCTTTTCTCCACAATCTTCAGCTTTTTTTAGTGCCAAGTTCACCTGATTTAATCCCCTCAAACTAAGAGCATTCATTACCTCCCAACAAACTGAAAATTTATTGAGACGCTGAATCTTTTGAGAGTCATGTGAATCTTGCCATCCTCTTTCTTTTTTAGACTCCCATTCCTTCTTTAATGTCCAAAACTCATAATCTAGAGTCAATTCCTTGAGTTTGTACCAATATCCATAAATCCAGAAACGTAAAAACTCATCATAATCATGACTTTCTATAAGATTTTGGTCAGCAAATCTTTTAATCTTAAACTGCATTATCTTCTGGGCAATACTTCCGGGTTCCTCTGAAAGATGTTGAGATACTACGGTGAGATCAAATCCTAATTTATCAATCGTTGTCGCCGCAGCCCAGCGAATCAAGTCTGTCGAACCAGAACGCGCCTGTTCACTCAGCATGATCAGCAAATCATCACTTTGCTTCAACCGCAGCTTCACATCAGCATCAGTAATCTTCCCAAAAGCCTGTAACGTAAGTGCCAATATAGGCTCTAGTTTTATTTTTTGCAGTATCTCTACAAATGCTACTATAGGTGCCTCAGGGTGAGTTGCCAAACACTCAAATAGATCAATCTCTTCCCCTGGATTCTTGCAAGCGTTGAAAGCCTCGAAGATTTCCGCTGCACTGTTGAGAATTTTGCAGTTCATACTGTCAGTAATATGCTAAATTTTACACAACTCATATATTATTATCATCGTACTAACAACATGAGTTCAGTATAAATACTGTTTATTTTATGGCAGTAAATAGAACTTTACAATACGATAGTAACGAGGGGATTAGCACCCGCATCTTTTGTCTATGCTGAGGAATTCTACTGTTTAAACTACGTTGCTTCCAGCTATATTAATTAGCTACATACACTACACGTCGCAATAGTCCTGTGCTTTGCAAAGCGCTAATTAACTCAGGTATCTCCAGTAGTTTGCAACCCAGATATAATTCCGATTTTTCTTGGATATTGAATGACCCCCAAGACGAACGCTAGCCATGCAGACGGGTTTCCCGCCGCAGGTGACAAGCGTTCTAAGCTGGCTCACTTTTGACGATCGCAACAGCGCTACTAGATCTGCTCAATTCTGATATCACAGTCTTGCCCCACACTGATGATGCTATTCTCAGGGCATGAAATCCAATTTCCTGCAAACATTGGTTCTGACGCAATGATTACAGATTTAGGGAAATTTGGATCATCAGCTATCGTGTACAGCGAAGGAGCAGGTGATTTTGTGCTAAAGCGCGAAGCAATGAGGCGATGTCCGTCACTGATGACTACATTAGCTGAAATATTGGTTTGATAATTTTGCGCTAACTGTTGAAGCTCAAGCAACGTTACATGTAAAGCCTGCTCTAGGCTTTTACCAGGGTTAGCTTCCCAGTGGTTTAGCAGCAAAGCAAAAATATGTTCTGAATCTGTCGTTCCTTCTATCCATTGGTAAATTTTATCGCTTAACACCTTGCGTATAGGTCTGTAGAGTGTCTGCCGAAAGTTGTCAATTGCACCATTATGAATGAAAAGCAGACGCTGGTAGTCACAGGGTTGACAGTTACTTATATCCAGTACTTGACCAGATGTAACGCTGCGAACATAAGCTAGCACACACTCTGACTCAACGTAACGACTGAGGTTTGGCAGATTAATTTCATTCCGAATCGGCAGTGTACTTTTGTAAGTAAATGGTTCAGTTTCTTTTTGAGAATCATACCAACCAACACCAAAGCCATCAACATTCACCTCCTCAGATAGCATTTCACGGGGTTGATCGCTTTGAACGATAAGCGAGTGTTCAGGCTTGTACAACAGAGTTTCCAAAGAAACAGGTGAACCGAGGTAACCAAGTAATCGGCACATAATTAGGATATTTGCTTGTGTAGAACAGATTAAGTTTTTATAGTGAGAATCTCCGGAATGGTAGATGAATTTCTGCTATAATCTCACTCTTAGTTTTCAGACTGCAAAAATTGTATTCCCCACTACTTCAGTTTACATAAATTAACATTAACTTGCACTCATACTTTGGTGTCACAGTCAAGGAGTGGACAGTATGAAGATTGAATTGACCGACTACCGAACACCCAGATTGACAAAAAACGAAACGCTAAGGAACGTTTCGTTTTTTGTTTGAGCATAGATTAAGTCAGCGATCGCTCATTTTCTAGGGACTGAGAAAAAGTACGGAACGAAAGAATGAGCAGGACAGCGTGAAGAACCTATCAAGTTCTAAACCAAGGTATTCTTTCAAGAGTAATATGACGTCGCATATCTCAAACCCTGATGAAAACTAGATTTATCGATTTTCCTAACTCTCAAAAAAAATCGGCGAACCTTTGATTACTTCAAACTCCAAGCAGCAAATGCTAAAGCGCCCCAACCTGCAAGAAACGCCGCTCCTCCCAGTGGGGCGATCGCTCCTAAAGATTTAACACCGCTTAAGCTCAAAGCATATAAGCTCCCTGAAAAGATGACGATACCAATGATGAACAGCCATCCGCTTGCGATCATAGTAGCTGGAGGTGACTCGATGCGACTGAGGAGTAGTGCCACCACTAGCAGTGCTAAGGCATGATACATCTGATAACGAGCGCCGACTTCAAAAATTTCTAGGGAGCGATCACTGATTTTCTCACGCAATGCATGGGAACCAAATGCACCTGCTGCAACTGATAAACCAGCTAAGATTGCTGCTAAACTCAAAAAAATTCGTGCCATGAGTTACACTCTTGAGCCAATTTGTTCTTTAAACATCAAAATGGTAAGAGACTCCCCCTTCTTCGTTTACTTTAAAATTAGCATTAAATACTTTAGCTTGATCGTCTAAATATTGCTTTGCAGTTGCTGGTGGCAATTGTAACTGCATTGCAAAGCTCACAAGAGTAATACGCCCATTATTTTCTTGAATCATACGATAGAAGGTGGATTGCAGCTGGTCAGTTGTCTGTTCCTTAATCGCCTTCCTCTCATCCCGACTTTTACGATATACGCCCAATGCTAACCATACTCCTAACACTGAGGTAGGAACGCCGAAAATTAGACCATTCAAAGCAGTATTATCAAGTACATTAACGGCATCCTGATTACGAAAATCATTAAGAGCGATAACCTGTCTTAGACTTGGTTCGATACGCCTGTCCATAGCATTTTTCTGCATTACAGCAGAGGCTGATAGCGACAAAAACATGAATCCGAGTGTCAGTAGCCAACCCGCAGCCAATTTTTCAGCAGTCTTCATAGTTGTTATCTTTCTGATTCAAACCTTGTTTGTGATTCTAACGTCACTTTTTAGAAGCTTCCAGTCATTAGGAAACGTTGACTGTTCCTGGGGGCGATTCGCAATCTCGAACATATCCTACTTATGCATGAGGCTATTGAGGCCACATTTATTAGTAGAATCAAACTGTTTAAGTTTTATCACACAGTGCCAAGCTGTGAGAAGTGCTTAGTACGGGTACGTTTTTCCAAAGCTACCCCATAAGCTCTAAACTAAAATACCCTTAAGAGAGGATTGACACGATGACATTTGAACTTCCCCCACTACCATACGATTACGACGCTCTGTCTCCATTGATTTCAAGTGACACACTAAAGTTCCATCACGACAAGCATCACAAGACTTACGTTGATAACCTCAACAAACTTGTTCAAGATACAGAACTTGCCAACAAGTCATTGGAAGATATCATTTTGGCAACTGCCAATGATTCATCGAAAACTGGTATCTTCAACAATGCGGCTCAAGTGTGGAATCACACCTTCTACTGGAACGGCTTGAAAAAAGGCTCTGGTACACCCACTGGGGAACTCGCTGAAAAAATCAATGCCAGCTTTGGTAGCTTAGATGAATTCAAAAAACAATTCAAAGAAGCTGGTGCAACCCAGTTTGGCAGTGGTTACGCTTGGCTGGTGGTGGATAAGGGTGAACTGAAGGTTGTGAAAACACCAAACGCTGCAAACCCGATGACAAACGGTCAAACTCCCTTGTTAACCGCTGATGTTTGGGAACACGCCTACTATCTGGATTACCAAAATCGTCGTCCGGATTACCTGGAAACTTTCCTAAAGGAGCTGATTAACTGGGACTTTGTAGCCGAACAGTACGCCAAAGCAGGTAAATAACCTGGCAAAACTCGTCTGCCGATAACTTTGTGTTGCATAGTGTCAACAACCACCTAGGGTTTAAAACCCTAGGCTAATAGCTCAAGTCCTCTCAAGAAGACTAAATTCTTTAGATCACTTGGTTTTAAGTCTACTTGAGTAGACTTAAACTATGAGCCAGGAAACACGCTTCCTGGCTGTCTTTAATAAAACTTAATCCAAAATTTACCCAAAATTTACCCAAAATTTACAAGTTTAAAAGGCATATGGATAGTACTGAACTAGCGCAATACATGGAAGCAACTGATAGTATCACCAAACCTTGGCTATTGGTGCAATTGCGACTTAAGAAACTTCAAGAACGTCGAGCAACACTTTCAGACAGTGAGTATCTTCATCAGTTAGCAGACATTCACCAAGATTTGATGAACTTGGGGCAATGGTGGCGTGGTATAGAAGATCAGGTATTTTGAAGTTATCAGTCATTGGTAAATAATTTTGGACTCATTTTGGACGATTGACTGTAAACTTTAGCTACTTGAAGTGATCGCGATGTTTTAACTGATGGATTACAAAGATGCAGGAGTGGACGTTGAGGCTGGGCGAGAGTTTGTAAATCAAATTCGTAATTTGGTTCACAGCACTTTTAGACCAGAAGTTATTGGTGGACTGGGTGGCTTTAGTGGCTGCTTTCAACTACCAAGTGGTTATAAGGAACCTGTTTTGGTTTCTGGAACTGATGGTGTAGGTACTAAGTTAAAAATCGCTCATGCTCTCAAGTGTCACAACAGCGTTGGGATTGATTTGGTAGCCATGTGCGTCAACGATGTGCTGACATCTGGCGCAGAACCGCTATTCTTTTTAGATTATCTGGCAACAGGTCAGTTAGAGAAAGAGCAGCTGACTCAAGTGGTTGCAGGTGTCGCCTCTGGGTGTCAGCAGGCGGGTTGCGCTTTGCTGGGAGGAGAAACTGCAGAAATGCCCGGTTTTTATCAAGCGGGTGAGTATGACTTGGCTGGGTTTTGTGTGGGAATTGTCGAAAGAAGCCAAATGCTGGACGGTTCCCAAGTACAAGTGGGAGATGTGGCGATCGCACTCCCTAGCGCTGGTGTACATAGCAATGGCTTTAGTTTAGTCAGGAAAATTGTCAGCGAAAAAGGATTTTCCTGGAGTGATAGTTTAGAAATATTTGCTGGTAAAACATTAGGAGAAGTTTTCCTCTCACCCACGCGTATTTACGTTAAACCTGTACTGAGCGCACGTCAAGCAGGGTTAGAAATTCACGGTATGGCTCACATCACGGGTGGAGGTTTACCAGAAAACTTGCCCCGTTGTTTGGGTAAAAATCAAGCTGTGCAAATAAACTCTCAAAGCTGGTGTATTCCACCTGTGTTTCAGTGGTTGGCAGAAACTGGTTCTGTTAGTCCCCAAGCAATGTATAACACTTTCAACATGGGGGTGGGATTTGTATTAATAGTACCTCCCCATCAAGCAGAGCAAGTCATAACGTATATGAAGTTACAAAACGTTACAGCTTTTACAATTGGTAAAGTCATTACTGGCTCCGGTGAATTAATTGGATTACCAATATAGGTGACAAGATTTATACAATATAAAATCTTTATTTTTTGTCTGAAAATATGTTGATTTGTCCTATTTTTAAGATTTTCTTAATCTCTGCTGTTGTTAGTAAATGTTGATTAAACGGAGATTTGAGGCAATATTTCTGACTTTGGCTTATAGAACAAATCAAAAATACACATGACCGCTAGCTTTTAAATTTGCTAACGTAGTTTTAACATATTGAAAAATTTTGCCAATGATGCCCAGAAAGTCGCAACCAACACTTAATAACGGTGCTGGTCCAGTCTGGGCTGTTGGTGTCGTTTGTTTTTGTGTCTAAAATCAATTACGTATTTTGGAAAAGAGGGGGTTATGACTGTCAAAATCGTTGAGAAGTTTACTTCAAGAGAAGAATTAAAGCAAGTCTTCCAGACCATTGATGCAAAAAGTTGCCCAACCTATTTTAACTTTCATATGCATACTGTCCACTCCGATGGCAGGTTGCAACCGGTCGCATTGATGGAACAAGCGATCGCCATTGGTTTAAAAGGTCTTGCAATTACCGATCATCATGGTATAGGCGGCTACCAGGTAGCTCAAAGCTGGTTAGAAAACTGGAGGTGGAACAACCCTGGTGCAAACGCTCCCATTCTGTGGACTGGCGTAGAAATTAATGCCAACCTTTTAAATATTGAAGTTCATATTTTGGGTTATGCTTTTGAGCCAGAACACCCCAGCATAAAACCTTACATTCAAAGAAGAGTTACCACAGGGCAAGACTATCAAGCAGCTAACGTGATTTCTGCAATTCAAAATGCAGGCGGGTTAGCAGTACTCGCTCATCCAGTTCGTTACAGGCGATCGCACTTTGAATTAATTCCTGCTGCTGCAGAAGCCGGGATTGATGGTGTTGAAACTTTTTACGCCTACAACAACCCCAACCCTTGGAAACCAAGTGCTAGAGAATCGATGCAGGTGCAACAATTGGCTGATGAATATAGTCTTTTGAACACTTGTGGAACTGATACTCACGGTTTAAACTTGCTACAGCGGTTGTAAGCGGATGTCTATTTTTCTCAGAATACTCCTGGTTCAACAAGCCAGGGGGAAACAATTCAAAATTCAAAGCTATGTCCTCCGGACACGCTACGCGAACGACTTCGCTCAGCTTTGACGTCGAGCGGTTTACATTGAGCGAAGTCGAAATGAGCCGAGACGTCAAAATTCAAAATTCATGGTTGCTGAGCGCAGTCGAAGCAAAATTCAAAATCAAGAAAACCACTCCTAGCAAGTCGTCTTACTCCTAACTCTATGTAAATTAAATGGGTGATAACTCATCTTCAATTGTGGATTCTACATGGTAAAACTTACATTAGAGTTCTGCTAAATTACTGCTGAAATTGGGATAATAACCAAGCGCCAACCTTACTATGATTCATTTCACGAGTACGGCGAAAAGCATCTTGCAAAAGAGAAATTGCTAACCCAGGTAAAACTTGAGATTGAGAAATTTTACGGCTACCACCATTTTCTACAGCAAAAGCAAGAACTTGAACGTTTTTTACATCTATAATCCAGTATTCACCTACCCCTAATTCCTCATATAACAGACGTTTGTCTCCTTTATCATCAGCAAGAGAAGTGTTTGCAACTTCAATGACTAAATCTGGGGCTGGATAGTTATCAAGGTGAATAATGGAAGTACCCCAAGGGATGACGTCTGCATTTTTGCCAATGTAAAAAGACGCATCAGGTTGTGCATCGTCATAGCCTGTTTTCCGGTAGGTGCAATTATCGTTTCCATTCAAATCAATATCTTTGATGCTGGCAAACAAATGTACGGCATAGATAACAATCGAGTGATCTCGTGAATGGTCATTACCTACTGGTGGCATTTCAATCCTCATTTTACCATTGTAGTAGTAGCCTTTGGCTTTTTCATATCCTGGATTTTCAATGATTTGAAGATATTCATTCCAAGTTGCTGGTACCCACGTGTCAGTTGGTAATTTTATTTGTAGGTTACTCATCAAAAAGTTGAGGATAATTACGTTCTTTTTTTATTATGCCTTATACTATCTTCTCAGCTTAGTTCAATATTCCTTCTCAGTACTTACTTTTATTTATTTTTGTCTTTCAAGTAATGGTATAGGTTAGCAACAGTTAAATCAGGTATTTCTTGCCAATTTGAGGCAACCAATCCTTTATAGCCAGTTGCTGTTGCTTTCTGAGTTATATAATCTTCGTAATCTCTGCGCGAATCTGGCTTAATCATAAATTGAAGCTGATTATGTAGAGATGTATAATGAGATTTTTGCTTTAAAGTCTCATATAGTAATAACTCTTTTGGTTCGGTAACAATAGCGGAATCTTGATTATCTTGATAAAGATTAGTAGATGGAAGATCTGAATTTGCGAAAAAATCCTGTTCATGTAGAGATACAGTTTGTATCCAATCAACGTGGTTTTGCCAGGATTCCAACAAAACTAAATCATGCTTGCAAATCCTAGTAATTTCTGGAAATAAAAAATCTAGCTCTTCCTCAGATTCACACCGTTCAATAACAGAAACGCAATCTTGACGGATTTTATCTTGAAGTTGGATCAGGCGATCGCTTACAGCAGCAAACTGGTTCTGCAACTGGTATGTTAAGACGATCGCCTGATCAATCAACCAAGCACATTCCACTCGACGAAGATGCCCAGCCGCAGAAGTTTCTGATAACAAGTGTGGATTGTTATAATCTGCTAAAGCATTTGTTAAAATATGACGTGCAGTTGCTAAGTCAGTGTTTCTGATACTTAGCTCTGTATACAAAGCAGTTTTAATTAGCTTTAGCGCTGCCTGAAACTTTCCGTATGCTTGAATCAAGACTAAACGATGCTGCCTAAAGTTAATATCTTGAGCCACTTGCTCAATTCGTTTGATAATTTCTGCCCCCTGATCTGTTAGGGCTTTTTTCAAGTCAAAAAATCCATCCTTAACTTCGACTCGAAGTTGTTTGATGTCTTCTCTGAGTTTCAATGTTTGATAAAGGTTTACTGCTGATAAGGCTACACCTGCTACAGTTCCTACACCAATCAAAGCTGTAGTTGCTTGTAGAACACCAACATTCTTCTGGAGAGTATTTAAACATAACTGAATTGTATCTAGTTTTTCATAGGTTTTTTGAAAACCTTTATGGACTTGAATCATTTGTACACTGTCAAATATCATCTGTGGTACAGCCAGAAATGGCTGCGTGATCACACCAACAGCATGACCAACAATTTTACCTGTTTCCGTATCTCTAACCATACTCAGTGGAATCCCTGAGGATGATACTACCTGTTTTAGCGTACCATTGGCAAGACCAATCATGTGCTGTGGGCGAAATACAAAAATCATAATATTTATTCCGTTAATGTTTCAAAGAATACATTACTTAATATTGTAGTTTATATAACTTCTATTTTTCTTAGTAATTATACGGATGAATGAATATTTGATTGCATTTCAAAGGATTACCGAATCAGTTGAACCACTGCTGAAGGATGAGCAGAGTTCACTAGAAATTAAGCAAGCTGTTACAACTTTGAAACAGTCAGTTGAACCATGCTTCATAGAGCTTAAGGATTCAGCTACTAAACTCAAGAGCCGCATTCAGTTATGTTTTGAAAATTTGTATCATGCTGAAGATGTTTGGAACAGCAAGCAAAGAATTGTTGAAATACCAACCCTTGAAATCTGGGAAAAAATTGGCGAGTTGAGTGCGCGCACTTTTAGAATTCGTCGTCTAGGAGAGCAATGTGAATCTGAGGCGATTGAAAAAATGAGAAACAATTGGTGTCACCGAGAAAGAATTCTTACCAAAAAATATTTTTATAATCAGACAAATTTTAAAGATGGACTAAATATTTTTGAAAAAAATTACTTAGTGAGTGAATTCAATTTTGAATTACGTTCTCAGTTAGAAGTAGTAAAACAAATTCTTATCAAAAGCACAGATTTAATAATTAATCATGAAATTCAATACCACATCCCATTTATTCAAACATGTATCAATCAACTAGATGAAAAACAAAAATTTGAACTTATTACGAAGCTTAATTCAATATCTGAATCAACCGTGAATATAGTTGAAAAAGCATTTAATGCGCAGTTATACAAATCATCTACTAGTGTTACATATTTAGTTAATTCTGTAAGCAATGCTGCTGATAATTTGGGTAAGGAAGGTCTTTTAGGTATTAGTTGGCACCAGTTTAATAAATGCTCCAAAGAAGTTATGATAAAATTGGAAACAATTGTTGTTATCGTTTTTGAGGAACTAATCAGATTAGCTGAACAAGCGATTGAACAAACACTGGCATTCCATAACGACTTTCTTGAGCGGCAAATGCGATATCGCCAAGAGACACAAGAACAACGTGCAGCAGAAAAAGCTTGGATTGAGCAGCAACTTCAGGAACTGACGCAAGTGCAAAATGGGATAGAAGTTATCCTCAATCATTGCCCAGCAACTTCTTCAACTGTGCATCTGTAAACGGATTTTTCCCAGCACGTAAATCCTTCACCCACCTTTGGCGTTGGAATTTTCGCTCCTTATCATCAGTCTGGGCAATGAATGCCTCAAAATCCTCAATTGCTCCTTGAGTTTTACCTGTCATCGCCCTGGCTAAACCGCGACTATCTCGAATTCCTCCATTGTCAGGAGCAAGTTGCACGGCTTTTTCACAGGCAAACATCACATCAGCAGCGTGGCGATGCAGGCTACCGTACCAGCAAAGTGAGTCCCAAAAATAAGCATCAATTTCAACTTTTGGATCTAGCTCTTGGGCTTTTTTGTAGGCTGCGATCGCTTCCTTCACTTTACCCTCTATAACAAAATTGTTTACTTCTGCGTTTACTTCTGCAAGCAACCAAGCGCTCAGCTTCGCCTTTGTTAGCTAATTCTTGTGCTTTTTCCTTGGGGTCAAATTTTAAGTTAGGATTCCACTGCAAAGCTTTACGGAAAGTTGCAATTGCCTCATCAATATTACCTGCTCTTGCTTGCTGTTCACCTTCTTTAACCAAAAATGGAGCTGCTGCTTTTAAGTTAGATTTATTTTGGCAGACTTCTAGTTTTTCCAATTCTTTAGGGTTGATGACAAAATAATCATCCAGCCATTGGCAACCTTGTGATAAAAGTTCGTCGAAAGTTGTATATTGCCACACCCGCGCGGTTCTGTCCCACGAAGCAGTGAGAATGCGTTTGCCATCTGGGCTAAAACTGGCGCTGAGGACAGAACCTGTATGCCCTTTGAGTTCGGCTAATTGTTTGCCTGCGCTATCCCACACCCGCGCCGTTCTGTCATCTGAAGCGGTGAGAATGCGTTTACCATCCGGGCTAAAAACGGCGCTGTAAACACCAGATGTGTGTCCTTTGAGTTCAGCTAATTGTTTGCCTGTGCTATCCCACAGCCGCGCTGTTGTGTCCCATGAAGCGGTGAGAATGCGTTTGCCATCCGGGCTAAAAATGGCGCTGTTGACATTATCTTTATGCCCTTTGAGTTCGGCTAATAACTTGCCCGATATATCCCACAGTCGTGCAGTATTGTCAGATGAAGCAGTGAGAATACGTTTGCCATCCGGGCTAAAACTGGCGTTGAGGACAAAACCTGTATGCCCTTTGAGTTCTGCTAATTGCTTACCTGTGCTATCCCACACCCGCGCTGTTTTGTCCCATGATGCAGTTACAATACGTTTGCCATCCGGGCTAAAACTAGCGCTGTTGAGATCAGATGTATGCCCTTTGAGTTCGGCTAATAACTTGCCCGAACTATCCCACAGCCGCGCGGTTTTGTCCGATGAAGCGGTAAGAATGCGTTTGCCATCTGGGCTAAAAATGGCGCTGTAGACACCAGAAAGCTTTTTGAGTTCGGTAAATTGTTTACCTGTACTATCCCACAGCCGCGTTGTACTGTCTGAAGCGGTAAGAATGCGTTTGCCATCCGGGCTAAAACTAGCGCTGTTGACATTATCTGTATGCCCTTTGAATTCGGCTAATTGCTTACCTCCACTATCCCACAGCCGTACCCTTCTGTTATTTGAAGCGGTAAGAATGCGTTTGCCATCTGGGCTGAAACTAGCGGTGTTGACAGCAGATGTGTCCTCTTTGAGTTCTGCTAATTGTTTACCTGCGCTATCCCATACTGGTGCGCTATCCGATGAAGCGGCGAAAATGCGTTTGCCATCGCGCTTATAATTTGCAAAATTAGAATATATATCCTCTTTTTCCGGTATTTGCTCCGACATATCCCACAGCCGCGCCGTATTGTCCGATGAAACAGTGAGAATGCGTTTACCATCTGGGCTAAAACTGGTGCTGTAGATAGAACCGCTAGGCCATTTGAGTTGTGCTATTTGCTTGCCCGAGAGATTCCATAGCCGCGCCATGTCATCAGAAGCAGTGAGAATACGTTTGCCATCCGGGCTAAAACTGGCGCTGATGACGCTAGATGTATTCCCTTTGATTTGTGCTATTTGCTTGCCTGAGGTATCCCACAGCCGCACCGTATCATCAGAAGCAGTGAGAATACGTTTGCCGTCTGGGCTAAAACTGGCGCTGATAACGCTAGATGTATGCCCTTTAAGTTGTGCTATTTGCTTCCCCGAGGTATCCCACAGCCGCACCGTGTCATCAGAACCAGTGAGAATGCGTTTGCCATCTGGGCTAAAACTAGCTCTGTTGACGGGAACTGTATCCCCTTTAAGTTCTGCTAATGGCTTACCTGCACTATCCCACAGCCGCGCCGTTTTGTCCGATGAAACAGTGAGAATACGTTTGCCGTCTGGGCTAAAACTGGCGCTGTTGACAGGACCTGTATGCCCTTTGAGTTCGGCTAATGGCTTACCTACACTATCCCACACCCGCGCTGTATTATCCGATGAAACAGTGAGAATACGTTTGCCATCCGGGCTAAAACTGGCGCTGACGACAGAACCTTTATGCCCTTTAAGTTCTGCTAATTGCTTACCTGCGCTATCCCACACCCGCGCCGTTTGATCATCGGAAGCAGTGAGAATCCGTTTGCCATCCGGGCTAAAACTGGCACTGTTGATAGAACCTTTATGCCCTTTAAGTTCTACTAATTGCTTACCCGATATATCCCACAGCCGCGTCGTATTGTCCTCTGATGCGGTGAGAATGCGTTTACCATCTGGGCTAAAACTGGCGCTGTTGACGGAACCTGTATGCCCTTTGAGTTGATTTTGCTCATGAATATTGTCAACAATCGTCTGTAAAGCTAAGACAGGGCTAGCAGCTGGATATTCTGCTGGTTCATTTTCTTTATTTATGAGATTGTCTAAATCTTGCCCTGCGTTTAAAGCTAAGAGCAATGCTTCTATTTGTTGGATCTGAAAAAGCTTCTCTGCTGCAACGCCTTGTCGTTCTAGAATTGCACTTTTCTGTGCCTTGCCCACAAGCCCAAATGCTTGTAATGTGACAATTCCTGCAACAACAAAGGATGCAATCAACACTCCCGATCCAACACGAATCCGCTGCTGTGCTTTCTGGTTAGCTTTTGTTAATATCTGCTTAGCCTGCTCAGTTTGTTTTAACTGTTCTTCAGTTTGCAGGCGTTGCTTTCTTTCCTGTTCCAGTTCAGCCATCACCTGGCTTAACTTCGGTTCCTGTTGGTGGCGGATAAACTCAGCTAAATAATCATGCACCAACTGATAGCGGTTTGCCGGATTTTCTTTTAACAAAACCACCAAGCCAGATTCCACAAAAATCTCTAAAATCAAATCTAACTTGCTCGCATCTTTACTCAAATCTGCAGCTAACACCTGCAAATCCCGTTCTAGTTCAGCATGAGTCTTCAGTGGACGAGTTCCTTTTTCATCCGTCAGCAAATACAACACAAATTCCGCCGTTTGCTGATTTTCTTCTCCACAATCCTGAACCACTTCATTCAGATAACGTTTTACCAGTTCTTCCTTTGTGCCACACTCCTGATATTTTGCCAGAGTTCTGATGTTTTCCGCTTGCAGTTGCGCCCCCACAACCTGCAACTCAATCGGGCGCACTTCGCCCAGTTCACGCGCCAAATCCCGCACCAGTTCTGCAATTAAAGCAGGTTCTAAGTGAAAATTAGCCCGTTCAGTTAATTGCTGAATAATTGATTGAGCATCATCACGGGAGAAGTTACCCAACTCATAAAGAACATTCTCGCTCAGAATATCAATCTGAATCATCGAACTGTCGCGGAAGCGATTAAACTTGAGCAAATAATGTAAGTAATCTTCTCGCAACGACAATACTATATTCACCGATAAGATATTAAGGCAATCTTTTAAAAACTCAAAAAATAGCCACCTTTGCTGTGGTTCGATATCAACAAAGAAAAATTCTTCAAATTGGTCAAAAATCAGTACCGGACGAAGATTATATGTTTCACACTCTCGTAATTCTTTTAACAGCGTAGTTCGAGAGTCAGGCGTTTCAACTTCTGACACTTGCGCTTGAGTTTCTAAAGCTGAAGTTTCAGCTTCGCCATCTCCCCATCTTCCCATCTCCTGCAACGCCTCTTTTATCTGGCGTCCCAACTCATCCATCCAGTTGGTGTAAACTCGTATCGGCACAACCAAATTATCTTGAATGCCGATCGCCTTCTTTTTCAAACCAGGAACAAGTCCCGCATTAACCAGAGAACTTTTGCCAACTCCTGATTGTCCATGAATAACTATCAATTTATAATCAGGACGACCGATGCGTTCAATCAAACGTTCTACATCAAGTAAACGACCAGATGCACTAATTTCTGGCGCTATATTTTCCTGTAGAGACGTTGCAGGCAACTTCTCTACAATTTTGGATAAATTTGCGTGTCGTGTCGCTTGTAATCTTCCTGCACCAATAAACGCCCGCAAGCCAAATTGTTGTTCAACCGAAAGCCCTTCCTGTTTAATTTGAAAAGCTTCGAGATATTGCTTTTGTTTTAAATATAAACTTCGTAAATTTCTTAAAAGACTAAGATATAGTTCGGGTTTAGAGTCAGAAACACCTATTTGGATTGCTGTTTTTAAATTATTAATAGCCGCTTGCTCTTCGCCTAAGTTTTGTTGTGCTTTCGCTAAAAGAAACAAAAATTCCTGGCGATTAGAAATCGCAGACGGATTCGTAGATAAAACTTCTAACGCCTTTTCCGCTAAAGTTTTCGCTTCTTGCCATTTTTGATTTGCCAAAGCAACTTCAGCCAAAAAGCCATAATCTTGAGATACCCTCAGCAAATCTCCTTCAGCTTCATGGATGAGTAAAGCACGCTGCGCTAACTTCTTTAACTCCTCCCAATCTTGTAATTCACGTAAGATTTTGCCAAACTTATCAAGTAAATTAGCAATTAAATCTGAACGTTGAGCAGATTCCAAAACTTGGAGACATTGCTGAAGGTAATTTCTTGTTTCTTGCCAATCAGAATCTTCCGTTTTATCACGTTGTAGAGACGTTGCATGTGAGTCCAGCGCTGCGGGAGGGTTTCCCTCCGCAGGCGAGTGGCGAACCCGTAAGGGCAACGTCTCTACATTCTGAGGAGAATTTCTTTCTTGTTGTCTCGCTTTTTCGTAATAACAGAAAGTGATATTGCTCAGGACTTTGCCTTGCCAGACTAAATCATTGACTTGCTGCCAAAAAGCCAAACTTTGTTGATAATACTCCAAAGTAGTATCTAAGTGATTATCAACAAATTCTGTGAATCCCAACAAATATTCGATTCTCGCTTTTACTCCTGGTTCTAGAACTTGTCCGGAATTTTGCAAATCTTGCCAAGCTAACTTAATCTCGGAATATTTTTCTAAAGTCAGACTGAAATCACCAGTCAAGAATTGCTCTGCTGTTTCTTGCAAAAACTCCATCAACTCATTGGGAGCAATCGGAAAAATTTTCGTTGTTCCCCAACTTTCCAAATCAGGAGCAAACTGCATGAACTGCTTGTGAACTTCATCATCAATCCACAACACCACAGGGAAAGGAAAATGATTGCGAAACTCCTCCCGCACCTGATTTGCACTAATCAGCATTTGCTCAAGATTCCGCACTGATTCCAAACCCAAAACCATCAGGGCTTGCACATCATCCCCGGATTCTTCGCGAATGGCAGTATAAAGAGTCCTTGCAGATTCCTTCAGAACCAGGACGCGAATTTCAACTTGACAAATGTCACGTAATCGTTTTATTAGATGCAAGCGCAAACTACGATAATTGCACCGTGCCAGAATCAGCTTAAACTGTCCAACAGAAGCCTCAATCCCCCAAGCCAATTGCTTCAATGAGCGCTCATTGTTGACATCAACATTAAATTCATCTGCGTCCATCTACTTCGGCGTCCATCTGCGGTTCCTTAGCTCTTTGATGTATTATTGTTCACGACCGCCTGGGGTTAAAAAGCCCAGTCTCATAGCCAAAGTCCTCTCAAGAGGACTAATCACTTTCGCGTAGCTTTGTTTTTAGTCCATGACCGCCTGGGGTTAAAAAGCCCAGTCTCATAGCCAAAGTCCTCTCAAGAGGACTAATCACTTTCGCGTAGCTTTGTTTTTAGGATCGCCTGGGGTTAAAAAGCCCAGTCTCATAGCCAAAGTCCTCTCAAGAGGACTAATCACTTTCGCGTAGCTTTGTTTTTAGGATCGCCTGGGGTTAAAAAGCCCAGTCTCATAGCCAAAGTCCTCTCAAGAGGACTAATCACTTTCGCGTAGCTTTGTTTTTAGGATCGCCTGGGGTTAAAAAGCCCAGTCTCATAGCCAAAGTCCTCTCAAGAGGACTAATCACTTTCGCGTAGCTTTGTTTTTAGGATCGCCTGGGGTTAAAAAGCCCAGTCTCATAGCCAAAGTCCTCTCAAGAGGACTAATCACTTTCGCGTAGCTTTGTTTTTAGGATCGCCTGGGGTTAAAAAGCCCAGTCTCATAGCCAAAGTCCTCTCAAGAGGACTAATCACTTTCGCGTAGCTTTGTTTTTAGGATCGCCTGGGGTTAAAAAGCCCAGTCTCATAGCCAAAGTCCTCTCAAGAGGACTAATCACTTTCGCGTAGCTTTGTTTTTAGGATCGCCTGGGGTTAAAAAGCCCAGTCTCATAGCCAAAGTCCTCTCAAGAGGACTAATCACTTTCGCGTAGCTTTGTTTTTAGGATCGCCTGGGGTTAAAAAGCCCAGTCTCATAGCCAAAGTCCTCTCAAGAGGACTAATCACTTTCGCGTAGCTTTGTTTTGAGTCCATTTTAATGGACTTAGCCTATGAGCCAGGAACTTCTAGTTCCTGGCGGTTGTGAAACTTATAGAGAACATAGTAATTGTTCAGCCATTCAACTCCCGCGCCTCCGCCAAAATGGGATTCACTTCAAACCAAGACTCACCGCGATCGCGATATTCAAAAACAAACCGACTGCGAATCAGCTTCTGATACCCCAAATCATCACTCACTTTTTTCGTTTGCTTCACACGACGCAACAATTCCCACTCCTCATCAGAAATGGGCAAAACCATTTCATTGCGACGAGCACGAATCACAGTATCCAAAGTTTCACGACTCAAAGGAAGTGACATTTCCTCCATAATCCATGTATTCAGCAGCCTGAGCAAGTCGCGCACATGACCACCACTCATCCTACACAAGTGCTCAAGAGTTGCCTTACGATCAAAAACAAACGTAATATTACTGGCACGCTGGTCTGGTCGCAAGTCAGGATAAGCTCTTGCCATTACCATCTCTTGCATCAGCGCCATTCCCTCTTCATGAACACTGCCATCTGACCATTGTACAGGTACCATCGGTAACACTCTGGGATCTTCCAAAAATCTCTGTGTGAGGGTTCCATAGTCATTAGAAAACTTCAAAGACAGTGGCATTGTATACACAACATGACAATTCAACTTCGTGAGATACTCACCCTGATCCACAAACAAGTATTCTTGTTGTGGACGTCCCCAAGCCTTGGGACGATTATCAATTCTGTCAAGATTATCTACAATCACCACTAAACCTTTTTTGCCCTGCTGTTTCAGTTGGGCGATCGCAGGTTCCAGCAACTCCTTATTAATCGCGTCTAACAGTTTAATTTTTTGTGGCCCCAGATACTGGTTGAGTTTTTCCCGCAGTGTTGCGTCACTCTTAACCTTAGTCGTGATTTCCCCAATTCCAAAAGCCAAAGTAAACTTTTCTTTTTCAGAGGTGACACCAAAATCACCAACATTCGGAACTTTGAGTTTGACGCCAGTCACATCAGCATTTAAAACCCTGATAGCACCTTGCAGTAACTCTTTCAGCCTGCTGGGTTCTTCAAGATTGAGTTTTTCTAAACTTTGACTGACGCGACGGGCGATCCCCAACAGCACATCAGCAATATCCACATCAGTCATTTCCAAGTCTTCGCTAGACTCAAAATAGATAACACAAAAACCATCCGCTTCCAACTCCAGTTGCAGCCGCCGCAATTCCGTAGATTTCCCACACCCAATGTGCCCAGTAAAAAGCGTGCAGGTAGGGTCATTCGGCTTAAAAAATGTCATCTTCTGCTTTAGTTTGAAGATAATATCTCCACCACGCACAGAAGAAAAGTCAATATAATACTTCTTATCCTGTGTGTCCTTAACAACAAGAGTTCTGCTGGGATCTGTAGCTTCAAAAAACTTGCGTAAGTCTATCATCATAAAGCTTGTAATTTATAACTACTCATTTTTTATATCTTTGGTTTCCAAGGATATAAATAGCTACAGCTTTGATACTTGATTTTCCTGGCAATTTTAAGATGAGCTTAAATAGAATCTGGATCGACTCCCATCGCACGTAAGCGTTCCGCCAAGACTTGAGCGCGTTCTTCTGGAGTTAACAAGCGCTTTCCTGCTTCGTTATACCAGTACAGCCACTCCCGCGTAATTCCTTGATAAGTTCCCCGTTCCATACCAATTCCCAAACCAACTTCCGGTAACCAAACAGGATTATCTGAATGCAATTCATATGCACCATTCACCAACTTATACACTTCCAAACGCGGTTTACGGCGGCGAGTCGGATGATAAACGACGTAGTACAAAACCCCTAACTTTGCATACTCATCTTTCTTAGTGGTATATTCTCCACGATATCTCTGAGAAACAACTTCCAGCGTCAAAATTGGGACTTTCTCTTCTTCCCACAACACATAACTCGGACGCAAATTTTCATCAAAAAATCGCTCAACTCCCAAACTCAGAAACCCATCTGGTACAATCGGTGGTTGATTTGGATCATAATAAACACCCATATCAGCACCAAAAAACCAATCCATGCGATTTGCCCACACCATAGCGAGTATGGCTTCTAGCAAACCAGGAATCAAATGTTGTAATTGATTATCCACAGGCGTATCATCAGAGTCTGGTAATTCCTCAGAGGAGGGCAAGCAAGCTAATGAATCGTACTCTAACATAAGGAGTTCGGCATTTATTTTATAATTCCGATCATATCTTTGATTCCCTCTTCCCTTTGTCCTCGACAACCCCACCTATGGCACAATGAAAACGGTAATAAAAGAAATATAGATAAGGTAATTTAGTGAGTTCAACTGCTCAAGCTACCGCTGCGGCGCGTCGCGTGGTATTTCCATTTACAGCAATTGTCGGTCAGGAAGAAATGAAACTGGCTCTATTGTTGAACGTGATTGACCCGAAAATTGGCGGTGTGATGATTATGGGCGATCGCGGTACCGGAAAATCCACAACTATCCGGGCGCTAGCTGATTTGCTTCCAGAAATTCCCGTCGTTGCTAACGATCCCTTCAACAGCGATCCTAGTGATCCCGATCTGATGAGTGATGAAGTCCGCCAACAGCTACAGCAAGGGGTGGATATTCCCGTTATTCCAAAAAAAGTCCAAATGGTCGATTTGCCCTTGGGAGCAACAGAAGACCGAGTTTGTGGTACCATCGACATCGAAAAAGCATTATCAGAAGGTGTTAAAGCCTTTGAACCAGGACTCTTGGCAAAAGCCAACCGGGGTATTCTCTATGTGGATGAAGTCAACTTACTAGATGATCACTTAGTAGACGTGCTTCTTGACTCCGCCGCCAGTGGTTGGAACACAGTAGAACGAGAAGGAATTTCCATACGTCACCCGGCGCGTTTCGTGCTTGTAGGTTCTGGTAACCCAGAAGAAGGAGAACTGCGTCCTCAACTTCTAGATAGATTTGGAATGCACGCAGAAATCCGTACAGTTAAAGAACCAGCTTTGCGGGTGCAAATCGTAGAACAACGCTCAGAATTTGACCAAAATCCACCAGTATTTCTCGAACAGTATAAATCTCAACAGGAAGAACTCCAACAGAACATCATTAACGCCCAAAATCTGTTGCCATCTGTGGCAATTGATTACGATTTACGTGTCAAGATTTCTGAAGTCTGTTCCGAACTTGATGTTGATGGCTTGCGTGGTGACATTGTGACTAACCGTGCGGCAAAAGCGATCGCCGCATATGAAGGACGTACCGAAGTAACAGTAGATGATATCCGTCGCGTGATGACTTTATGTCTGCGTCATAGACTGCGAAAAGACCCCTTAGAGTCAATAGATTCTGGATACAAAGTACAAAAAACCTTTAGCCGCGTCTTTGGCGTAGAAGTACCCGAAGAGACGACACAACAAAACGGTACAGGACAAAAATTAGGAGTTAGAAATTAACAAGGAAGAGTGAAGAAAGAAAAGACATTGCTTTATCTTTTTTTTCTTTCATCTTCTTTATAAAAGATTATCACTTAGCACTTATAACTTAATATGAGATTTTGGCACTTTTGGTTCAATAGCTTTGTTTTATCCAGCCAATACAACCCACCTCGGTTTGTAGAGATGCTGATGGTACTGCTAGCAATTGTTATGCTAATAGTCTGGAACTTCACACTACAGACACCCTATATGATACTTGGCTGGAGCTTTGTAATTGGGGCATCAATTTCTATCTTAGTACGAGAAGCTATTGCTCCTTCACCAGATATAAGAGTTAACCAATTAGCAGCATTTTTCTTCCTCAGCATTAGTCTTTATGGCTTTGTTTACGTATTTCAAACTCTCTGAAATAACTTATATTGCTTCTTATGCGTTAAGCGCGATGCACTGCGCCGCCCTGAGCTTGTCGTATACGCAAAGCGCACGCTAAAAGCGAAGGCGTAGCTAGTCCGTTCGCGAAGCGTGTCCGGAGGACACAGGACTCAGGGAGCGTGGTCGTTGTGTTCCCTACCTCTACTTTATCAATTCACCCTATGGCTAACGCCACGCCTTACGGCTATCGGGTATGTCTTCGACACGCCTGAGCGCACAGCGCACGCGGCTTGGGCGAACGGCGAACGCAGTCGCCTCTGTCGGGAAACCCTCATCAAGCACTGGTCTAACCAACTCAAACCGAATTCCTATAGTAGAAGATAACAATTACTTGAAAGCTTGTGACTGTCTGTATCTGTTAATTCAGTATTTACCAGTATATTTCTCCAGATTTAATGTTTTATACGTAAGTATAGTTGATTTTTAAACTGACACGTAAAGTAATATTTAGTAATGCAAATTTTCTCATAAAATTATTCAATTTAGATGCATTTCTCAAGAAAAAGTTGCCATACTGATAGGGGTTAAAACCATTTTTTACTTGAGAAAATTTTCTTAATAAGAGTGCTAGTTATGACAACTATAAAATCCTGTGTTTCAACTTGTCGTCACTGTCGGTACTACACTCCAGAGGGTCAACGTGGTGGTACTTGTCAATTATTAAATGTATCGGTCAAATCAGGATGGAAAGCCTGCTCTTTATATGTCCGATCTTTTGAACCTTTTTGCGAAGCTCTTGTTAGCGCTAAATAAATCACTGTAGTGGTGTTTTTCAAGAACAATTGCAGTTTCCATTTGGGTGCAATACACTCTCGAATTGGCTCCCCTACACGCTTACACACGCCAGATACCTACCGAGGGAGACCCTCTCCGTTTGCGTAGCGCCCCCTATGCCTGCGGCACGGCTACGCCTATCGGGGCTAGTTGCACGCCAGTCCCCTGGCTCGGGGGGAACCCGACAGCCAGTCGCCACAACGGGGGGAACCCCAACGCCAGATGCCTGCGACGGGAAACCCGTCTTCAGCACTGGCTCCGCAAGGCGCTGCTCTGGGCACGGGGCTGGCTCCACAACGCGCTTAACCCGACGCCCTTCGGGTTCGCCAGTCGCCTACGGAGGGAGACCCTCCTGCAGCGCTGGTCTCACCAGATACCTCTGTCGGGAAACCCTCATCAAGTACTGGCTCCGCAAGGCACTTCTCTGTGCAGTACTGGCTCCCCTACACCCTTTTCTTGGTCAAGAGTTAATCCTTATTTATTTTGACATACTTGTAGTCATTGAGGTATATTGAGAGATTGTGTGTCTCAATCCTGCTCGGATCAGGTAAAGGCAATACGAAAGCTGGAAAGCAGTCTTAACGAGCATATAGTCCAGCTACCTGTACGGCAACCTCAAGGACAATTTTATGACCTACGCAATTATTGAAACCGGCGGCAAGCAAGTAAAAGTCGAAGCTGGTCGGTTTTATGACATTGAACTGCTGCATGTTCAACCAGACGAGAAAGTTACTATAGATAAAGTATTGCTAGTGCAGCACGACGGCGAAGTCACCATAGGACAGCCGCTTGTGGGAGGAGCAAAGGTAGAAGGCACGGTGATGCGGCATCTAAGAGGTCGCAAAGTCCTGGTTTATAAGATGAAACCGAAAAAGAAAACTCGTAAAAAACGGGGTCATCGCCAGGAAATCACTAGATTATTGATTAATTCAATTAGCCTCGACGGTTCGGTGCTTGCTTCCGAAGAAAAGGCGATCGCCTTAAATGCAGCAACTGAGGTGACTATAGAACCAGCCCAAACAACTGAAACTCCAGAGACTGTCGATGTTGTAGCACAACCAGTCGCCCAGAATTCACCCGCTGAAGAAACAGCTGCTGAATAATAGATACAAGTAGAGACACAAGAGGAAATTATGGCTCATAAGAAAGGAACAGGTAGTACACGCAACGGTCGTGATTCTAACGCTCAAAGACTGGGTGTAAAGCACTACGGTAGTGAAGTTGTCCGGGCGGGAAATATCTTAGTGCGTCAGCGCGGGACTAAATTTCATCCTGGTAACAACGTTGGTATTGGCAAAGATGACACTTTGTTTGCTTTAATTGACGGCGTAGTCACATTTGAACGCAAGGGCAAAACCCGTAAAAAGGTTAGCGTTTATCCAGTTGCAGCACCAGCCGAGGCAGTTGCAAGCTAGTCATTAGTTAAACCTAACAGTCCATAGCAACTATGGACTGTTGAGTTAAATCAACTTATGAATCAACGCACCTAAGGCTAAACTCGTCAAACACAAGATAGACAACAAGCAAAAGGTTTGTCCTTGATTAAAGCCAGCTGTTTGAAGATCCATCCTTGCTAATGCAGTCGCAGCAACGATGAGCAACGTATCAAGAAATAGTCGAAACCTGGCTATCATTAAAAAAAACAAGAAAGCCGCTAAAACGCTAAGACCAAAAGACCTAAGATTTGATTTGAATAACAATAAAGAAAAGTTTGCAAGCCTTGTCCCGGAAATCGTTAAACCTCCCGTGATAAGTAAGATAGCAATAACAGCCAGTAGCCACATATACCAAGGAGTGTATATTTTAGATATTATCCACCCAGTGCTGGTGTAAGTAAGCAGTAGTAATGCTAGGGAAAGCAAAGGCGGTCTTTTCGAGATTGACATTAGTTGTTCCCAACATACAGAATAAGCTATAATTTCACAGCTATCTAAAGCATATACGTACTGCTTTGTAGCAAAGCATGAATCGCAACACTATAAGCCGTCACAGGAAAGCCAATTTAATTGATAGATAATGGCTTGAATAGCTTAAACTATATGTTTATTATCATATTTTTTTTACCTTCTATCAAGAGGCTGTTATGCTTTCCATAAAGAAAGCAAGGTCAGTTTGCAAAAAATTCCCGCTCAAAGTATTAAAAAATTTCTTAAACATTTGTAAACTATTACAAGCTTTGTAGCCGCGTATCATGTCTTGTTAAGGGATTATCATGAGACAACTTGTTATCGCTCAGCGTGTATGCCTCACTGGTCATATCTTGGCAAAGGCTTTTGGACTAATAGGCATTCTATTGGTCATACCTAATGCCGAAACAATTTTCAATTCAGGAGAGGTTGGACAAAAAGCCATGCAGTTGAGTATGGCTGATGGTGGTGTGGTAGATATTATTTTGGGGACAATAGCCGTCTCCATTTATGCATATCGAGTATTGGGATGGCGCACTTGGCTAGGGTTTCTACTACCATCTGTATTAATATCGGTGGGCAGTGAATTACTGGGCACAAGTACTGGATTTCCCTTTGGATACTACAGTTACTTGAGTGGCTTAGGATATAAGATTGCGGGGCTTGTGCCATTTACAATTCCCTTATCCTGGTTTTATGTGGGCTTGTCTGCTTACCTGATTGCTCGTACTGGTTTGAGGGTAGCTCAAAATCCCAGTTTAGTGGGCCAAGTAGGCGCTATAGCATTGGGCGCTTTGCTTTTTACCTGCTGGGACTTTGCATTGGAACCAGCCATGAGTCAAACATCTCTCCCCTTTTGGTTTTGGGAAAATCCAGGTGAGTTCTTTGGAACACCCTATCAAAATTATGCGGGTTGGTTTGGCACTAGCGCCCTGTTTATGAGCGTGGCAGCATTGCTGTGGAGAAACACGCCCATAAAATTGGAGCGATCGCAACTCAATGTCCCCTTAGTCGTTTATCTTAGCAATTTTGCTTTTGCTGCAGGACTGAGCTTAGCAGCTGGATTTGCTATCCCAGTTTCATTAGGCTTTGTCTTGGGCGTAGTTCCAGCTGTAGTACTTTGGTGGAGATCAATTGCTGCATCTGCTAATGTTGCTGTTGCACCAACAACCGAAGTTACTGTAGCAAGCGTCAAAGTTGCTGTCAAATAAAGCTTTGATTTCCATCCCCAGGTATTTTGCTGTGCAAGACGCGTTGAGTTTCGCAAGTGCTCTTTCATTGTTATTACTGCTCATCCAACTAAGCGCAACAGCAATTTTGCTGTCGCGTCTGTTAAAAGGACCTAGCCGCCATCCTCCCATTACACCCCAAAATTCCACACCAGAACTTTTGGGGTGTGTGAGTGTCGTCATTCCTACCTTAAATGAAGCTCTTCGTATTGCCCCTTTGCTAGACGGGATTTCTCACCAAAGCTATGAAGTCCGAGAAATAATCATTGTAGATAGCAAATCTAGTGATGGCACACCTGAGTTAGTCAAAACCGCACAGCAAAAAGATCCTCGCTTTCGCCTGATGAGCGATGATCCCTTACCAACTGGTTGGGTGGGGCGTCCTTGGGCTTTGCATTACGGCTTTTTGCACACCTGTGAGGCGAGTGAGTGGTTTCTGGGTATGGATGCTGATATACAACCATCACCTGGTTTGGTTGCGGGTTTGGTGAAGACAGCAGAAACTCAAGGCTATGACTTGGTTTCTCTCTCACCCCAGTTCATTCTCAAATATCCAGGAGAGTGCTGGCTACAACCAGCTTTGTTGATGACTCTGCTTTACCGATTTAATCCTGCTGGTGTGAATGCTCAGCAGTCAGAACGAGTGATGGCGAATGGACAATGCTATTTGTGCCGTCGCTCTGTTCTAAAAGCTGTGGGTGGATATACGAGTGCGAAAGGTTCTTTTTGTGATGATGTCACTTTAGCACGGAACATAGCTGCCTCTGGGTATAAAGTTGGCTTTTTAGATGGGGCAAAAGTGCTCAAGGTAAGGATGTATGAGGGAGCAATGGAAACTTGGGAACAATGGGGGCGAAGCCTTGACTTGAAAGACGCTTCGTCCCGTGCTCAAGTTTGGGGAGATTTATGGCTCCTCACAGCAGTTCAAGGTTTACCGCTTGTAGTTGTCCTCATCTACCTCTTTTTTTCTCCACTGCTCAATACCTCCCCTGCTCCTCTGCTTTTCCTGGTGGTACTGAATCTTTTTCTACTGCTGATTCGCTTTGCTATGCTTTTTGCGATCGCACCCTCCTATGATCGCAATCAAGCAAAAGGCGGTTGGTTGTTCTGGCTTTCGCCTTTGGCTGATCCAATCGCGGTGCTGCGGATTTATCTATCTGCATTCCGTACCCCTAAAGAGTGGCGAGGACGTAAGTACAGTACTCAGTGATGAGTCCTGAAGTGCTGATTGTTTAACGACTCGCGTAAGTTCTTACCCCAACAAACAGGGGATTTTGTTGGGATACTTCACGATTCCGTCTCACTTTCTACCTTATCGCCCCGTTCCAATTCCCAGAGAATTTGATTACCTTCACGCCGCACCCGTGAGACAAGCCAGTTTCGCCAGCGCCACTCGTCTCCACGACTGGTAACAGCGCTGGCGTGAACATCCATCAAGTCTGCCAGTTCAGAACTTGTGATCAGGTAACCTTTCTCGGCAATTTCGTCCGCAATGCGGAGAGTTTCTACTAAGTTGCGCAGTTGTGTTACCCTGATTTCTCGGGGTAATTCCTCATTTGCGGAACTAGGAGAGTGGGTTTGTGGTTCCATATTGGTTATATCTGTTGCAAGAGTAGTGATTGCTTCTTTCTTTGTGTTAATGATTGTAGGATTTGTTTCCGAATCTGATACTCTTGATATACTTAGACCGTTCTTTTGTTCCAAAGAAAAGTTTTGTTGTTGCAAGGACAAAGTTTTGTTATTGGCAAAGGCGCGGGCGATCGTATCACAGCGTTCGTTACCAATATTACCTGCATGACCCCGCACATGCTCCCATCTAACTCGTGGACTATTAAGATCGTCTAAGATTTCTAACAGGTCTTGGTTCAGCACAGGATTTCCATCTGACTTTTTCCAGCCTTTCCTTTTCCAGCTTTTCACCCATTTTGTCACGCAGTTTATCAGATATTCGCTGTCGGTGTGGAGGGTGATGGCTTCATTTTGTCCTGAGTCTTGCAAAAATTGGAGGGCGGCGATCGCAGCTTGCATCTCCATTTTATTGTTAGTCGTTCGGGAGGATGCACCGCCCATTTCGTGAATCGAACCATCACTGAAATAGACAACCACACCCCAACCACCAGGGCCAGGGTTGCCTGTGCAAGCACCATCAGTGTATATACTTTTGATTGTGGAAACTAAAGACATAGTTAATATTAAACTCTCCTGGCTTTGAAAAACCAGGATTTTGAACTGATATTGCTATGTGGACTAAAAGTCCTACTAGTCAACGTTATTCTGTGCTGAACGCACTTTGACTGGTTCAAACAGTCCTACCCGCCTCAACTTATTTCTAGGCTGTGCGGCTACTTTCGTCTTTTCCAACCTTAAAGATTTTACGTACTGAAGGCAGTGAAAAACTCTTCTCAGTACAACCCATATCTTTAGTTGTTATGGTTCAGTATGGAACAGGTTTTGTTTGTTGGATTTTTTCATCCTTGTGTTACCATCATCCCATCTTAAGACATTTATCAGATGATGCAACTATACAACTATAGCAGTCGCCATAATTGTTAGGACATTTCCCTGTTCCCTGTTCCCTGTTCCCTCTTAAGAGAAATACGATGTCCTAAACGATATGTCTGTTGCTATACCATTAAGCCTCTCTCGTCAAAACAATTTGAATTTGAGCGTGATCGTGGATCACCAAGCTAATAATTCCCGTTTTCTGCTGATGGGAAAAATAATACATAGCAAGAACATCAGGAAAATAGCTAGCTTGGAGCGACAATGGCATCTACTCCTAAATCCTTTCGGGATATTCAAAATCAATGGGCACGCTTATTTGTAGAATCATTAGCGAATGAAGGGGTTATCACCGGGTTTCCCAATAGGACGTTTCGCCCTGACACTTCAGTAACCCGTGCTGAATTTGCTGTTATTCTTACTAAGACATTTACAAAACTTAAGAAAAAACGGGACTATATTCGTTTTATCGATGTTGCGGCTCATCACTGGGCAGCAAAAGCTATTCAAACAGCTTATGCAATAGGATTTCTAAATGGGTTTCTCAATGATCGCTTCTTTCCTGACAGTAGGATTTCTCGATTAGAAGTTTTGCTGACTCTGGTAAAAGGCTTGGATCTTGCCTTAAAAGTAAAGCCTGAGAAGCTTGCAACCCTTCAAGAGATTTATCACGATACCAATCTAATTCCTGATTCTGCAATAACTCAGGTTGCAATTGCCACAAGTGCAGGTCTTGTAGCTAGTTACCCAAATACAAAATTACTCAAGCCCAATATACCAGCAACTCGCGCCGATGTAGCAGTTTCTGTGTATCAAGCGCTTTTTTTTATGGGTGAGGTGCAAAAAATTCCCTCTGACTACCTTGTCGTCCCACCACAACCGCAAACTGAGTTAGAACACGCTTCATTATAACCTTTGCGACTGTTGAACCAGGAACTTATACTGTGTGTGGAGTGGATAGCTTGGGGAATCAGAGTGCCCAAATGTCGATTGCAGTGAGTTGAAATAATATGAAATGCGATTAATGACTGGAGTTTAGACAGTCTAAACTCCACTTATTTAACAAGATAAAGATTATAAAAATAATATAATTTTTTGCCCATATTTTTGGTTCGTGCCGATTGATACGCTCAGGTGCAAGATATAAAGGATTGGCATAAATGCGATCGCCAAGGCACGTTTCGGGGGGAAGCGGAGGAACGTAAGCTGCCGCACTACCAACGACTTTTACCCACACCAACTCAGAAGTGATACTCAAGACAGTTGCTGCTGACACCCATGAGCACTTAGATTTGCTTGAATGACAAATTGATAAAATTTATAACATTTTTATACTACACTAACTATACAGGGAAAATTTTTCTGATATTGCCTCTATTTGTCAAAAGTTAGCTGTATGAAGAAATTAATTAAAGGTCTGCGTGAATTTAAGGCTAATTATGTTAGTACACACCAAGAACTCTTTGAACAACTATCTCAAGGTCAAAAACCCAGAGTGTTATTTGTTACTTGTTCTGATTCACGTGTAGACCCAAATCTAATTACACAAGCTGATTTAGGTGAATTATTTGTTATCCGCAATGCTGGCAATATTATTCCGCCATTTGGAGCAACCAAGGGCGGTGAAGGTGCGACAATTGAATACGCTGTGCAAGCTCTAGGTATTCGACAAGTTATTGTTTGTGGTCACTCGCATTGTGGTGCAATGAAAGGGCTGATGAAGTTACATAGCCTGCGAGATGAAATGCCGCTTGTTCATGATTGGTTAAAGTATGCAGAGGCAACCCGACTATTGGTAAAAGAACATTACACCCAATACAAGGGGGAAGAACTACTCGAAATTTTAACCGCTGAAAATGTACTGACTCAAATTGAAAATTTGCGGACTTATCCAGTTATCCGCTCCAAGCTATACCAAGGACAACTAAAGATTTACGCCTGGATTTATAACATTGAGAAAGGAGAAGTTTTAGCCTTCGATCCAGAAACTCATGCTTATGTCTTGCCTCAAAGTCAACTCAAAAGTGATGACACAGATGAGAGACGACTTAAGGAAGAATTTTTAAATGGTAATAACATAAAAAATAACATTTCTGAACAAGAAACGGCAGTTGATCCGCCTCAAGAATTTTTCTATGACGTGCATCAAAGGTTTCCAATAACACGACTTTCAAAAGACCAAATGGATCGAATTTACCGAGGTTCAAGAAGAAACTGAATTTGAGAAGACTTTCATAGCAATTTTATTTGATTTGTGTGAAAGTGCCTGCGCGTAGCGCATAAGTTGAGGAACGAAACCCAACACCTGCCTCGCTTTTGTTGGGTTAAGCCGAGCGCAACCCAACCTACAATTCTTCTTAACTGAACCGTATTGCCCTAAAGCGCTACTACAACAGAACGCAACTTGGTATCAGGACGATTTCCCACAACTTCCTGCCAAACTTCCAGCCATGTTTGGGCTGCTTTGTCGCTTACCATTTCTGAGATCAAGGCATTGATGGTTTTTTCTGGGACAAGTCCCTGTGCTAATGTTGGGCAGACTTGGTGCTTGTCGTAAAGCTCAATCAGGGTTGTGATGCGGGTTTTCCACAGCGCTGCATGATTTGTGCTGTTAAACAGAGTACGGATAATTAACTCCGCATCCCCGACATCTACCTTAGCCACCTCGGTAAAGCAGTTAAACCCATACTTTCAGCTCAATTTTATCCAAAAATATCGACAGAAGGTCGCAGCTGAGTACAAATCGACAACGCTTGGTGAATGTCATTCGTCAAAAAGTTTTCAAAAACTTTTTCATCTGTCTGTTTGTTATCATCCAATGCAGTAAAAGCCTGCTGGCAGAAAATGTAATCGAATCGTGGTGCCCATTTTCTAGTTCCAAGCTGTGCTGTCATGGAACAATTATTAAGCATATGAGCCACCCCTTTTTGATACATGTAAGGGTTTAAAGAATCCACCGCTTCAATAATGGACTCATTGACAATTTCAGAGTAAAGATGTCCCTTTTCCTTCAATAAGTCTACTTGAGCCATCATGGTAGCGATATAAACTCCAGCAGTTACAGGATGAATGGAAACTTTCTCAGGTCGTCTATTATCACGAACATTGACGCCAACTTGCCACATTTCTGTGCCGTCAATTTTTCCTATAGGAAAACGCTGATGACGATTGTTTGCTTCAATCACGCTACGAATTTCATTTCCAGAAGCAACTTCATCATAAATCTCCATTAAGATTTCAAAAGCAGGATGATAAGCAGCAGAGTAAGCTTTTTTGAAGGTTTCTTTTTCGGCATCAGTTAGAGATATATAAATGGACAAGAACCCATTTTTAGAAATCATATTGCTAATTGGTTGAGTGAGAGATTCTACAGAATTTATATAAGCTTCCTCCTGAGAATGTCCAGAACGAATCAACCAGCGATATAAACTTTCTACAATTCCGTGAACTGCTCCCAGCAAAATTCCTCTTTCTCCAAAAATGTCAGACTTATATTCTGATTCAAGAGTCGTTTGGAAGATTGTAGGAGAACCAATTGCTACTGCCCATGCAAGTGCGTAATCTGTTGCTCTTCCATTAACATCTTGATGAATGGCAAAGCTGGAGTTAATGCCAGCGCCATGAATTTCTTTACCCTGTTCATAAAGTTGCCTGACTGAAAGTCCCATCCCTTTAGGACAAACAGCAATCACGTTAATGGTTTCAGGAAATGAATCCCCAATGTTTTTTAGATGTCCAAGCAAAAATCCATGAGATAATCCGAGTGTAGTTCCAGGACGAATAGCCTCAAAAATTTGCTGATAATTTGCTGCCTGTGCAGCATCAGAAATGAGAAGAATTAACAAATCAGATTCAGAGATGACTTCATACATTTCTCCTAATGTGCCATTGTCTCTAGTAAAGCCAGCTTTTTCTGCCAATGGAATAGAAGATGAATTTTTCCGAAGACCTACTTTGACCTTGATGTTAGTTCCTGCTAGAGAATCTCTTAAATTTTGTGCTTGAGCAGGACCTTGGGACGACCAACCAATCACTCCGATTTGGTGAATTTCTGCAAAAGCTTTAGGTAAAAGTGGAAAAAGATGGCGTCCTCCTCCAACGATATATTCTTCTTTCCCTGCTAAGATAATCTTCTCTTTCTCGAATGTATTTGTGCTAAATTCTAAGCTCATCGTCTGTTATCCTTATCAATAAAAGCTTTTTCCGGAAGTTTTTACTGTTTGTGTTGCTAAAGCTATGCACTCTTCAGTACTCATCAAAATCACGCCAATATTCCTTAGCTCTTGCAAACCTCGCTCATAGACTTGAGATGTAGCATTTGGAATGAAAACGACTCTAAAATCTCGTTCACTTGCCTCATAAATGGTAGTGCGTGGGCAGTTAGGAAAGTTACATCCGCAAATCACTAAAGTGTTAATGGAATACTCACGTAAATGTTTTTCAAGAGAGGTTTGAAAAAAAGCTCCCCATCTTGGTTTGTACATAATCCATTCATGATGACTAACCCATTGAAAAGCTCCTGAAATTAGCTTATCTATATCAAGCATTATTTGAAATGATGGTTTTAATTCGTTGACAAGTTCTACTCCATCAGTGCCATGAACTGCAACCTGCTTGCCATTTTTAATATCTTGTCTGCGACATAAATCAACATTGGAACCATCGGGTAAATAAATCCTGATAACATGAATAATCGGTTTCCCGCTTTGTCTAAATGCTTGTAATAATTGCTGAATTTTAGGTATCACTTCCCATGTACCAAGAATCTCTGCACAAGCCCCAGGTAATGCAAAAGATTTTTGTATATCTATAGTCAGCAAAGCAGCATTTTCCCAATCAGGACTGGTGTCGTCTTTCATGGAATCAAATCCCTAAATATTGGTTATTTTGAATATTCTTGTTGTTACTTTCTAACATAAGTGCTAATGTTTTCACTGTCCAACACATTTTTGATAGGCAATTAACACTTAAAATGTTCTAATGGAGCTTCGACATTTACGCTACTTTGTTGCTGTTGCAGAGGAACTGCACTTTGGTCGAGCTGCAGAACGACTGCACATGACTCAGCAACCTTTAAGTCAACAAATCCGTCAGCTGGAGGATGAATTAGGCGTACTCTTGTTTGAGCGCACTAAGCGCCGAGTTCAATTAACAGAACCAGGAAAAGCATTTTTAGTAGAAGCACGTCACATTTTACTGAAAGCAACTGAGGCTGTAGAGATAGTAAGACAAGTGGCTCAGGGAGAAAGCGGACGACTCAAGGTGGGATTCTCTGGTTTTGCTACCTATAGCGTTTTACCCAAAGCTTTGAGGATTTTTCGAGAGCGTTTTCCACGCGTGGAACTCGAATTAGAGGAAATGACAACAAGTGCTCAAGTGCAGGCGCTGCAAGAACAGCAAATCCATCTTGGTTTGATGATTCCGCCTACACCTGATGCTTCTTTGACTCTTGAACCAATCCTCAAGGAGCCACTTGTTGTGATATTGCCAGAGACTCATCCTTTAGCAACTCAGCCAGAGTTAGCATTACCCATGCTGGCTAATGAGTCCTTCATTCTGGTATCACGTCAATTAGAACCGGGCTACTACGACCAGTGTATTAGTTTATTCCAACAAGCAGGTTTTAGCCCTAAAGTCGTGCAAAAAGCCAGCCAAAAGCAGACAATTCTTGGTCTTGTCTCTGCTGGTATGGGTGTCTCCCTTGCTCCTGCATCCATACGTAATATTCACAGAACAGGAGTTGTATACATTACTTTGAATCTATCGGATGCAGAGGTGGAGCTAGTAGCTGTCTGGCGACAAGATGAGTCATTACCAGTTTTGCGGACATTTCTTGAGGTTATGAAAGAGGTTGTGGATCAAAATTTCAGTCCGATTTTATAAAGGTAGAGGCGCAAATGCATGTACAAATCTAAACAATGTTATCCAACGCAGTGATTTAGGATAACTTTTATTCCAGGGAGGGTGTGAATTACCACTCTTTTTCCCTAAAATAAGTTTCTTTGCGAACACTCGAACAAGTGTAAACCAAACTGCTGCGAAAGTTCTTCACAAACCTTAACCCCCCGAACACTATTAACCCAAGTTGCTAGTTATCAAAAAACGCCTGAGTTTAAGTACCAGTTCTCAATTAATAGTATTTTGCAATACTTGAAAAGGGAGTTTTCGTATGACTTATATACCGTTTCTAGGGACTAATTAGCAACTTACGTTATTACCGCGTGAATCGAGAGGTAGTGAAAACACTCCAATCCCCATGACATTTGGAACAACAGCAATAATTCCACCAGAAATTCCACTTTTTGCCGGAATACCAACCTTATATGCCCATTCACCTAAAAATTTTCTTCAAATAACATTAGCATTGCTGTTTTGTCAATTTCGCTCTGTGTATAATTTATTTTACTGAATTAGGACTTACGTGCTTTATAAAAGTAACATCATGTGTATAACGTAGTTTGGTCGTTCCAGACTTTTGAGAATTACCACCAGATGGGTGGTGATCGCTTAAAGATTATCGAAAAATCAGGTTTGAATGTCCCAAATCCATACTCCATATTTCGTATTTCCTGTCAATGCGTAAGTCCTATGAATATTGTGTCTTATCTTGTCATTTCAAATATGATGAAAGACTTAGTATATATAGCTACTAAACAAATAATGATTTTTCAAGTTAACCTGAATATTTATATCGTTTTGCAAGCGAAAACTGTGTTAATGCGGTTCTAATTTGGCTAAGGTACATATTTATCTGCGTCCAGGGTGCGTTTACCTGCGGTTTCTTCTTTCTTGCTGTACCTTAGCCAGGCGGGAAACGCTATATTACTTGCAAAGCAACTCAGAAATAAGACCAAAAAGTTAGTTTTTTCAAAAAAATCTTTCTTCGTAGTTATAAAGAATACTAAATATACTTATTGTTTATTTAAACTTTTTGTTAAAAAAAACTACTGTAAATAAAGTAAAAGTATGTTCAGCAGTTTAAATCACCTTTCTTTAGCATCAATTATGTTTCTAGACAAGCGTATATGCTACTGCAATCAATTTAATTACTAAATTATTATGAGGTTTTGATAATAAAATTTCTAATCATAAAAAAACTGTCACATAGCCAAAATGCTCATATTTGTAAGGTTTGTGACTTGAAATGAGAGTTAAATTTTGATAAATTGACCAAGGATTAATCAAAAACCTGATCCCCAAACATCTAGGTTTGTGATAGTCTGTTGCAGTTACGCAAAAAGTGAACGCAGAACGAGTTGAAATTTTTTTTAAGATCTATCACTCATCAGTGGTGCAAATTTAGAAACCTCTGTTCTTCAGTCGCTTTAACATTCGGACGCATGAATCAAAAACATTTGTGGACTGTTGTCGCTGTCTTTTCTACTGTTTTCGGGACACAATCTATAGGTCGCGCCCAAACGACCAAAGAAACGTCTCCAAGTTCGTCACTTCCTTCTGGTGACGTGGTGAAAGTAGGAGAATACAAATCCCCACCGGGAAACCCTGCTTCTAATGCTGTGATGACTGAAATTCAGGCTCATGAAGTCGCAGGACGTCAAGCGGCAACACTCTATATTCGTAAAATTCCGGTTCTTACGTTTGTGGGTGAAAATGTTGGTCAGCAGCCAACTGCAAGTGCCCAGACAAAAGTTGGTGCATTTAGTGATGAAAATGGCACGAAGCTTGACAGCACAAATGCAAGCAGCCCAACAAAAGTAGTATCAATTGGGGAAAGCATAGATGTCAAAAACCAACCTAACTCTACTCAAGATGACCCAATTCATAGGGCTTCGGTCGTAGCCGCCAAGATAAACCAGCTGATCTGGGACAAAGTGGACGCCAACAAGATTACGGTGAGTTGGATAGCAGCAGGTGAGTCCACACCAAATCAGAGCCAGCAGAAAAATGGCCAAGCTGGTCAGCAATCAGTACAAGGTCGCTACATCATCAAGGCAAATGGCGACGAAATCGTGGAAATCGATGATCATACATGGCTAGCAGATACAACCAAAGATCGAGCTAAAGACGCTCTGCAAGCCACAAATCGTCTGCGAAGACTAGTAGGTAAAGCATCTCCCCTGAATGAAATTGCTAACTTACCTACAAATACCCTGGTACAAATACCAAAAATATCCGTGCCAGATTTGCCAGGACAGATAGTCAAAGGACTAAAAGGAGTAGCTTCCTATTATGGCTATGATGGTTCTGGCAACCGCACTGCTACTGGTGAAAGGTTTAATCCAGAAGGGATGACTGCTGCCCATCGCAGCTTACCTTTTGGAACGCGAGTCCGTGTTACCAACACGCGTAATGGTCGTTCAGTAGTAGTTCGGATTAATGATCGAGGACCATTTATTCGCGGTCGAATTATTGACATTTCTGTTGGTGCAGCGCGGATTTTAGGAATGATGGGTAGCGGTGTTGCACCTGTGCGGATAGAAGTGTTAGGAAGGTAAGAACCGGGGATGAGGAGGCAGAGTGCGTCCTTGGGAGTTTTCCCCTTTGTACCTGCCATGGAAATGAGGGGGATGAGGAAGATGAGAAAACGTCAGGAAGTCATTTTTTCTCCTGTGCTCCATACCTCCTCATCAATCCCCCTAGCTGCTGGTCTACTCCTCAAATTCAGATATAAACTACTGGGGAGAGATAGACAACACTAGGGGTATTTTTGTGCGCCTGTTAACAACAGTCGCAGCTTTACGCTGCTATTTAGCTCAACACCGTTTTGAAAACCAGCTTGTGGATCAAGCGCAGCTGTTAGCATTTGAGGTGACTGCTCGATCCCACACAGCAGTTGGTTTAGTTCCCACAATGGGAGCGTTGCATCAAGGTCATTTAAACTTAATTCAACGGGCGCGGCAAGAAAATGCCATAGTGATTGTTAGTATCTTCGTGAACCCGCTGCAATTTAGTCCAAACGAAGATTACCAACGCTATCCTCGCACAACAGAGCAAGACCAATTACTTTGCTCACAAGCAGGGGTAGATGCAATTTTTGCTCCGACTCCGGAAGAGATGGGAGTTGCCCAGAAGATTATACAAGAATCAAAAGTTACACAAGTTATCCCACCATCTGCTATGATATCTGGCTTGTGTGGTCGTACTCGGTTGGGTCACTTCCAAGGTGTAGCCACAATTGTCACCAAGCTTTTCAACTTGGTGCAGCCTGACCGAGCTTATTTCGGTCAAAAAGACGGTCAGCAACTTGCCATTATTAAACGGCTTGTAGCTGATTTGAATTTTTCAATAGAGATTGTTGCTTGTCCTACGGTGCGAGAAGCATCTGGTCTTGCCGTAAGCTCTCGTAACCAATATTTGACCGCAACACAAAAACAACAAGCATCAGTGTTGTATCGTGGTTTGCAAAACGCTCAAGCAGCTTTTAGCGCCGGAGTTCGTGATGCAAAAGCCCTCATAGGGGCGGTACGGCAAGAAGTGGCAATGTTCAGTTCTGTTTTAGTGGAATATATTGAATTGGTTGAACCAAATACCTTGATGCTTATAGAAGAAAAAATTGAGGAAGAAGGAATGCTCGCGATCGCTGCTCGTCTTGGTTCTACACGTTTGATTGATAACATCATTCTGCGCGCTCGCCAACCCATCATCGCCATAGACGGACCTGCCGGAGCTGGAAAATCTACTGTCGCTCGTCAAGTCGCAGCAAACCTGGGTTTAGTGTATTTAGATACAGGAGCAATGTATCGTGCTGTCACTTGGTTGGTGCTGCAAAAGGGAATAGCTTTAGATGATGAGTGTGCGATCGCAGAAGTAGCCAACCACTGTGTCATTGAACTATCTCCCGGCAAAGACTTACAAACACCAGTGCAGGTTAGGATTAACGATATTGATGTTACCCAAGCAATTCGTACTCACGAGGTGACATCTAAAGTATCGGCGATCGCCGCTCAAAGTGCTGTACGTCAAGCACTGCTCAAACAACAGCAGAATTGGGGTAAAAAAGGTGGTTTAGTTGCAGAAGGCAGGGACATAGGTACCCAAGTTTTCCCTGATGCAGAAGTAAAAATCTTTCTCACCGCCTCTGTCAGCGAGCGTGCTCGTAGACGCCAGCAAGACTTTCATAAACTTGGTCAACCAGAAGTGAGTATACAGCAGCTGGAAAAGGATATCGCTGAACGTGACTGGAAAGACAGCACTCGCAAAGTATCCCCCCTACAAAAAGCTCCAGATGCTGTTGAAATAACGACAGATGGTATGAGTGTTTCTGAAATCACAGAACAAATTGTTGACTTTTACACCAATTTGCGATAATTATAAAAGACCATGAGTTGAAAGCAGGTTAAGCCTGTTTTCACCTCATTTTAGACGTGTTGTCGCACATTTGCCCATTCTTAACCAAATACCCCAAATAGCCGATTTTACAGGCATTTGTTAAAATTTTGAGTATATTATGCATGACTTGCTGAAGAAACTTATTGAGTGCTTTTACTCATAATATTGATTGTGTTTCAAGCCACTAAGTGAATTGAAACCTCAAGCATTGCTAAACCATGTAAACTTGATCTGCAAAACACTGACAAGCGCCTAAGACGATGAAATTATCTGTAAAATTCGACTTTGAGGATGAGAAGTATAATGCACCAGCTTCTCAAGTCATCCCTTGGTGTCAGATGATTAATCCTCGCTATGGCACAAATGGCTTACAGCCTCACGGTTTGGCAATTAAACCGGATAATGCTACGTTAGTGGGTTTTCAACCCGATGACAATTGGCATGAGCTAGAGCATGAATTTAGCTCTGGAGTCGAAACGGTGTATATCACTACCACTCCTCGGATAGTCGTCGTGCGTCGGGGACCATTATCTGTTAAAGACCGAGAAACTGGTGTGAAATTGGGTACACTCAAAGACAATTATGATGCTTTTTTAGCAGACAAACTTAAATTTAAAACATTTACTCGCTATTTAATTTATTTAGTAGGAGAAGATAAAAAGTTTTTACATGAATCCCCTCTACAGTTAACTCTTAATGGAGCAGCTGGAGCAAGTTTCAGCAAGGCTTACTCTGACTACCAACAAGGTAAAGTCACTAGCGGGTTCGTTGCTGAACTAGAAAGAGCTTATGCTGGATACCGCAAGCAGCCTCTGACACCAAAAGGTGGACTATTCCATGCTCACGGAATTTTTTGCCCTATTATCAACTGTGAAGAAAGAGGAATTGAACCAAACACAGTTTTGGTAGCTTCTACTGTAGACTACAAACATCCCACAGTTGCCAGTTTAACAGACTACCTGATTGCTTCCGATTCCCAAGAGTCTGAAATTATCTCTAAGACTTTTGAAGAGTACAAGGACTTTGGAAAGGAAACTATGAAAGCGGAGACACCTCGGATGGAGATGGCAGGAGTTTCTAGTTCCTACGTTTATCCGGATGAAGATGATTATGCTTATCCACCGTATTAGTTACAGTGAATAAGTTCCCTGTCTTTAAGCTAAAGTCCTTTTTCAAGGACTTATTCTTTGCGATCGCCTTTGGCGATGTTCATGCACTGCGCCTTTATGAGGCGATCATGGATGCTAGTGGTGCATTCCACCCAGCACTAATAGTTGTATTTATTACTAACTTGTATCTGTAGTTTATTTCAACAAGTAGTCCTTGAGCGTTTATGCAGGACTGCGGGTGATGGCGGTAGATGGAACAGTGTTCGATGTGCCTGCGCAGTGACGCTTTTTCAGGAATGATAAGTAATCAAACGAACTTAATATAAGAGGTTTCTTGAATAGAGCAATAGAGCAATCGCTCTACTTAACCTTGTATCTTAAGAACAGGGTAGCAAATTATGAGTCAGTAAGGCGATAAATTCAAATGCAGACAATCCACCTTAAGAACATCAAGACGCAACAACGCGCAGTCTTGGACAGGATTTCCAATTTAGCCTCAACTGCGACACCAAACACGATTCAAATACAAGAACTGACTCAAACCATAACTCAAGTTGTTGCAACGATTGAAAAAATCTGTGCCCAATCGCAAGCAACACCAGCTAATCTCACAAGGTGCTCACGTCACATTTATGCATGGATGAAGTTTTTGACTCATGAAAGCAACCTCCAACTTCACCTACAAACGACTTATAAAATAAAGCAAATTGCTCAAACGCTGTGTGAAACACATCAGCAACAGTTAGTCAATATTGTTGTTGAATTAACCCAAATAGCCGGGTTATGTAAATACAAACGTTCCTTAGTAGGTATGACTATTATCCTGAGTGAAGGTTTCATCAACGCTAGCGATGAAATCTTAGAAGCACTAGTGAAATTAGCTTTATTTGGGAAATGTCAACATAGTACAAGACTTATTAGAAATTATGCAGAAAGTGAAGAATACAGTTATGTCTTGACAGAACTTGATGTCATTACTGAAGTCGTTGTAGAAAATGCCAAAGGAAATTACTACGATCTCAATGAGTTATTTCATAAAGTCAATCATGAATATTTTGCTTCTTCTTTAATCAAACCACGTCTGATTTGGGGCAGGATTAACACTTATCGCAAATTTGGTCATTATGAGTCAGCAAGAGACAAGGTAATGATTGCTTTGACTCTTGATAATGCGAGTATTCCTGAATTCGTGGTAGAATTTGTTTTGTACCATGAACTGCTGCACAAGTACCACGGTGCAACATGGATAAATGGCAGAAGAATGGTTCACACAACAGAATTTCGTCGGGATGAACGTAAGTTTAAATTGTACAAAGAAGCTGAGGAATGGTTGAATAACTTGTCATCTTGTGACAAAAATCCCATTCCTTCGCTTTAGAAGTAAAATTTTTCACCTTCTTGTAACCACGTAGTTGCACTCTTGATAACTCACCTTACTTTTCTCACCTTATTCAACTGAAAAGTAGCTTAACTCAAACAGTATTTGCTCCTAATAACGCACATAGTGACCACGAATCCATACCCGACGACCATTTCGTCTTTCCCAATGTGCAGGAACCCATCGACGTCGATCATATCGGCTAGCTATGACCTCTTGTCGTACAGGTCTCGCGTGAAAGCCAGGATCTACGCGAATCTCTAATGCTGAAGCCTGTGTTGGTATGGAGGCGATCGCCAAGGGTAAAGCAAGCAACGTACCTACAATTATCTTTTTCATTAATAAACTTCCTTTGACCACTTTGATCAATTATCTTTGGTTCAATCGGCTTAAAAATTTAACCGATTTGATATCTATAGTAGGAATAGGAAGCTGTCATACAGTAGAGAAAATGTGACTGACTTGACTGTTACTTTATTACGATCCTAAGTGTGACTAATGTCATGGGTTACATTGAACAACAAGATTCCCGACTTCGCAAAAGTTGTCGGGAATCTGAGAACGCGCGATTTATGCGCTATGCGCAGGCTGCGCCAACACAAATCACAATAAAATCTTTCCCTCTCCTTAATAAGGAGAGGGATGCCCGATAGGGCAGGGTGAGGTTCCAAAGGATTTTGAGCGAGAATCGTAGCTTGGGTTAAACTAGCCTTGACTAACCAACAAACCCACAGGGAAGTGTTTCAGCGCTTCGCCAATCAGCAAAGTGCCATTAGCTTCAACAGTTTGCTCGCTGATTGCATCTTTCCACGAAGTGACTTGTGTAGGTAACTTCAAGGTCGTGTCATTCCAAATATCTTGTCCTAGCGGGTACTCTCCCGGTTGAATTAAGCTTGTAAAAAAGCGGGGAGCAATGGTAATAATCGTCTTATTTCCATCATTCCTTGCAAAGGCAATGATATTCTCTTTAAACTTGCCACTCACTTCTAAAGGTAAGTAGTCGCCTTGCTGAAAAACTTGTAAATATTCTGTCCTTGCTTTCAAACCTTGGACAACGAGGAACAGTTTAATTTTGGCATCTTCCTTATTAGCAAGTAACTCATCTATGAGCTTGAGAATATCTGTCAATGCGTGTTCCTTAATTGCTTTGAGATAAGATTCCCGAGTTTTAAAGTTAACCCGACGGCGATTATCAGGATCAACTAAGCTAAAATCCCATAGTTCAGTTCCTTGATAAAAGTCGGGAACTCCAGGCGAAGTAATTTTCAGTAGCGTTTGAGAAAGAGTATTGTAGATACCATTCTCAGCAACCCATCTTTGGAAAGGCAAAAATTCTTTTAAGAATGGATTGTCTTTCAAGGGTTCAAAAATTGCCGTGACAAAATCAGTAAAAGCATTTTCGTAAACGCTATTTTCTCGTAGCCATTCCGTATGAACTTTCGCTTCTCTGATAGCTTTAATCACATAATCTTTGACCCGTTCAATACAAGAGGGAAACTCTTCTTCATTAAATGGAAAGACTCCTACAAGTGCTTGATACAAAACATATTCATCATTCCTATCTGGCATTGTTAACTGGTCAACTGTCTTTCTGTGGGAACTATTAATTTCGCTCCACTTGCGAACTTGTTTTTCCCATTCCTCTGGAATTTCGGAAAGAACATTCAGCCTTGCCCTAGAATCTTCACATCGTTTAGTATCATGAGTAGAGGTAGTACTCATAGCACCAGACCATTGCTTGTGGCGTTTTTGATTAAACTCATGGAATTCTGAAGTACTAATACCAAAATGACTCGGTTCGCCACCGACTTCGTTTAAAGAAATAAAACGGTTATAAACATAGAAAGCAGTGTCTTCGACCCCTTTCGCCATCAATGGTCCTGTGTACTGTTGCACTCTCATGACAAAGTAAAGCCACTGGTCTTTCTCAGTTTGAGTAGTATCATCATCATATTCCAGCAACAGCAATTTTTCGATCAAGTTTAATTCATGGTTCAAGAATGGTGTGTGTGGTTTTGTCGCTTCAATCACTTCATGAACATAAGCGCGATCAATTTCAGAGATACCCTCTTTAGTAACGTAAGTCCGGTAAACAGGAAAGCGACTAAGGACTTCTGCAAGTGCTCGCTTTAAACCATTGATTGTAAAGTCATTTCCATACCGATGCTTACTCGCAATTTTCTTTAAAAGAGAAGTGATATTATCAATATCCCCGGCTAACGTTCTCTCTAGAATGAGGTGCTTTTTGTCGGGAACCATTTCCTCAAAAGATGTTGTTAGCCCTGTAAAACCTGAGTATATTTCAGTAAACTTATCTTCGTTTTCAGTTTTACAAAAAATTCCGTTGATGTAATTCAGATAATCATAGCCAGATGTACCTTGAACTGACCAGTCATTTGGTAAGTCTTCTCCAGGCTGTAAAATCTTTTCAACAGTAATATATGTATCTCCCGTCTTTTCTCTCAACCTGTCTAAATACTGTTTTGGATCGTATAAACCATCAATGTGGTCAATTCGCAAGCCTGTAAACTTACCTTCACTGACTAGCTTATTAATCAAATTATGAGTCTTTTCAAAAACCTTTAAATTTTCCACTCTGACTGATATCAACTCATTCACAGCGAAAAATCTTCTATAATTCATTTCTTCCGCCCCAACTTTCCAGTAACAGAGGCGGAAAAACTGTTCTGAAAGTAAACTTTCTAAAAGATCAAAGCTTTCTGCCTTTCCTGGTTCACCGTTAAAAAGTTGCAGATTTTCATCAATAAACGTTTTCACTTCCGGATTTTCTGTATACAATTCCCAAAGGAGTCCTTTGACAAAAGCTGCTTGGTCTTGTCTTTGCTGTGCTACTGTCTCTGAAGGAAGACTTTTTACTATATACAAGACACCAAGCAACCTCACAAATATCGGGTGCTCCCTTCCTAAAGCTTGAGCCAATTTATCTAAATTCTCACTCAACAAATTGGCGTATGATTCTAATTTAAGAGGAATCTTTAAACTAAAATAGTTAACGTTTAGTCCTGTCTCGTCATACTTAAGTTGAATGTCGCCATTTTCTAAACACTCTCCGTAAAAGTTGCCCAGTAATGGAGCCAGTATCGGTTCGTAGTTTATACCAAAAGGAGCATTCCAAGGAATATCAAAGTAATCAACATAGCTGGAATGTATACCGTATTCCAACACATCCATCAAATATTTATTTTGGCTATCATAACCCATGTGATTAGGGACAATATCCTGTAACCAACCGAGCTTATGCTGTTGTAATTCTTGGACTAAGCTTTCAAAAGCTTCTTGAGTTCCTAATTCTGGATTTAACTGAGTGGGATCAACAACGTCATATCCATGACTACTTCCAGGTCTGGCTTTGAAAATGGGAGAAGCGTAGAGGTCAGAAATTCCCAACTCTACCAGATAGTTTGTAATTGCTTTTGCGGCATCAAAACCAAATTCTGAATTGAATTGAATTCGATAAGTTGCTGCTGGAATCCGCATATAAATTATTCCTCGGGTATATGTCTAAGGAGCGTTTTTTTCGTATCCTGTTTATGCACTTAAAATCACTATAAGGGTTTTCAATTGAATCCAGTACATCAAAGAGTTAAACAACCACAGATATAAATACTCTCTGAGTAACTTGTCAGAGAATACGCAGGCTGTAGTAAATGAATTTGTCTTTCATTCGAGCCAGAACCCTTATAGATTTTTTAGTGAAAATTATCAGGCTTGGTTAAGCAAACAAGTCTCAGATATTACTTTCAGTTGTTGCACATTGCTATTTTTTATGGTAACGGTAAACTACGACATTGCCATTTTTCATGAGTATAAGAGAAAAAATTTCTTCAATTTTTTTCTGAAATTATTATAAGTTTAAATTTGACATCAATTTGATTGAAGTTGATTAAACTGAAATCTTGCACAATTCTCAATAACGCAACCACGCGAACGGCGATAAGCTGGAGGACTTGGGCGTTCGCGCTACAACGACCGACTCAGCACAAGTCAGTCGTTCGCGCAGCGTGTGGTTTGCGCATAGGCTTTAGCTTGTGTGTATCGCCTATAACTGAAGCTACACGATGTATTCCACCCAACACCATCAAGCGCTATAGTCATCACCTTCACACAATTAATTTTTTCATATGATTTTTCTGCTTTGGCGAATAGCACACTCAGACTAAAAACTACGTCAGCCTGCTAGTGAAAATCCCCCCAATAAAATTCCTGGCTACAGCGATGGCTGTAGTTCAAGCAATGACTATGATGGCTGTTATAGACTTTTGAGGGATATTGATGATGAGGGTACTGGTTACTGGTGTTGCTGGATTCATTGGCTATCACTTAGCACAACGTCTTGTGAAAGAAGGTGTCGAGGTGATAGGCATTGACAACTTAAATGACTATTATGATGTCAACCTAAAAAAAGCTCGTTTGGCGCAGCTTGACTCGCAGCCGGGGTTTACGTTTGAGTTTTTGGAGTTAAGCGATCGCCTTGAGGTTGCGAAACTCTTTCAAAACTACACTTTTGATTATGTCGTCAATCTTGCAGCCCAAGCAGGCGTACGCTACTCTTTACAAAATCCTTGGGTTTATATAGATAGCAATGTTACAGGCTTTGTTAACCTTTTGGAAGGATGCCGCCAAAGTCAAATCAAGCACTTAGTATTTGCCTCTTCAAGTTCTGTTTACGGCATTAACACCAAAGTTCCCTTCGCTGTCAATGATAATGTTGACCATCCTATTTCACTGTATGCTGCAACTAAAAAAGCAAATGAACTGATTGCCCATACTTATAGTCATCTTTATCACATTCCAACAACTGGGCTACGCTTTTTTACAGTTTATGGTCCCTGGGGAAGACCCGACATGGCATATTTTAAATTCGTAAAAGCGATACAACAAGGCAAGCCCATTGATGTCTACAATTTTGGTAAAATGCAGCGAGATTTTACATACATTGACGATGTTGTCGAGGGCGTCTTTCGGGTGATGCTTAAACCACCTCAACCCAAGATAGCCAACGTAGCAAACAGTCATGCTCCTTACAGGCTTTATAACATTGGTAACAATAACCCTGTGGAATTGATGACGTTCATTGAAGTGATAGAAAAGGCGCTTGGCAAGAAAGCCGTGAAAAACTTATTACCGATGCAACCGGGAGATGTTCCTGCAACTTATGCCGATGTAGATGACCTGATGCGTGATGTTGGATTTAAGCCCAGTACACCCCTCGAACAAGGTATAAATTGCTTTGTGCAATGGTATCAAGAGTACAAACAAGCTGAATAGAAAGTATAAATTTTTCATCTTTCATCTTTTATCTTCCAGTCATGCAGGGGGGCTATGCTCTTGATAACCCACTCTATGATCATTGGGGGAGCTTGTGATATCAAAATTCCAGGATAAACTGCCATTCCCCACTTCGGGTGGACTAATAAACGGCATTTGTTCTGAATAACCGGATAATGCAGTAAAGCTTTTACAGCTGCGGTATCATCGTGCAGAATTTTCCCTGGACGGGAAAGCAAAGGATAGCCAGTGCGGGGGTCGATTAGGTCTGTTAAATAATGGCGATCGCGCAGATTAAATGCCACATCACAGCCAAATCTCATAAACTTTTCCCGTAACCTTTGTTTTTCTGTCTCAATTTTCGGTGTACTTTCTACAAGTTCATATCTTGATTGCTGTAAAACAATCACCACCCACAAGAAAAGCTGTTTTTTCCAATCTGGTAATATCTGCTCGCGGTTGGCACAGATATACAGACTAGGAACATGAATTGAAATTTGAACTGCTTGTCCCCTTTTGCCAACCAAATTAATGGGACAGCCTCCAGCAGAAGTGTAAACTGTCGGATATTGCACTCAACTTTATTTGGTTTTTACAAGTTTTTGACATCGATCTTTTTTTTTGATGATAACTCTTAAATAGTCAAAATAAATATCAATTTTCCCTACTAGAAGAGATACTTTCAAGCTGTTTCTAGTATTATACTTATCTTTAATAAATCTTTAATCTTTCTTTTACCTTTTATGATAAGTTTTTTATTTTCACTTTGCTATAGCAGTCCTATTTGAATTGTGAGACACTCTTGCGCATCGAACTCACGTCAAAAGTAAGCCAGTTCTCGACTCAACACTGCTCGGGTTTTGCCCAAAAAACAAAAATGTGTAGGTTGGATCCAGTGAACGAAACCCGACATTTGGGACGCTTTGTTGGGTTTGACTTGGTTCTTCTCAACCTACTACTACAAATATTCTTAGTCAAAAGTGAGGCAGTCCTCGATTAGTAGTGCAACACACTAACTTTGACGGGTTGATGAGGTGAAAAAATCTTACTCTCCCCGTGCTTGCCTTAACCTGGCAATTTTGGGTTGTCAGAGCACTAGGTTTCCACGCTCTGGGGGGAAACCTGGGGAATGGGCGAACCCCAAGGGCGTGCTGCAAGAGCGTCGTAATTTCCGTGCGCTCATTTATCGGTTTTATGTGGATGATTTGCAATCGTCGGAATTGAGAATTCTGACTTGCGGCTTCAATCCAACTTTAAAGCATTCACCGGAACGTCATCCCAAGAATTAACTGTTCGCAACCGCGCCACCCACCCCCATGCCTTTTGCTCCTCAGTTAAATTTTGCTTAAATGACTCATGACAGTCTTTGGCTTGGGACTCGTTACAGCAAGCAATACAGGCATAAATCATTCCAGATGGATCAAGTTGTTCATTTACCCAGATAGTTCTCATGGCTCATTATCACCAAAACTGAAGCAGAAAAAGCAATATGCCATATAATGACGCAATTGCACAACAAATTTTTGAAATCTTCTGGAATTAATAGATAAATTATTGAAGCAGTTACAGGCAAAGGTTGTAGACGATACTCTAGGAAACAATCTATAAAATCTATGGGTATACTTTACTTGCCTGTCATTTTTACGAAATAAAGAACTAAAGAATATGGCACAAGATCCCAACGGAATTTGGATTTGGAAGCTTTCAGAGATTCGTGCTGATTATCTGGACAAGCTTGTTGAACGAAAAGTACAGCGTGTTTATCTTAAGGTTTTTGATGGAAAATATCAAGGTAAACCAACTTTTTGGAATTGGCAGTGTTCTCCAGAAATTATTCAGGAATTTAAGTCTCGTGAGATCGAAGTGTATGGATGGGGATATCACTATGGTACTGCTGATATTACTAGACAAATTGTAAAAGTTAGGCAAGCTCTTAACTGTGGACTGGATGGCTATATTGTTGATGTAGAAAAAGAAGTAGAAGATCCAAGCACACATACAAATCTAGACAAGCTTCTTTCTGCTGTGCGTATGATCGTCAAGGAAGGAACTTTAGGATATACAACTTTTGGAAATCCTCGACTCCACCCTAATGTTCCTTGGCAGATTTTGGATAAGTATTGCGACTTAGCGTTCCTACAAATCTATTTTGAGAAGTTCACTTTCAAACCCACGACTCCAGAAGAAGTTAAAGATTGTCTAGATGCTTACAAAAATTTGGGTTTGAAAAAACCAATCTTACCCGTTTGGGATTCGGAAAGTGATACAGCAAAACCTGCAACAGCCGCTGAACTTCAAGATTACCTGAATAACTATCCTGGCTCATCAATTTGGCGTATTCCCAAGGAAGGTGAACGTGGTGAAGCTTGGAATTTGACATATTCTGGCTTTGTATTACCAGTACTTAGACGTAATCTTCGTCAAGGAAGGATAGGAGATGATGTCAAGGCTGTGCAAAAAGTGCTGAATGCAAGAGGGTACAACGCAGGAAGCGCAGATGGAAATTTTGGTCCTCAAACGGAAGCTGCTGTCAAAGCATTTCAGAAAGCAGCCGGTTTAACTGTAGATGGAGAGCTGGGTAAACTAACTTGGACCACTCTTGGTGGTAAATTTGATGCATGATGGTAACAGACAGATTTCAGCCACACTAAGCTGAAATTTGTCTTGCGTGCCAAATATTTCTCAAATTGCCATATCAGTTTTTTTGAAATGCATAGAAATCAAGGTCAAGAATATAAAGGCAATATTCTAGTCGTTGATGATACACCAGACAACCTACGTCTGTTGTCAGCAATGCTGACTGCACAAGGTTATGAAGTTCGTAAAGCCTTAAATGGCAAAATGGGACTGATGGCGTGTCAAATGGTTTTGCCTGATGTCATTTTGCTAGATATTAACATGCCAGGAGTAAATGGGTATGAGCTTTGTCAGCAACTTAAGGATGACGAAAGAACTTGTGAAGTCCCAGTGATTTTTATTAGTGCTCTAGATGATGTGTTAGATAAAGTAAAAGCCTTTGATGTGGGAGGTGTAGACTATATAACTAAACCTTTTTCTGTGGCGGAAGTTATCTTACGAATTGAAAATCAGATTAACTTGCGTCTATTAGAAATTAAACTTCAAGAAAAAAATCTTTTGTTGCAAAATGCTCTTGACGATTTAAAAGCTGCTCAAGTTAAACAAATTCAAAATGAGAAGATGGTCGCATTGGGGCAATTGGTTGCCGGAATTGCCCATGAGGTGAATAATCCAATCAGTTTTATTTATGGCAATCTTGAATATGTTGGGCAATATATGCAAGAACTGGTCGGTGTGATTTCACTCTATCAGCAAGAATATCCACATTCGACACCAAAGATTGAGCAGATTGTTCAGGAGATAGACCTAAATTTTTTGATGTGTGACCTGAAAAACTTATTAGGTGCTATGAACAGAGGTGCCGATCGCATTCGGCACATTGTACTAGCGCTACAAAAATTTTCTCGGGTTGACGAAGCCCAGATGAAGTCGGTAAACATTCATGAAGGTATAGACAGTACTTTGGTGATGTTGCAGCATCGACTCAAGGAAACAACATATCGTTGTCCCATTGTTGTCGTAAAAGAGTATGACGACAATTTGCCGCCTGTCACTTGTTATGCTAGCGAACTGAACCAAGTGTTTCTGCATATCTTGAATAATGCGATCGATGCCTTGGAGTCAACACAGGCGCATAGTAAGTGGAAGATGTCGTCTTGTTCTGGTGGACAGATGAACACAAGTCTTAGTAGCGCAAGCCATCCAAAATTTCACCGAATAGGGGAAGATGAGCACAAGCTTTGTGATCAAGACATCTGCCAATGGGAAGATGGCCAAAAAATAAGACCATTACACTTTACCAACTCACCAACTCATGACGTTAGCTCCACAATTTGTCCTCCTGTGATTCGTATTCGTACAGAGTTGGCAGATGATAATACAGTCAAAATTAGTATCACTGACAATGGATTTGGTATGGATGAGTCAGTCCGATCAAGAACCTTTGACCCATTTTTTACGACAAAGCCTGTTGGTAAAGGCAGTGGACTGGGATTAGCAATCAGCCATCAGATTGTGGTACAAAAACATCAAGGGCAAATTAGTTGCAACTCCTTACCAGGAGAAGGAGCAGAGTTTATCATCGAAATCCCAGTCAAGCATCCAAATACATAATTAACTATTGAGTGACTATAAATACAATCAGCCTGTTCAACTGCTCAGCCTTTCACAACACAAGCAATATCTTAAGAAGACCACAGAGTAGGAACTCAGAATACATCACGGCAAGCGTTCTAAGGAGGAAACCTCCAAGACCGCGTTGCCTCCCGATAAATAAGCGTGGATTTGAACAAGGATGCCTCAACTTCAGTACTATGTATCTCGAAATATATCTTTATGTTTAAACACAGGAGCCAGTGCTGTGGGCGGTGAAACCAGTGCTGCGGGAGGGTTTCCCTCATCTGCCACTTCTGTGCCCAGAGCAGCGCCTTGCGGGGGTTCCCAAGGCACGTTTTCGGGGGAAGCTTCCCCCGAAAAGCTGCCGCCCCGTTGTAGGCGGAACGCCTTCGGGCAGGGTAGAATGTGGCGTCAGGCGACGGGCGTTCCCGATAGCCCTCCGGGTTCGCCAGTCGCCTGCGGAGGGAGACCCTCCCGCAGCGCTGGACTCACCGTAAGGCGTGGCCGTTCCCACTAGGGCGTTCGCCGTAAGGCGTGCGCTCTGCGCACACCCAAAGGGGTTTCCCGACTTGTAAGCGCAAGCGCACGAATCGAGCGAACGCGCAGCGTCTGGGCAGGAGATACGCGTAAGCGTGTCCCTTTGGGACTTACAAAGCAGCGTCTGGGCAGGAGTTAGCATCTGGCGTGGGCTTGTATCCTTTTTACTGATTCTGAGTACTGAGTTCTGTGTTCTGAGTTCTTTCTTCGGTCATCAAACTCCCAAAATACAGATTCTCAACAAAATCTCACGCAAGACTTGAAAACAAAAGTTTTCTCATTTGAAATAGAAAAAAATAATCATCAAAACTTTTGTGAGCCACCTCTTACATTTTTCCGTCCCATAGCATAATAGAGATGTGACTCATCTGCTAGACCCTTTACGATCCCTCAAACAAGGTCACTGGTTCAAGCTCATCTGCGGGGCCAGCTACCAACATCTGCCTGCGGTTAGAAGTTTAACACTAGCCTACACTTTGGCTGGCGCTGACTGCATAGATGTTGCCGCTGATCCAGCTGTTATTGCCGCAGCCAAAGAAGGGCTGCAAGCTGCCTCTGCCTTATCAGAGGTTGCTGGGCAGCAAGGATTTGGCTTGCCTGGAAGGTCTCCCCTGTTGATGGTTAGTCTCAACGACGGGGAAGATCCACATTTCCGCAAAGCTGAGTTTAATTCTACAGAATGCCCCAAGGAATGTGATAGACCATGTGAAAGGATTTGTCCAGCCCAAGCAATTGTTTTTAATAGTATAAAAAACGAATCATCAGGGATTATATCACAAAAATGCTACGGGTGTGGTCGTTGCATACCCATTTGTCCATACGATATAATTTATACAAGGTCATATGTATCAACGCCAGGAGCGATCGCACCATTGATCCTGTCATCAGGAGTAGATGCCGTAGAAATTCATACAAATGTTGGGCGTTTGACAGAATTTACAAGATTGTGGCAAGCGATTTTACCTTGGGTTGAGCGTTTGAAGTTAGTCGCCATCAGTTGTCCAGATGGAGACGGTCTGATTGACTATCTTCACGCCCTTTATAACGTAATTGCCCCCATACCGTGTGCTTTAATTTGGCAGACTGACGGTCGTCCGATGAGTGGGGATATTGGTGATGGTACCACTCAGGCCGCCGTCAAGTTAGGGCAAAAAGTCTTGGCAGCTAAATTACCGGGATATGTGCAATTAGCTGGTGGAACCAACAGCTACACTGTTGCCAAGTTGAAGGCAATGGATCTTCTGAAGAGAGCGGGGGAAGCTTATTCCTCTTCGTCCTCTTCCTCCTCTTCCATTGCTGGTATCGCTTACGGTAGTTACGCCCGGGTACTACTGTCACCAATTCTTGAGCAATTAGAAGCAAGGGAGGTGAAAAATGCTTATGTTCAAACAACTGTCCGCTTAGAAGAAGAACCAGAATTGCTCGCTCAAGCGGTTTCGCTTGCACATTCTCTCGTTTCCCAGCTCAAGTCACAGCAGTAGGGAACACTGTTCCCGATTCGCGCGTTGCGGACACTTTCTGGTGGCGGGGTGATCCTCCTCGTACTACAAGTGTCCAAGTATCTCTAAAAAACGTCACCATAAAAAGCATGACGATTAAAGACGATCTTCAAAAATTGTTGGACATTTTACCCCAAGATTTGCAGCAGATACTAGAAAAGCATCCTCAACGAGATAGCCTAGTAGAAGTGGTCTTGGATTTGGGTCGTCGTCCTGAAGCTCGCTTTCCCAATCAAGCAGAGTATCTGGGCGAAACACCGGTTACGCAAGAACAGATAGATGATTGCATCAAGAGAGTGGGAACCTTTGGCGCGGATAATCGGGCAGGAATTGAGCAAACCCTGCACAGAATTAGTGCCATCCGCAACCGCAGTGGTAAGATTATCGGCTTAACCTGTCGTGTTGGTCGGGCAATATTCGGCACAATTGGCATGATCCGCGATTTGGTAGAAACTGGAAAATCAATTCTCATGCTAGGACGCCCTGGTGTGGGTAAAACCACTGCACTACGGGAGATTGCCCGTGTTTTAGCGGATGATTTCCACAAGCGAGTAGTCATAATTGACACTTCTAACGAAATCGCCGGAGATGGTGACGTTGCCCACCCCGCGATCGGTCGCTCACGGCGGATGCAAGTGGCTCATCCAGAACAACAGCATCAAGTGATGATTGAAGCTGTGGAAAACCATATGCCAGAAGTCATCGTTATTGATGAAATTGGTACAGAACTGGAAGCCTTAGCAGCTCGTACTATTGCCGAACGAGGTGTCCAGTTGGTAGGAACTGCTCACGGTAATCAGATTGAAAACCTGATCAAAAATCCGACGCTTGCTGACTTGGTTGGTGGTATCCAGGCTGTGACACTGGGAGACGATGAAGCCAGACGGCGAGGAACTCAAAAGACAGTTTTAGAACGCAAAGCACCTCCCACTTTCGAGATTGCGGTGGAAATGTTAGAACGGCAACGCTGGGTAGTTCACGACAGCGTCGCTGACACAGTTGATACTCTCCTACGGGGGCGTCAGCCTAGTCCGCAAGTTAGAACTGTGGATGACAATGGCAATGTGAACGTCACTCGTCAGCTTACCGCAATCAACGGTCGTGGACAAACACTCGGTGGAGAAGAATCTTTCCCAGCACCAGCACGACAAACAAACGGCTGGCGTGCTACTGGGCAAATGATACCCCTACCGACATTGTCTGGTCAACAAAGCCAAAAGAGTTCTGGAGTTAGTGAGTTTGACCGCTTACTCGATGAATCCTTTAATGGTTTTGATGGCTTTGATTTCGACTCCACCACTACTAGACATGCAGGACCTAACGGCGAAGATTTGCCACTGCACGTATATCCCTATGGCGTTAGCCGGAGCCAATTGGAACAGGTAGTTGGGGTTCTTTCTTTACCAGTAACATTGACAAAAGATCTTGATAGTGCTGATGCTATATTGGCGTTGCGATCGCACGTCAAAAACCACGCCAAATTACGGCAAATGGCTAGAGCACGTCAAATACCAATTCATATGATCAAGTCCAGCACTCTACCGCAGATTACCCGAGGCTTGCGGCGGTTGCTGAATATGGACGATCCGGAAGTTAACGACGATCGCGAAATGCAACTGTTTCTCCACAGCGCCAGTGATGATGAAATGGACGCGCTGGAAGAAGCAAGACTTGCTGTAGAGCAAATCGTGATTCCCAAAGGACAGCCAGTCGAATTATTGCCCCGTTCTCCTCAAGTGCGGAAAATGCAGCACGAATTGGTAGAACACTATCGGCTGAAATCTAATAGCTTTGGGGAAGAACCAAATCGGCGTTTGCGGATCTATCCGGCTTAAAACAGTGAACAGTGAACAGTGAACAAGGGGTGGACGAGTCCGTTTCCTACCTGATAACTGATAACTGTAAAAAAGCAATAAGTGACAGGTTACAGTTCCCCTGTACCCTGTCACTTGTCTTCTAAAATCTCTGTTTACTCAGATCTTGCATCTGCTTTTTAGTCCGCCAAAAAATCAATTTCTTGGCTCAAAATCAAAGTTCGTTAAAACGGACTGGGTAAGCCTTTGAGTCCGTTTTAACGGACTTGATCTATTAGCCTTGAACTTTAGTTCAAGGCGTACTCACCGGTAAAGTGCAAGATTTGAGTTTACCCGTTTATCTGCCTAGTTTGCTTTGTCCTTTATACTAGTCCTTTACACTATCAGCAGTCCTTTCAGCAGTATCTGGGTACACCTTACCCAAGTCTTTTACAGCTTCAGCTGATTGTCCTGCAATTCTTTTGGCACGTTCAGCAGGAGCACCTTCGGTTTCCCGAGCTTCTTTAAACCATTCTCCTACTGTTTGCGGTCTGTCGGAAGAGTTCCGCTCTAGGGCTTGGTTAACTCTGTTGGTTAAATTTTTGTCACTACTCTCATTAGTAACATTTGTTGTCAGCACTAGCAACCCAGCTAGAACCACAGCGAAAAAACGTTTTACCTGAAGTTGGTTAAATAGAGAATTGATCTGAGCAAATGCCTTAGAAATCAAATTTATCATTACAAGACTCCATTCGTTAATTTTCAACACTTTTTACAGTTTCAGAACCGGAGCAAACTCGCCTCAATCACAGGTTGGCTCCGGAAAAGGAGTCAAAATCAACCTATCTTCAAGCGAATGAGCCGTCCTGAATATAAGTCAAGACTAGCTGTAAAAACGTAATTATTCTTCTAACAGAAGTCATAGGTTGTTTATGGACAATATAAGACTATGTGCGGATTTGCTGGGACACAACTCAAGCAGTATATTTGATCTCCTGGTTAAGATACGTTGGTTTTTTCTGGATTTTGGGGTTGCGACTTTCTGGCAACGAAGCGAGAGTTGAACCTCACCCTGCCCTATCGGGCATCCCTCTCCTTAGTAAGGAGAGGGAAAGATTTTAGCGCCGATTCAAGCGAGGGTGAGGTTTTGAGTGAGATGTGTACACCACGGTAGCCCAAGAGATTGAGTTAGCAGAACAACGAAAAAGAGATTATTTAAGCAGGAAGCAAAATGATGAGTGATGTAGAGAAATACATTGCCAGACGCAAGCAAACCGATCCGGAGTTTGGTAAAGATTTTGAATCTGGATTTTCCAGTTTTAAAATTGGGGTGCTGCTGGCGCAAGCAAGAATTGAAGCGGGAATCACACAAGAAGAATTAGCACGTCGGTTAAATTTGCATGAATCTATAATTATCAGAATCGAAAACGATGGATCTGATGTTGGTATCTCTACTTTAGAAAGATATGCGAATGCCTTGGGGAAGAAACTTTATGTAGAAATTCAATAAGTGCGTAGATGCAAAATGACTGGGAAGCAACGAACCAAGAAATAGAAGAAGTGGCGTGCAAGTTTATCTTCGCGAATTGTTATAACCCACAATTCGCCAGCATCGTACTACAAGCACAAGAAGAAGATCCAAATTGGATGCAGTGCCAGGTAACGAAAACGTAGAAACCGTAATACTTCGTGGAAAATCACTTGCTTGCGAATCTTTACAATTCTGTGTGAGCCTTATATGTTACAGTTTACAAGTCTGGACGCGAGAAAAGAGATCTGGCCATAAGTCTTCATTCTTCTTCACCCCCCTAAAACCCCAAACAGGGAGATGTCCTTGGGGGGCTTTTGTGGAGAAGGTTAATTCATTGTAATACAGCCACTCTTTCTTCCAAGGCATTCCTTTGCGCCAACCCACGCGATCGCCAAACTTTTCATAGTCTTTACCCACACTTTCCCAAACACGCTTTTGCACACTAAAGCCAAAGCGCCCACTACTGTATTTTACCCAAAGTTGGTCAATTGTGCGGAGGTCAGTGCAGGGAAAGTTTTTGATGGATTCGATATCCAGCCAGCTTTCTATTTCTCTGCCAGCTGCCTTGAGCATGAAAGTAACAGTTTCGAGATCCGCTTCTTTCCACTGTCCTGCTTTTAGCAAATTTCGTAATTTGGTGTAGTTTACACCGCGTTCACTGCTGAGGTCATCACCTGAATCATCTCGTTGATTTTGCGGGGTGTTTTGAGTTTTAATAACTTCTGGGTTTCTCAGTTCTTGGGTAGTGGGGACTTCTTTGTTCGGTTCACTACTGAGGTCATCGCTTTGACTTTGTGGGATCACCTTCAGAGTTGGCACTGGCTTGTGCCCAGTTATGCCCCAAATAAGCTGTTCCATTGGATCGGGTTCTTGCTGGCGAAAATCAACCCAATGAAAACTCTTTATAAATCTAGGAACGCTGTTTATAAGTTCTTGAGGACAATCAGGCAATATAACCAACCCCATGCGAAGCTGGCGGCTAGCGAATTCAACCAAAAACTCTCGCATTTCAATATTTGCCCACGGTCCTACTCCTGATGAACCAATGAATACGGCTACAGCCTTTATCTGAGGAATAATTTCTTCTAGTTGATCTTGCCAAGGTCTAAACGGCTCAAAATCATACTTATCCAGCCAAGCTAAAATACCTTGCTGCTTTAGCTGAGCCCTAATTCTTTCTACTTGTTGTTTTTCTTTGCTGTTGTGACAAAGGAAGACTTCATAATCTTGGGATGTGGTCATATCTCAGCTTTTCCCCACTACTGTTCTACACCAGCAATGATTGCCAAAGCATTTGCATATTGTTCCAAATCCCTTCTCAACGCTTCCAACTCATACCGCAAATTCGCTTCTTGCGACCAATTGCGCTCATGCTCTTTTAGACTCAGGTGAGGAGGACGCTGTGCTTCCCATGTCTGCAACAGTGGATGCCATTTGGCAAGAAAAGGACGCAAACCCTTATTCAGCACCGCTATAGCAATACCTCCCACTGACTCACGCGATGCACCAACATCTGGTCCAGCTTGTTTGAGGACTTCCCGTGTGATGCCAAATAAACTATATAAAGATGTCAGCGCTTCACGCAACAGTCCTTCGTCAATTTCCAGAGGTTGAACAGCAATCCGGGTAACAAGTTCAACATACAACGACCATGCAGCCCGACGTTCTGTTGGATCGGCTTGCCATTCAGCGGAACCGATGCCAAAGGGAAGGCTGACAGAGACTTTTTTTAGTTTGGCGGGGTCTATTCTAGGCATGAGTTTGTTGTCACTATATATATAGTTGCTTGTTTTAAGTTTTAACAACTTTCCGCTTGCCATAGTTGGCGCGGCTGCAGGAAATTCTGTTTAATAAGTGAATAATTCTATATTACATACAGCTTGCTAGGTGTGAATTCCGGGTGAGTAGGAACAAAACCCAATCTTCAAAATTTTTCCCTCTCCTTAATAAGGAGAGGGATGCCCGACAGGGCAGGGTGAGGTTCCGAGTTTTGAGTCATTTGATGAGTTGTGTATACACCGTAGAAATTACCTCACCCCTGCCCCTCTCCTTATAAAGGAGAGGGGTGCCCGACAGGGCGGTTTTGCCAAAATTTAGGGTGATTCAATGAGTTGTGTGTAAATACAACTATATCCAAAAAAAACCCCGATCTTGTCGGGGTATGCTGTGCTTTTATTTATGCAGCGTATTCCAGTGTTGTATTGTATTTTCATTTGAAGAAAACAATTTCACACCATCCTAAAGGAGTAAAACGTAAATATGTAACTGAATATACATATTTTTTTCAAGATGAAAGTTTAAGAAAAAAGCCGAAATTGTTTACGAAAAACTAGATTCAAATTTAAAAAATAGCCTGAATGACTAAATCCTATCAATTATAAAAAACCCCGAGCATGTCGGGGATGAAGGTCTTTGCCAAAACAGGTTTCCTGTGACGTTTCTATTTTGATCTATAAACAAGCTCTCGCACCCCATCCAAAAGATAGAAAGCTGAAAATCGTGATGGTGTATACATGCTGTTAGTTTATAATTTTTTATTTAATAAGTCATGAAGTAAGGTTTACGATGAAACGTTAATTACCCTACTATTAAGCAAGAAATTCTTCCAAGCTTGGTACATTTACCCAACTTGAACTGTTATTAGATTCATGGGATAAATCCATTAATAACTGAGAGTAAATTCCTTCTCGTAAGGATGGAACGATTTGTTTTTTGGATTCAATTCCTTGCACCCATTCATCTACAACTCTCACAAACGCAGAAATACGACCATCAGAGTGATTTTCTGGAAACAATAACCGATTGGGAATTTCAATTTCAGTTAATGTTTTACCTGGTTGAGAAGACAAAACACGAAACCCATGTACGTAATCTTTTTGATTTTCACTTCCTAATACTAAAGTCGCGCGATCGCCATACACTTCTATCCAATGAGTACGCGATGCATGAACCACAGCACTGATAGAAACTTGACAAGGTGTCCCATCTGCCAACTCTAACATCAGCATACAGGTGTCATCGGTTTCTACGGGCTTTAATTCTCCAGTGTTGGAGTCTAGTCGTTCGGCGATCGCCGTAGTGAAATGGGCGTTTAACTTGCGTACAGGACCAAACAGCCAATGAATATAATCAAAAGTGTGAGAACCCAAAGATCCCAATGCACCGCCTCCTTGGTCTTTACGAGAATACCAGTTCCAAGGGCGTCCAGCATCAGCACGAGAAGAACCTAGCCAATCAATTCTAATCAAACGCTTTGAACCCACATAACCTTGTGACAACAGTTCCGAAAATAATTGCCATCCTGGTACAAACCGAAATTCAAAATCTACAACTGCAATCACGCCTGCTTTTTGGGCTAACTGGTAAAGTTCTTTAGCTTCGGCTGCATTTAGAGTTGTGGGTTTTTCGATTAATATATGTTTTCCTGCTTGCAGCGCTGCTTTTGCCATTTCGTAATGCAAAAATGGCGGTGTGGAAATGCTTACTGCTTGGACTTCTTGCAGCCTAACGATATCTGTGATGGTGTTGCAGGCGTGAGGAATATTGTAGGATTGTGCGATCGCTTTAGCTTTATTTAAATCTTGGTTATATACAGCAACGATCTGTGTCTGAGGATGAGCCAGAAATCCAGGAATATGGACTTTCTGACCAAATCCCGTGCCAATAACAGCAACGCCAATCACAGTTAAATTAATTCCTTTTTGTATTTTTCTGGGTTATTATACCATTAACAGGGAACAGGGAACAGTGAAGGAGTCAGGAGTCAGAAGTCGGAATTCTTTATTTCTTCCTTCTGAATCAAGAATTGCTGTATTCTGAATTCTTCTTCAAACTGATAACTGATAACTGTTAAGCTGTAGCGAGTTTGTTGCTTTGAAAGCGCTCAAATGGATTGAAACCAGGTTGAATTTGTGCTGTAAAGTTGACTCCTGCCCAATCATGTGCAGTTTCTTCGTGATGGTAAAGCATTCGAGTTAGCAGATTTTCCCAGTTATGTGAGGGAAGCTGACGCAATAAATCGGTAAAGTTGTAGAATGCATCCAACACCGTGAAGCTGGCTTCGCGCACATGAGGTGGACGAGACAGAACTAACGAGTCCCGTTGGACAAAAAATGCGTCGTGGGGAATGACTGCATCTACAGTTCGCATGAGATAATTTTCAATTGCTGGGACTTCCTGACGGGAACGGATGTCAGTCGCCACGACTAGCATGTCAAGACCAAAGTTTTTGGCGTGTGCGAGAAAATCTCCTGCATTGCTGACTGACTTGCGCGTTGGTTTGACAACATAGATATTTCTGTCGAACAAGCTTGGTAAGGGTGAAGCGAAAACATCTTTCCCTGCTGACATATCAACAATAATCGCCTCGTTGTGATCTTCCCAAACGTGCTTTAAGAAAATCTCAATCGCCCCTGTTTTGCTATGAAAGCACTTCTTGCGATAATCGTCTTGTGTAAAATCACCAACCCGAATCAATTCAACTCCATCAATGAGAGTGACATAGCGTTCGCGCCACTCGGCTGGTTCTCTTAACCGCAACAAACGCGATCCTTCCCCAGGCGGAGTTGTTTTTATCATGGGTAAATCAGCAGTAATTCTCGGATTGGTACCAGCAAAGTAAGAACGCAACCAATCTAAATCATTACCAATATCTCGTGCAGTTCCCAAATCTCCCCGCTGCATTTCGACGGGCGTTGCACCCAGTTCTTCAGCTAGATGCAAATTGTGATCGCCATCAATACCTAAAACTTGGAAGTCACAGAAATAGTTCAGAAATTGCAGAAGGCAGGTACTAATAGTGGTTTTTCCACTTCCTCCTTTGCCATAAACAGCTAATCTCATCGTTTAGTTTGTTTTGTCCTAGTTTTTGATTCACAACGATATTGGATCTTATTCTCAAATGTTCAATTCGGAAACAGTGCTGGGGAAACTTTTCTATACAAGTATTAAGAGTGACGTAAGTAACAATGACAATCAGGTTTTTCAATAAGTGACTCTACCAAAGAATTCAGGACAGTCGCAGCTAACAAGCCGCCTCCCAAAGTTCCTTCAACTGTAATAAAAGGTACGCATGATTGCATCAATTGTCGCTTAGCAGCTGGAGCATGACTAAAGCCAATGGGCATACCAATGACTAGCGCTGGTTGAATTTCTTGGTTTTGAATGGCTTTACATACAGAAAGCAGCACACTAGGAGCATAGCCAATCACCAACACACAACCTGGGGAGACTTGCTGTAATTTTTCCTGCCATTTTTGATCCTGCCAAAATGCTTTTTCTGCTTCTGTGGCTGTCGTAATATGAGAGTTATCAATCAACGTTTCTACCGGACATCCCAAATGAGCTAACCGAGTTGTATCCAACGCAGCAGCTACCGTTGGAATATCCGCAACTATCTGACAGCCGGATTTGAGGACTTCACGACTTGTGGCGATCGCCCGATCACTCAACCTGACAAACGACGCTAAACTAACATCTCCACAAGCTAAAACCAGGTTTGAGATCAAGTCTTGTTCAATTTCAGAACGGCTAGAAAACTCAGGTAGCAAGCGTTCCAAGGATTCTGCAAAAGCTTCTGGATGAGCATGAACTTGAGCATCCAACCCATTCCAGAGTTTTTCCAGTCCGCCGAGTCCTGTTTGAGTATCTACCTCCAGTAGCTTGAGTTGTGCCAAAACTTCAGCTTGGATGATTTCACAATCGCGATCGCGCCCTAGTAACCCTTCCAATGCAGATGCTGTTTGCCGTAGTTGTGAAATTTGCTGTATGACTGCGCGATATTGTTGCTGCAGTTGCGTCATCAAACTAGCAGTTGTGTCTTCTTCTGGTTCCACTTCCAGTATTTGGCGGATGTGGTTGAGTTGAAACCCTTGCTGCTTGAGTGCGACGATGCGTTGTAACCTGAGAACGTCTTTTTGGGTGTAGAGGCGGTAGTTGCTGGGCGATCGCACTGGTTGAGGAAGTAACCCCAGTTGATGGTAATGGCGAACCATCCGCGGAGTCATCCCGCCTCCCACTGCTTGAGTGAATTCTTTGATAGTCAGTGTTGTCATACCCCACTACCTAAATTCTTTCGCAGCATTTGCAAAAAATTTATCCCAAGGAATATTTGCAGGTGCATCATCACAGACAATTGCAATCATAGTACGCAATAAAGGTAAAGCTTCTCCATCTAAATCTCCTCGCTTCACCATTGCTTCCACAGTTTCTCCAATAGCTAAAGCTAAAGAAGCACCTTCAATGGTATCGTTTGGCATATACTCAGCTTTCGCTTGACTGTAGAGCATATCCAAACCCAAAAGCCTACCCATACGGCTATTACGTCCACCTTGACAGGTGACATACAAATCACCAGTACCAGGAAGACTATAAACACTGTGGGATTTACCACCCATTTTTTCAACTAAATAAGCTGTCTCTTGCATTCCTTGGGCAAAGATTGCAGCGGCTAGATTGTGCATATCAGCACCATTAGCAGCCTTACCTTCTTTTTCTAAGAATCCTATCACCAAGCCCACTGCCAAGGCGTAGACATTTTTGAGGGCGACACACACTTCGACACCAATCATGTCGGTACTTGTCCAGACGTGATAGTAATTTGTACGCAACAACCCAGCTAGCTTATCTAGTAAAGCTTGATTTGTACCAGTAAATACCACGCAAGTATGACGACGAGCTGCCAATTCTTGTGCAATGGAAGGACCACCAATAGCAGCTATTTGTACATCCTTTTGATATTTAACAGGCAACCCGGCACGGAGAACATCTGGCAAAATAGACAATTTTTCACCATCTCCTGCTAATCCTTTTGTGACTGCTAGGATGGGAATTTCTGGAGACAATACGGAACTGAGGGCTTGTGCTACCCACTCGATACCATGAGAGTTAACTCCTAAGACAACTAAATCTACACCCTCTATTGCCTCAGCTAATTTGTCGTGGGTATAAGGTTTAAGACTTTCAGCAACTTTTAAGCGTAACCCAGGATGAGGATAACCAGCCTGAAGCTTAGAAATAATATCACCGTCCAGATGGGTTCCGACTAGATGAACGATATGTCCGTTATCAGTTAGAGGGAAGCTGATAGCAGTCCCCATAACACCTGCACCCAGAATAAGAATTTTCGCCATTTTGTCAAAATTCCTTGACTATAGACTATAATTTAGTGGCAGTGGTTGTTAAATCGGTTAGCTTGTTTACCAACGACTGAATGCTAGGAAATAATGGCTTGTAAACTTCGCTATAAAGTTTAGAGTAGATAGCCTGCCTTTCCTCAGAAGGCGTAAAACGCTCAGCAGTGTGAGTCAGACATTTTGCGGCTGTACCAATATCAGGATACCATCCAACTGCAACTGCTGCGAGAATCCCCGCTCCTAAACAAGTCGCTTCTGTGGTTGTAGAACGCACTATTGGTATACCAGTCACATCCGCTAAAATTTGACACCAAAGATTGCTTGTGCTTCCACCACCCATGACTACATATTCGTTAAAACGTTGGTTTGTGGCTGACATGACTGCATCCCCTACAAGTCTTTGCTCAAAGGCAATACCTTCTAAGATAGCTCGGTAAAAATGTTCTTTACCGTGGGTACCTGTCCAACCAATTGTGATACCAGTAGCATTAGCATCCCAGTAAGGATTCATAACGTTGTTCCAGTAAGGCACTAACATTAATCCTTCAGCGCCAGGAGATACCTTTGCTGCAGCAGTTTCCAGTATCTCTAGTGGACTGAGGTTAAGATTGCAGTTGTGTAAGTCGCTGGCAAACTTTTCTACAAACCAGGTAAGAGTAAAGACACCACCAAGAAGAACAGTTTCTAGAAAATAAGACCCTGCAATGGGTGCATACATGGTGCGAAATGACGGATTGACAAAATACTCCTTACTGATTATGCCGCTTGCTATTGCCGTACCTAAATTAAGATAAGCCCGACTATTGCCCACAGCATTAGCACCTAAACCTGCACACTGCCCATCACCAGCACCCGCAATGACTCGTAAACCTTTAGGTAATCCTGTAGCAACAGCACCAGTATCGTTGACATAGCCAATAACTTCTCCTGGTGGTACCAATTCAGCAAATTGTTCTTCTCGCAATTCGAGTGACGTGAGTAAATCTGTTGCCCAGCAATGAGCTTCCATATTCATTGCTCCCATTGGATCAGCACAAGCCAAACTGGTACGAAAATTTCCAGTTAGGTGATACACCAAGAAGCCATGAACATCTAAAAATTTATAGGTGCGGGCAACATTTTCTGGTTCATGTTGGGTTAACCAGATGATTTTAGATAAAGAAGGCGTCATAGAGACGGGTTTACCAGTAACTTGGTTGTATTGTCCGCCAAATTTTTCATCTAGGAAAGTAACTTGGTTACGGCTGCGTTTATCCATCCAGGCGATCGCATTGCGAACAGGTTTACCCTCCCTATCTACTGCCACAAAAGTTTCCCGTTGATGAGTAATGCAAACTGCCTCTACTTGTGATACGTTGATTTGAGTTAGTAATTGTTGTATAGCCTCGCAGGTACTATGCCACCACCGTGCCGCATCCTGTTCGTACCAATTTGCTTGCGGTTGTAATAGTGGATAAAATGCTTTTCCAAAAGCGACAGCTTTCCCTTCCTGGTTCCATGCAATGGCTTTACAGGCTGTTGTGCTACAGTCGATGCCTATGACTAACGCGTTATTTTGACTCATTTTTTATGCGATTGTCGCCTGAATATGATTTTACATCAGATGCGACAACTTCTGTGCGTAACACTTGACATTGACATTAATGTCAAGGTTTAGCCTGAGAGAGTGTTGATAATGTCACTCTCATGCTCTACCCACAACGTCTAACTCAATTCACCAAAGAACATACAGAAGCTTTCGCCGCCATCCTTTGTGGAGTGCTGTTGTTTTTCGGATGGTTCGCCTTACATCTCAATTTTTTAGGATGGGCGCTGCTACTATTACCTGCAGCTTACGTTATTGGTGGTTATGAAAGCGCCCGTGAAGGACTGACAACGCTTTTCAAAGAAAAAGAACTGGATGTAGATTTGCTGATGATTGTGGCGGCGTTGGGTGCTGCGATCTTGGGCTTGTGGAAAAGGGAATACCATCTTATTCTTGATGGGGGAATCTTAATTCTCATCTTTGCGATTAGTGGGGCGCTGGAAGGCTACGCCATGCAACGAACCGAGCGCAGTATCCGCTCTTTGATGAGCTTGACACAAGATACAGCACGGGTTTTGCGTTCTGGAAGGGAGGAAATCATTTCCATCAGTCAGCTAAAGGTGGGAGACGAAATTGTTGTCAAACCAGGGGAACTCATTCCCACCGACGCAATGATTGTTTCTGGTTTGAGTACCGTTAACCAAGCTGCTATCACAGGTGAGTCCGTACCTATAGAGAAGACGGTGGGTGAGGAAGTCTTTGCAGGTACGCTCAACGGTTATGGTGCGCTCAAGCTTAAAGTGCATCAACCACCAGAAAGCAGTTTACTTCAGCGTGTGATTCGTCTGGTAGAACAAGCACAAACAGAAGCACCTCCTTCTCAACAATTTGTTGAGCGATTTGAACGGAGATATGCGCTGGTTATTGTGGTGGCTGGGTTGTTGCTGGCAATTTTACCGCCATTTGTCTTGAATTGGGACTGGGAAACGACGATTTATCGTGCTCTTACCTTTTTGGTGGTTGCTTCTCCCTGTGCTCTGATGGCTGCAATTATGCCCACGTTGCTTTCTGGGATTGCTCAGGGTGCAAGACAAGGAATTTTGTTCAAGAATGGTGCCCAGTTGGAAATGATTGGTAAAGTTCGGGCGATCGCCTTCGACAAAACTGGTACCCTAACAACAGGACAACTGCAAGTTTTTCAAGTCATTCCTACTAGTGGATATACAGAAGCAGATGTGTTGAAGGTGGCTGCTTCTGTAGAATCTTCTTCCGAACATCCTATAGGCGAAGCTATTGTGCAGGCTGCTCGTGATTTGAATTGGTCAAGAGCAGTTGAAGTACGAGCAATACCAGGACAAGGAATTTTGGGTATGAACGGACACCAAGAGGTTATTGTCGGGAAAGCGGATTTTGTCCAACAGTATGTAACTCATTTACCAAGTGTATTACCTCACCCCGCCCTAACGGGCACCCCTCTCCTTAGTAAGGAGAGGGGCAGGGGTGAGGTTTTAAACGCGAGTGAATTGAAGGATTCAGCAGACTTGTTACAACAGGAGGGTAAAACGGTTGTTTGGGTTGCACAAGGAGAACAGGTGCTGGGTGTGATTGTCATTGCAGATGAAGTCAGAGGAGAAGCAGCAAGAGCGATCGCCCGCTTAAGAAAACTGGGAGTCGAGCAAATTGTCATGTTAACAGGCGATAATAATCGCACTGCTCACAGCGTCGCCCAAGCAGTAGGAATTGATCAAGTGTATGCAGAACTTTTACCAGAAGATAAGCTTGATATCATCCGTCGTTTACAGAAAGAGTATCAAACTGTGGCAATGGTGGGAGATGGTATCAATGATGCCCCAGCCTTAGCTCAAGCATCTGTGGGAATTGCGATGGGCAAGATTGGCAGTGATGTCGCATTGGAAACCGCAGATATTATATTGATGGCAGATCGATTGGAGAAAATAGAAGCAGCGATGCGTTTGGGTAAAAGAGCGCAGGCGATCGTCAAGCAAAATATTACTGTTGCTTTGGGTTTTATTGTTTTGCTTTTGGTTGGTAATTTTGTAGGAGGAATTAACTTACCTATTGGGGTGATTGGGCATGAGGGTTCTACGGTGTTGGTGACTCTGAGTGGTTTACGATTGCTGAGGAAGTGACCAAATCAGTGAACAGTGAACAGTAAACAGTAAACAGTAAACAGTAAAAGTGAGTCCAGTGCTCCAGGTTGTGCACTGAGTTTGTCGAAGTGAGGGTTTCCCGACAGAGGCGACGGGCGTTCCCGAAGGGTGATAACTGATAACTGTATTCATGAGTCATTTGGTAGAAATTGTGTCACACATTGTCCGCCAAGAAATAAATTTCTTGGCTCAAAGTCCAAGTCCGTTAAAACGGACTGAGTAAGTTTTTTAGTCCGTTTTAACGGACGCGTGTTTATTAGCCCAGAACTTAAGTTCTGGGCGTACTCAGCCAGAGGTGCAAGATCTGAGCTAACGCACTTGCTGAACTCAGTTATACCCTTTTCGCACCGCCCAAAGAGCGATCGCGCAAAGCGCCCCCTCCTGCGGAGCAATAGCTTCGCTGCTGCGCTCCTTTGCAGATCGCCTTCGTGAAATCAAAAAAGAGAAGCGTATTACTAACCACTGACTCCTGAATTTTGCCGTAATTACTTCGTCAAGCTAGGTGCAATAATAGCCATGAGTAACAAAAACCCAATTTCTAACACGTAGCTCACATACACACTAGGGTTTAACAAACCATCCTTGAGGTAATTGCTACGTTTGGGCGAGAAAGAACTATGCTTGACAGCATGAGTCCATCCGCCGTATATGCAAGGACATCGTAATCCATGATTGGCGAGAATAGACTCAATCTCTGCAACACGAGGATAGAAACCGCGCTGAAAGTATTTCCATTGACTTTCTAATATCCAGAAAAATACGGGAATTGCACAACCAATTAAGGCGATGCTCCCGGAGGGAGCCGCGCAAGGCGCTAACGCACTTCCATTAGTTTTTTGCTGTAACATCAACGCTAAAATAGCCCCAGTGCCTGTGATACCAAGAGCTTTGATAACCCAAATTTGTTTATTGTAGTCTTCGATAGTCGTTTGCAAGAAAAAGTATTCTTTTTCCAAAATGTTGCGTTCAAATTCTGTGAGTGATTGAGTTTCAGGTTCTGGAGTTGTCGGCGGTAGATTAGACATAGAGAAATCTTGAGGCGTTGCTGAGATTGAGATAAATCAGGAAAAATTTCTAGGCGGAGATGAAAACACAGCTTTTCGCTAGCAGGGAGAGCAGATGCTGCGACAGTTGGGTACTCGCCTACAGAAGTTTGGGGAAACACCACTGTTGCTGAAGATGCTGTGTTCTGTTTTCATAGGGACGGGTAAAATACCGCCAAATCTGGGAATGGTGTTTCGCGAGTTTACCCAGTTTTGTGAGAACAAGCGCTTGGAGGGTGTTCTGGTAACAGATGAGTCTCGCCAGTGGTGGCGGCGACTGTTGCAACATTTAGCCTTAAAGATGACTCAAGCAAGTGAATCGACTGAGTTCCAAGTTGCCATTCCCAAGCAAGAAGCACAGGATATACTCAAGGAGTTTCTGCAACAGCAGGGATATCATCAACCCTGGAAAGCACTCGAATGGCTTGATGATTTACTCAAGTATCACCTGATTCAACTTGGTACAGAAAACAAAATTGAGTTTAAACACCAACTGATTCAAGAATATTACACTGCCGAGAGTCTACTCAAGCAGTTACCCCACTTTAGTGACGACAAGCTGAAACGGGAATATTTGAATTACCTGCAATGGACTGAACCCCTAGCCTTGATGTTGGGGTTACTGGAAGAAGAGAAACAAGCGCTGCGGGTGGTAAAGTTAGCGTTAGAGGTGGATCTGAAGTTGGTAGCAAGGCTAGCAGGTGCGGTAAAACCAGAATTTCAAGTGCAGACGGTGGCGTTAGTTGTTGGGTTAGAAGTTTCTCAAGAACTTAAATTTGAGTTATTAAGCACAACACGTTCTGAACATGCAATTTCGCCCTTGCTACAAGCTTTAAACCAGAAAGATTCTTATGTGCATAGGAGCGCGGCTAATGCGTTAGGAAATATCGTGGATTCCACAGCAGTCACTGGACTGATTCAAGCTTTAAAAGATGAAGATTCTCATGTGCGTAGGAGCGCGGCTAATGCGTTAGGAAATATCGGGGATTCCACAGCAGTCACTGGACTGATTCAAGCTTTAAACGATGAACATTTTTATGTGCGTAGGAGCGCGGCTAATGCGTTAGGAAAAATCGGGTATTTCAGAGCAGTCACTCCACTGATTCAAGCTTTAAACGATGAATATTTTCATGTGCGTTGGATCGCGGCTAATGCGTTAGGAAAAATCGAGAATTCCACAGCAGTCACTCCACTGATTCAAGCTTTAAACGATGAAGATTCTCATGTGCGTAGGAGCGCGGCTAATGCGTTAGGAAATATCGGGGATTTCAGAGCAGTCACTCCACTGATTCAAGCTTTAAACGATGAATATTTTCATGTGCTTAGGAGCGCGGCTAATGCGTTAGGAAATATCGGGAATTCCACAGCAGTAACTGGACTGATTCAAGCTTTGAACGATGAACCTTCTTCTGTGCGTAGCAGTGCGGCTAATGCGTTAGGAAATATCGGGAATTCCACAGCAGTAACTGGACTGATTCAAGCTTTGAACGATGAACATTCTTCTGTGCGTAGCAGTGCGGCTGATGCGTTAGGAGAAATCGCTAGTCCTGAAAAACTACCAGAATTAACTCATCTTTTATCAACAACCACAAAAACCTATCTACTAGATACAATCTCTAAAATACAAAACCGTTGCAAATTCTACAACTACACCCTAACTCAACCACCTCGCCCACACCCAACACCCATTTCTATCTCCATGACTTACATTCTCCATCTCTCCGACTTGCACTTTGGCACGCTTGAAAATGCAGATTTATGGTGTAGCCAACTCGCAGATGATCTCAAAATAGGACTCGATTGCTCCCGCCTCGATGTCCTCATCCTCTCCGGTGACATTGCTAACAAATCCACCTCAGAAGAATACGACGCAGCCAAAGAGTTTTTAGACGTGCGATTCGTTGCTAGCTGAATCACGGTGAAAATCCGTACATAAGCAAGCCAACTTCGTTGTAATGTCAACAAGTTGAACTTCAGGAGAAATGAAGGTGAAAGCCCTTCCCCTCAAACTCAGAGGTGACTCCCTATCTGCCCACACCGAACAAACTCGGAATTTTGTAGAGTGAAGCTGGGAACAGGGCGCAATCAGACGGTTGTTATGGACTGACACTGGCGCAAAGTCTGCCGGGGGGATACTCCCCCCGGCGAGCTTTGCGCTAACGGGGAGTGCACAAGATGAAAATAGAACCTAAGAAAGTGACTTAACCTCAAGCAGGGCATAAACACAAAACCCCTGACTTCACCAGAGAAAAACCCGCCAATGGTGTCTAAGCAAGTGGCAAAGAGTAAGGGGATCTGGTAGTCAAATTGGTTCCATCTGACGGCACAAAACAATCTCTCCTGAGGAACGAATAAAAACGAGTTAAGAGTCCTGGGCGGTCGAACCCAAGGTAGGTATGACGAGATACGGAACTCTCTTAACTCGGGTAGGATTCAGCGTAATTGCTGAAAGGTGTTCAGAAAACAATCAAAAGGAGCACGAGCATGATTAGGCACAGTCACCGGACTAGTGAATCTTGGAAGAATCTACCCTGGAAGAAATTCCGGAAAGATTTATTCCGCCTGCAAGTTAGATTGTTGTGCGATTCGTTGTGAGTGAATCACGGTAACCAGTCCGTAAATAACCTCACCAACTCTTAAGAGTTGAACTTTCGATGAGATGTAGGTGCAAGCCCTACCCGCCAGATTCAGGCGTGACTCCTTATCTGTCCACACCGAACAAGCTCGGTTCTTGTAGAGTGAAGCTGGAAACAGGGCACAATCAGACGACTGTTATGGGTTGACACTGGTGCAAAGCTCGCCGGGGGAAGCTTCCCCCGGCAGACTTTGCGCTAACAGGGAGTTCCCACGGTAAAATCGATGCCTAAAAAAGTAACCTATTACTAAGCGGGGCATAACCAAAACCCCCGACTTTATCAGAGTCAAATCCCGCCGAGTTCAACAATGACAGCGGCAAGAATCTAGGGGTTCTGATGGTTAAAGTGGCACTACCTAACGGAACAACGCCACATGCTTCAACCGGGGGAACCCCGGCAACGCAGTGGCTCATCAATCTATCGAAGGAACGAATAAAAACGAATCAAGGGTCATGGGAAGGTCGAACCCCATGTAGGTAAGACGAGATACGGAAGTCCCCTGATTCGGGTAGGATGCGGCTTATTGGCTGCAAGGTATTCAGAGTATATTCCCCGGAGTTAGAGCATGATTAGACACAGTGTAACAACTAGTGAATCGTGGAAGAATTTACCCTGGAAGAAATTCAGACGTAACTTATTCCGCCTACAAACGAGAATATATAAAGCAATTCGAGCGGGAGACAAGCGTAAAGCAATGTCCCTTCAGAAACTTATTCTGAAATCCCAAGCGGCTAGATGGATGGCCATCCGTCAAGTAACTCAGTTAAACGCTGGAAAGAAAACGGCAGGAATCGACGGCAAAAAATCCCTCACCATTGAGGAACGATTTGAACTAGAAAAACTGCTTAATGCATCCACTAACAACTGGAAACACCAGAAGTTACGTAGTATTCCCATCCCAAAAAAGGATGGCAGTACCAGAATGCTAAAAATTCCAACTATTGCAGACAGAGCTTGGCAAGCTATCGCGAAGTACGCTCTAGAACCAGCACATGAAGCACTATTCCACGAAAAAAGCTACGGATTCAGACCGGGAAGAAGCGCACACGATGCGCAGAAACTCCTGTTCAATAACCTTCGCTCCAAAAGTAATGGAATCAACAAACGAGTCATAGAACTCGATATTGAAAAGTGTTTCGACAGGATTAATCACACCACTATTATGGAGAACCTTATTGCCCCACAGGGTATCAAAACAGGTATATTCTGATGCCTAAAGGCAGGAGTAAACCCAGAGTTTCCAGAACAAGGAACACCTCAAGGTGGTGTAGTCAGTCCGCTTTTAGCCAACATTGCTCTTAATGGTATCGAAAGTGTCCATAAATACAGACACGACGGAAAACCGTACGAACCATCAGTCCGCTACGCAGATGACATGGTTATAATACTTCGACCACAAGACGATGCTACTGAGATACTCGCAAAGATAGGTCATTTTCTAGCAGAACGAGGGATGAAGGCAAGCGAGAAAAAAACATGCATTACCGCTGCGACAGATGGATTTGATTTCCTTGGTTGGCATTTCAAAGTGCAAAACAACGGAAAATTCAGAAGCACCCCTTCAGTGGATAACTTCAAAAAATTCCGTCAGAAAGTAAAAGCCATTGTCAACAACTCGAATTATGGTTCCAAAATAAAAGCTGAGAAATTAGCTGCTTTGGTTAGAGGATGGAGAAACTACCATAGATTCTGCAAGATGGATGGATCGCGAAATTCGCTATACCACATCGAAACAAGAGCATACAAGGTATTTAATAAGGAAGCCAAAAACGACCGATACTCCAGTAAGAAATTACTAGACAAAGCGTTCCCAAAGGTTTCCTACTCCGAAAACGCTCACATCATGGTCAAAGGGGATAAGTCTCCCTTTGACGGAGACTTAACTTACTGGAGCCAGCGCAACAGCAAGTTGTATGATGGGCACACCTCTAAAGCACTACAGAAGCAAAACCATACATGTGGATACTGTGGAATAAAATTTACCAGTGAAGAACGGGTAAATCTCCACCATACAGACGGAAACCATGACAACTGGAAGACAAAAAATCTATTAGCTGTACACGAATCTTGTCACGATTACATCCACATGGGCAAAAGGGATAAAACCCTAAGAATATCGGGAGCCGAGTACACAGAAATGGGTACGCTCGGCTCTAACTGAGAGGTGCTCGGGATAAGCGCGACTTGAAAGGTCGTTTAGAACGGAGAGCCGACTCTCCTAGAGAATTCACACTCTCTACCCTAATGTAAAAGACTTTCCGGAGTCCGGTCACGCCCAAGTAGGTAACGAAACAGGCGGAATGCAGACCACAAACGTAACCTTAACTACTAGCCCAAAGTGGTAAGGAGCAAGAGGGAGTTCTCCCAAGATGAACAAAAGTAAATTGATGTTTAAACTGCGTCATCGCACAGGGAGCCAAATCAGGCTGACAGGTTCCAACCAAAAGGTAAGTGGGTAGATTTATGGTTTTATGCTCTATAAATCGTGTGAATATAACTCCCACCGCAGGAAAGTCAACATCTAAAGGAGAATATACACTAAGCGAAACAACAAGGTAAACCCCATAGAGTCTATAGGATGTCGATACCAATAGTAAGCTAACCGCAAGGAAAGCAGAATCCTCTGGAGGGTAAAGGATGGAGTAAAAAGCAAAAGCCCGTTTGTAATGAACGAGATAGGGGTTCAAACTTTGCCCCTGACCGAAAGGAATAGCAGACTTACTCTGGGTCTTATGAGAAAGAGAAACTCACAAAGAAACTTAATTCAAGGACAAGTTAGATGTCGTACCTCGGTACAACAAACGGACTAAGAAAACCACTAGAAGATTGGAGCCAAATCAACTGGCGAAAAATCAACAAAGCGGTTAGGAATCTGCGTCAAAGAATCTTTCTCGCGAGAAAACTTGGTAACTGGCGGAAGTTGAGAAACCTCCAAAAGTTAATGCAAAGAAGCTACGCCAACCTATTACTCTCTGTTCGGAAAATCACTCAGACCAATAAGGGTAAAGCAACGGCAGGAATTGACAAAGAAATAATCAATACCCCAAAGCAGCGAGTGAAGCTGGTAAACAACTGGAGTGGAGGAAATCAAGATCCTACAAAACGGGTAATGATCCCCAAAGCCAACGGTAAGAAACGACCGCTCGGAATCCCAACCGTGCGCGACAGAATCGAACAGGCAATAATAGTCAATTCACTAGAACCCGAATGGGAAGCCGTATTTGAACCAAACTCCTATGGATTCAGGTGCGGTAGAAGCTGTCATGATGCCATAGCACAAAATTGGATAAGATTAAATGCAAGTCCAAATGCTAGAAATAACTGGGTTTTAGAAGCTGATATTCAAGGATTCTTCGACAATATTGCCCATGAATCTATCCTTAGACAACTAGGTAATTTCCCAAACAAAAACCTAATCAAAGGATGGTTAAAAGCTGGATTTATCTTTGAAGGGATATACAGCCCGACAGAAACGGGTACACCACAAGGAGGGGTTTGCTCCCCGCTCCTAGCCAATATCGGATTGCATGGATTAGAAACCTTTATAAAATCCACCAATCCAAAACTTGGAGTGGTTAGGTACGCTGATGATTTTATAGTCACAGCTAGAGACAAAGGAAGCCTCGAAAATGCCCAAATCCAGATTCAGCAATGGCTGTCAGAAAGAGGTTTGAATCTCAGTACGGAGAAAACGTTCATAACGTCAATGGCAGATGGTTTTGACTTCCTCGGCTTCAATCACCGCCATTATAATGGCAAACTGCTTATCAAACCCTCGAAAAAGAAAGTCTTAGACTTTTGTAAACGAATCGGTCAAGAAATAAAAGCAATGAACGGATGTGAACAAGAGGTAGTCATCAAAAGACTGAACCCAATTCTCCGAGGTTTTGCTAATTATTACAGAGGTGTGGTTAGTAAAGAAACCTTTGAATATGTCAAAAGTAGAATATGGCAATACCTCTGGCGTTGGGCTAAACGTCGCCATCCCAACAAGAACACAAAATGGGTACGGAAACGTTACTTTCAGACCAGAAATCGCAAGAAATGGACGTTCGCTACATCTACTAGCGACCGCCGAGGCAAACAAAAGGATTTAATCCTATACCCGATAGCGTACACGCCCATCGAACGCCATGTAAAGGTCAAGGGGGAAGCATCACCGGATGACCCCTCACTCAAAGAATATTGGGAAAAACGCCACCAAAAATATGGTAAGAGCTACTGGGAGAAAAACTCTCGGAATTATAAAATCGCTCAAAACCAAGACTGGAAATGTACCTGTGGTGAACCATTATTCAATGGAGAGGAAATAGAAACCCATCACATCGTACCTGTTGCTCAAGGTGGACTTGATGACGTAAAAAACCTTCAGCATCTACACAAAGCGTGTCATAAGCAGGTACACACAAAATCCAAGTCAACTCGCTTGAAGTAAGGCTTGAGCGCAGTGAGTGCGAAAGTCTCATGCTGCGTTCTTAGGGGAGGGGAGAGCGGTGACGCTCGAACCTTACCCGACTACCTGACATCGACTCTACCAAACTCTGCCAAGAATTCCAACTCAAGCAAGAGCAAATTGTCATCGTTCCTGGTAACCATGACCTCAATTGGAAATTCTCAGAAGATGCTTACACATCACATAGGCGCAAAAACTATCAAGGTCAACTCAAACCAGGAAGCTATTATGAGGATGGTAACTACATCGAAGTTCGAGAGGAAGAAAAATATAAACAGCGCTTTGCCCACTTCAGCAAATTCTATGAATCCATCAAACACCAACCTTATCCTTTAGAGTATGACGAGCAAGGCATTTTGCACCACTTCAAAGAACAAAACATCCTCATCTTGGGGCTAAATTCTGCTTGGGAGTTGGATCACCACTACAAATCTCGCCCTAGCATCAACCCCTCAGCCCTCAGCAAAGCCCTTAACTCTATCCGCCAAAATCAAGAATATCAAAACTGCCTGAAAATCGCAGTTTGGCACCATCCCCTCGACAGCCCCTACGATGACCCTCCGGGTTCGCCAGATGCCTACGGAGGGAAACCCTCCTGCAGCACTGGTCTCACCGTATCAAAGAAAGCGATTTTCTACAACGTTTAGCGGTCAGTGGTTTCCGCTTTTTCCTCCACGGACATGTCCACCAAGCACAAAAGGGCTTCTATGAATACGACGCTGAACGCGGACTTCACCGCATCTGTGCGGGAACTTTTGGCGCATCCATCAAAGAACTCGTCACCGCCACCTCTTGGCAATATCACCTGTTCCAATTTGAAGGTAACACACTCACCGTCCGCAGCCGCAAGCGACAATCTGAAAATGGTGCATGGGAAGCGGATAACTGCTGGCGACAAGGTAGGGGGAAACCATCATCGGAGAAGTACACAATTGCGCTTGATTAGTCAAAGAAATTACCAAGAAAGGGGTGTAGGGGAGCCAGTACTGCAGGAGGGTCTCCCGACCTAGGTATCTGGTGAGACCAGCGCTGCAGGAGGGTTTCCCTCCGTAGGCGACTGGCGAACCCGAAGGGCGTGTGTAAGGGTGTAAGGGTGTAGGGGAAAAATAGAGGATCTTGTTTATGGTACTGTTAGTAAGTGTCGGCGTTTTTTATCACAGTTTGCGTCGTAACTCGTCTGGGAATGTAGTGAGTATGGGTGGCTGAATTTGGGAGTGTAAGCAAATGCATAAGTTGCTTTGACTCACAATTATAAAAGCATTAGAAGAAACTATTCGTCATCAAATAAGGATCTATTAATGTCAGGTACTTTAACTCTCAGGAACAATACAATTTTTAAGCAAGACCCCACTTTTCAGGACAAGGAACAGGTTACACGTCAAGCAAATGATAAAATTCCATTTTCCTGGATTGAAATTAAAGATTATAAGGGGATATCGTTTGGTCAACACCAGCACTTGGAAGTGCACATTGAGGGTAATGGAATTGTATCTGACCAAGGTAACTCTAGACAAACCTGGTTCGTTAATACCAAAGATGTAGCCAGAATAGATTAAAGACAATAATTGTGGGAGTATAACAATATTGTGCTTCCACATTGTCTTTTAGGGCATCTACGGAAATATCCGCTACCGATCTTGCGGGTAAAATTCATCTGCACGTAGTACTGAAATGCATCGTTGCCTTTTATACAATATTAATGATTAAGATTTTTAACAGAAGTTTCTGTAACTTTATTTAACAATCTAGCAACCTGATGCTGATTTTTATAAGATAAATTTATCATAATTAACTCGCAAAATTTCATTACTAATCGAGTTCAATTTCTGGTTACATCCTTTTATTTTTCTCGTAGTATCAAAGGTGAAGCTAATTATAATTCGCGGCTCTTCCGATAAGAAAAGCCGTAATTTTTGCTTCAGCATAACTTATACAGTCCATTTGCAAAACAGAGAATTACGAAATGGCAACTTACAAAGTAACACTGATCAACGAAGCTGAAGGCCTGAACGAAACAATTGACGTTGAGGACGATACTTATATTCTAGACGCTGCTGAAGAAGCTGGTCTTGACCTGCCCTACTCTTGCCGCGCTGGTGCTTGCTCTACCTGTGCTGGTCTGATCAAAGAGGGTGAGGTTGACCAAGGTGACCAATCTTTCTTAGACGACGACCAGATTGGTAATGGATATGTACTGACCTGTGTGGCTTATCCAAAGTCTAACTGCACCATCGAAACCCATAAGGAAGAGGAACTTTATTAAAAGTTAGGGTTCTCAAAAATTAACCTCTTGCAAGAGTTTTTGATGTCGTAGAGACACAAAAGGAAAAGAAGCAGAACCAACAACACAAATAGGTTTGTGCTGTGTCTGCTCCAACACCTACTTTGGCATTAAGTCTAGATTCAGGTTATATAAGCAGGAGCAGCGGGTGTCCCACGTTCCTGCTTTATTTGCCTAATTCTAGCAATCCGCTACTGACAAATATAACAAAGCTTACTTTGTTAATTATCCGTAAATTATTTGACTATTTAAGGGAACGCTTAACAGGCTTCGTCGAACCTCCGAACGGGAATATCAAATGTAGTGAGTTTTTAAGCGCAGAACACAGCCACTTTCACAAAAATCAAATATGAGTCTTATACTCTACTCCACAAAAAAGCCTCAGTTACCCTGCAAGGGTAAAAGAGGAGGATTTTGAGTATAACTAATCACTCAGTTCCTTTCGGAAATCCCGTTGCCGAGAATTTGAATTTGAGTTCCAGGATAGTAGAATTGGAGAATTTTCTGATTCTCCCAACCTAGCTGAGCGAGATTCATCGCACCGACTTGACTCAAACCAACTCCATGTCCTAAACCGCCACCAACAAAGGCATATCCCCATAGTTCTGATTCACCTTTATTTAAGGGTTTTAAGTAAAACAGTGTGCTTACAGGAGCAGCAAAAGCACTGCGAACCTCATCTTTATGTAAAGAAAAGGTGCCAATCTCTGTTTTTACATCAAGTTTAAGAATGCGTCCGCTCTTGCTTCTCTCTACGACTTTCATATCTCTGATAGTTTTAAACTTTGCGTAGGGACTGTTTTTCACTTTCAGAAATTTTTGTAAATCCTTGGTAATATCTTTCAAGCTAGATTCCTTACGCCAACGGAACAAGTCTTTCTGACTTTCGTTAAATCCTTGTTTGATACTGATAAACCGTTGAAATTGGTTTTCATCGGCTAAATTCTGTCCAGACAAGTTCCATACATTATCGCTTGGAGCATCTATGATAGGTTGCAAATAAGGACGATCATCACCATTCCAAACATCGCTAAAAGAAGCAGTGACGCCACCAGTCGTAGAAGAATATAAGGCATCTACGAGATCGTTTTTGTAGGTGAGAACCATACCCCGTGTTGTTGCGATCGCCCGATCTGTGTTTGGTGTCACTCCATTCAACCCATAATACACTTGACAGTGAGTATCAGCACATAATTGATACCCATCTATTGCAAATCTATGTAAATTACGCAAAGCATAAGTCCGGGCAAGAACCGCTTGTGCTTCCATCGCTGCAGTTGGAGCCGAAGCACCAATTTCATACGGCACAACTCCACGCAAGTATGTTTCCAAAGGCACTTTGTTCACGAGAGTATAGGAACCGTAAGCATTTGGCTGCAACTTCATCTGTCCAGCGTAAAGATGTGCTTTTTCTGGTTTTTTAGTTTCGTTGACGCGAACCAAATTTTTATCGCTACTAATTTCCAAATTATCTAAGTTGTAGCGCTTACCATTCAATTGTCCAGTGACTCGCGGAACACTTTGTAAAACTTGGCTATCTACAAAAGCAGTTTTTCCACCTGCAGATTCTACAGTCGAAAGAAGCAAACGCCTGAGTAAGGGAGTGTTATACACGTCGCGCTTTGCCCAAACTTGCCAGCGTTCTGGTTGGGCTATTTCTACCTCTATTCCCTTCTCACGCCAGTGTTTCGCGCTGTCTTCGGCTGTTTCGTAGGTGCGGTAAGTCCCTAGCACAACCCTTTCGTTGACGACAGCCACGGGTATTGCTTGCATTAAGACTTCCAGTTTGACAGGCTTGGTGGTCACTACGGTTTCCTGACGATTACCATCTTGAAATTTCAGCCTCAAGCGATCGCCTTTGGTAGGTTCTAATTCTAACTGTTCTGTGGAATTATCTCCAAATCGTTGCACTATGCCAATCCTGATTTCCACATCTTTTGTGTTGCTAGCAGGACCAGAGGCTCCTGTCAGACCTAATAAACAAAATGTGGTCAGTACGGTGTAAGAAATACGCCAGATAATTTTCATAGAACCTTTGTTCTTCCGCTACAACTGTCTAGGGGTGGATGATCCGCAAAAACAGTATGAAATCAGAAGGAGAATGGTAGATTTATTTGGTTGTCAGCCCCCCAAACCGGAAAATCCTTGGAGAAAAATTTAAACCGGAGCATCCTGAATATTAAGACCCTCGTTTCTCCTTTGGGGTTCCTTGAAGGGCTTTGATCAAAAGTATGTAAAACTGGGCAACTACAGGCAACTATGTGCGCACCACGATGACTCGTGGCAGTATCGCAGTTTTACACAGGTTCAACCCAAGGTTGACTCCCTATGTAGTTTAGTAGTTTTTGGCACAAGTTATTTGAGCAAACTAATATTAGTTTTGCCAATTTAGTTGTAGACAACTCATACTCATAACGAGTATGATATATCAAGAACCACAAGACACGACTCATGAACAAAACTTATTTATGATTAAAGTTCAAGAGATTCCTTTAAATCAGATACGGCGACCTTTGCCACGTACCAACGACCCCGACAAGGTAAAAGCTCTGATGGAATCGATTGCTGCCATTGGGCAACAAGAACCAATCGATATATTAGAAGTCGATGGACAGTATTATGGATTTTCTGGATGCCATCGCTATGAAGCTTGCCAGCGTTTGGGTAAAGAAACTATATTAGCCAAAGTTCGCAAAGCTCCCAAAAGCGTTCTGAAGATGCATTTGGCATGAATTTCATTAGCTGTTATGAGCAAGTTTTTGATAAGCGATCATTAGCAATAACTAAACAGGAGAAAAATATGCAAACTCGGGTTTTCCCAGTGAATATCGGCATTGACGAAGCAAGCAGAGCTAAAATTGCTGAAGGTTTGTCTCGCGTGTTGGCTGATACCTACACCCTGTACCTGAAAACTCATAACTTTCATTGGAACGTCACAGGACCAATGTTCCAAACTCTGCATCTGTTGTTTGAAACGCAATACACAGAGTTAGCAGGTGCAGTTGATTTAATTGCCGAACGAATTAGAGCATTGGGCTATCCTGCACCCGGTACTTACAGCGAATTTGCCCAACTTACTTCTATTTCAGAAACGGATGGCGTTCCCAAAGCTACGGAAATGATCCGCCTCCTAGTGGAAGGACAAGAAGCCGTTGTCAGAACTGCGCGGTCTATCTTCCCCATAGTAGACGAGGTTCATGACGAACCTAGTGCTGATTTATTAACTCAGCGGATGCAAATACATGAAAAGAATGCTTGGATGCTGAGAAGTTTACTTGAAGAATAAATTATAGATGGGAATTATTTGTTGGTTGTCAAAAAGTACCACTAACCACTAAACTGTAGTTCTGAGGAACCAGCAGTTAGTCATTGCCAACGATGTCCCACATCGATTTCACTTCACAGTTGCATGACTTGATGCAACGTGTGGGTATTTCTAGTTTCAAAGCTCTGAGTCGCACTGCTGGCGTCTCAGAGCATCAGCTTTTGCGGCTACGGCGGCTGGGAGTTGAGCAGATGCGGGTGGATGTTCTGTTCAAGTTAGCCCAAGCACTGCAAATAACTTTCAATGAGCTAGTTACAAAATTCTCTCAAAAAAAGTTAGAAAAAAGTAAAGATATATCAACTAACGAATCTCAACAACTGTTACAAGAAATAGCAGAATTAAAAAAAGAGTACGAGCGATCGCAACAGCAAATGCAGCAACAACGACAAGTATTGCTGCAGGAGTTTCAGCAGTCTAGTTTACAATTGCTGGAATCTTTGTTGTTGCAATTTCCAACTGCAGCACACAAAGCACGAGAAAATTCCCAATTAAGCGCGATCAACATCGTACCGTTAGTGCAAAAACCCTTAGACAGACTTTTGCAGCAGTGGGGGGTGGAAGCCATAGCACCTGTAGGAGCAGAACTACCCTATGATCCACAAGTACACCAACTTCTAGAAGGTACGGCACAAGTTGGTGAACTGGTTAAGGTACGTTACATTGGTTACCATCAAGCTGATAAACTGCTATATCGAGCCAAGGTGAGTCCCATTCCACCAAAAGCCTAGGTGTTTGGCTAAAGATGATATCAAATCTTGAGGCAATTGGTGTTGTCAAAAAATGATTTAGGTATGAAATATCAAGAACTTGTCAAGATTTTGATTTGGTGATTGACTTATTATTCGTAATTTATACATACTTATGTGGCAAGTGTTTTTGAAATGAATTACGATCAGTGTAGAGTTCATTATTGTGTCTTTTTTAATACAAAACAGTGTGCATATGATGGTAGAAGAAGTAAAAGTTGTTCAACTTAGTGGTATTTTAGATGCGGCTCAATCGCAAGAGTTTAGAAAAAAAATTGATGAAATTTTACAAAAAGAAAGTAGCACTAAAACAGTATTAGTTGATTTCAAAGAAGTCACTTTTATGGATAGTTCTGGCTTGGGTGCTTTAGTGTTAGCTTTTAAAGCTCTAAACTCTGTAGATAAAAATTTTGTGATCTGCTCGATTAATGAGCAAGTCAGGATATTATTTGAACTGACAAGTATGGATAAAATCTTTAAAATCTATTCAAATCGAGAAGAATTCAACCAAGCTGTGAGTTTTGGAATAAGTTAATCAAATTCAACCTGGATCATAGATAAATCATCATCAAAAGCTTCTTTGGAGTTTAAAGAGATGATATCATTTAAAATGTGATCCAGTTTACCCTCATATTCAAGCTGTGAGGTGACAAGCATCTGAATAAAAGCGTCTAAAGTCCAAAGAGTACCATCTGATTTGGTAATTTCATAAGCACCATCACTGAAAATATAAAGAGAACTGGATTCTTCAATCTGACAAAAGTCATCTACATATTTTACCTCTGGGAACATGCCTACTGGCATACCAGGGGTTTTCAGTCTTTTAACTTTCGGGTTGGTTGGGGAATTTCTAGATACTAAGACTGCTGGTGGATGACCTGCACTTGCGTAAATTAACTGGCGCTTAACCCGGTTATAAACTCCATACCAAATAGTAAAGTATTTATCGTTTCGATAATTCATTTGAAAAGTATTATTCAACGCTTGCAAAACATCACTGGGTTGATAATAATTCAGACCTGCAAGAGCACGCGATCGCAATAAGTTCAGCACGGAAATAGAAGGAAGAGTTGCTCTGAGTCCATGTCCAGCTGTATCTAACAGGTAAATTGCCAGATAATCAGAGTCAAGCCAGTAGTAATCAAAACAATCACCACCCAGTTGACGCGAGGGAATAAATTGGTAATTAATTTTCAAAGGATGCGTCATTGGCATAGGCAAAAGGGAACACACATATTCTGCAGCTTCTGCCAATTCTGCTTCTAAAATTTGCTTTTGAGTTTGTAAATCCTTACTAAGTTGGTGTAGACGCAATCCCGCTCTTACCCTCGCTTGCAATTCATTTTGTTCAATAGGTTTAGTGATAAAATCATCAGCACCTGCATCTAGCCCTTTAACGCGATCCGCGACCGAATCTAAAGATGTTAATAAAATAAAAAATGTGGTGGATAATTGAGGATCTGTCTTGATTCGCTGACAAACTTCTAATCCATTTAACCCTGGCATAATCCAGTCACAAATAACCAGCGCTGGAGAACAAGCTATTGCTTTTGTAATTCCATCTTTACCGTTATTGGCTACCAAGACTTTATAACCCTGTTTTTCCAGCATCCTTGTAAGAAGTATCTGTACTGCTGGATCATCATCAATTACTATAATTTTAAATGCACTATTCATTAGTCAATAGTCATTAATCAATAATCATTTAAAGTATGGACTGTTCTAAAATTCTGGGTGTTTGATGATCTCCTAGCTGATAATGGGATTGGAAAGAGGGTTTAGCCAAAAGAGGATGATGCTTTTAAGCTGATTCAGATCGCGATAGGCTTGTTGCTTAAACCACTGTCCTAAAGCGTCAAACGGTGTGAAAGATTCTCCCGTTTGCCATTTAATATCTTGCCCTAAGGGTGTGGTGTGAGTCCCGTTTAGCATCTGTGCTATCACCATCTCTGGAAAGCGTTGTTTTAATAACTCAGTTAAAGCTGTTGATTGGTCAAGGGTGTCGTTGGTAAATTTGATCAGCAAGTTACGACGAACGTTATACCTGTCTTGGACGAGTTTGTTAGTTTCTAACGGTGAGGGGGTAAACTCGACTGCGGCTAAGTTAAACTGTTCGATTAAGGGAATGGCATCCCGTGCAGCATAATTGTTGAAGGATATGAGGATATTGCCAGCGCGTTCTACATTGAAGAGGCTGCCGATAAGCAAGTGGAGTTTACAACCCATGCTATGCCCGATTCCATAAATGGGAAGGTAGCGCTTGCGTATTGCCGAATTATCCTGTAAGCGTTCTAGGGCGCGTTCAAAGTTTAAGAGGACAGATTTTGCGATCGCACTATGATCCAAAGTGTTCACAAACGGTGTCGCGATCACTACATAGCCTTTGTCTGCCAGTTGTTCTAGCAACCAACGGTACGTCAGATGGGGTGCTGTTGCAACAAATGCCCCGCCCAGAAAGTGAATCACACCAACAGGATTTCGCGGAACAAGTACCCAGTTTCCAGAAATTTCTTGCCAGTCCATGTAAACAAGGTAAAAAGTTAAAGAAAAAAAGTTTAAAAGTTAATACTTTTTCATAGTAAACCTTGTTGACTGTTCTTGTGGAATGATATCAAGCTTGCAGGTGGTGAGAATTCCTTTGGGAACGACATACCAGAGCGATCCCCAGTTAAGTCAGAAATAAACTTTGTGTCCTTCATGATAAAGTCCAGATAAACACAAGTCAATTACATGGACCAGCTAAGGCAGGACTTAGCCGCAAGCATTGCTCCTTTGTATCTCTTGAGGGAGGGAGTGAGCAAGGGAGGTGTTTCTTTCATTCGTAACAGGTTGCAATAGCTACACGTGGATCGCTCCTAAAGAAAAACTGACGAATTCCAAAGTAGTATGCCCTATGGGCATATTTGAAATTTTTCCTTTGAAAGGACACTTCGCTCAAGGCGGGTTCCCCTTTTGAATTTTGAATTGTTTATGCTCCCATTCCCGAATATCGCTTCAATCCCCGTCGCCACAGCAAACGATTCAAACCCAAAAACACCAAAATCCAACCTACTATTAATGAGAATCCCCGTGTCAAATCTACGGGTGATCCAATCAAAATATTTGCCGGGAAATCAATCATATAAGGAAATGGTGTCCAAAGTACTATCGCTCGCACAGATTCAGGAAAGACCTCTACAGGTGCAATCATTCCAGATAAAAATAAATAAAACAAAAACCAAAAATTTTCTACAGCACTAGCTCGTTCCGTCCAAAAAGCAAGCATTGCAAACGAGTATTGCATGATAAAGCGTAAAACAAAAGCAAGTACACTCGCCAACAAAAATAGTAAAAAGTTTGCTATTTTTGGCACCCAAAAAGCTTGTGGATAAAGGAGAAAAAAGACGACTATCAGTAACAATGTAAAAGGGAAACGAGCCATTCTTTCAGCAATATGGGAAGCAACATGATGCCACACGGGATCAATAGGTTGTAACAAGCGCGGTGAAAGTTTTCCTTGTACTATTTCATCTTCAAACTGCCAAACCACCCAAGTTACTGTGATTTGCCTAACAATGAAAACTGCAAGAAAGTAACGAGCAAAATCCACAGGTGACAAATTGAACCGTCCTCCTTGAGCCGCTTCTATCCACACTCCCATTAAAATAATTGGTAGAGAGTTTGACAGTAGCCATAAAATGACTTCTGCACGATACTCAATCGTATAAGCGTAATACACTGACAACAATGTCAGGGCTTTTCGGAAAAATCGCTTGATCATAAAGATTAGTCGCGTTCTGATTTATGAAAGTTACGCATCCTCAGATTCCCGACTTCTAAAACAAGTTGGGAATCTTGTTGTTCACTTTAACAAAAAAGCCTCTCCAGGGAGAGGCATAACCATGAACGAGTAAAAAATTTAACCTAAGAAACTTAGACCTTTTACAGCTATCACTCCAGCTATTGCTGAAGCTACTAAGGAAAGAAAAGCGGTATTAAATAACCACCAAGCAGCACCTGCAACGGCTTTTTTAGTTTCAACTGCTTGCTTTTGAGCTTGCTCTTTAACAGCATTGAGACGTTTTTGCGTTTCCTTTTGGATGCGTTCGGCTTGATGTAACACCTTATCCCGCGTCCCTTCAATTCGCTCGATAATTTGGTTTGCTTGCTCTTCGGAAATATCCTCACGCGAACTCAAGACAGCAACTAGGGTTTCACGATCAAATTGACCGAGGCGATCGCGCAAACTCTCAAATCCTGCTTGTGGATCGTCAAACAATGTGGCAAAATCTTGCTGAATGCTTTCATAGTTGAGTTCGGGACGTTCGAGTGAGTTGAGATAGTCGCGAACTTTAAGCGTGGCACCGTCAATCACCGATTGTACTTTTTGCTGAACTTGCTCATATTGTTCAACCACAGAGTTACGCACAGACTCGATTTGGTCTACAATTCGGTTGGCTTCCTCTTCTGAGATATCCTCGCGCCCAGACAGCAAAGCTACAATTGTCGAACGGTCAAATTTGGCAAGGCGATCGCTTAAAGTTCCGACTCCAGCGCGAGGAGAAGATAGCAGCAATTGCAAATCGCGCTTGATTCCTTCGGGGTTTAATTCGTCTTTGTTGGTGTTGCGCAGGTAGTTTTCCAGATTCGCTTCAAAGTCCTGAACCTTTTGAGTCGTACGCTTTGCCAAGCGTTGCGGCGCTTTGACAATCTGATCAATTCCTTGTTGCAAAGAGTCGATAGTACGGTTTACTTGCTCTTCGCTCAAATCTCCTCGTTGCGTCAGGAGTTTGACTAAGGTTTCGCGATCAACTTGGGACAGGCGATCGCGTAATGCATTCGCACCATCTTTAGGATCGGCGAGTAATTTTTGCAAGTCTTGCTGAATTCCTTCAGGATTGAGTTCTTCCAGATTCGTATTGCGGAGATACTCACCAATAGCGGTTGTAGTTTGCTCGTACTGCTCTTTGGCTTTACCCGCTACTTTTTGAGGTGCTTGCAAAACATTGTCCCGGACTGCAAGTAAAGAGTCAATGTTTTGGTTTATCTGTTCTTCGCTCAAATCTTGCCGCTGACTTAATAATTTTACTAAAGTATCGCGGTCAAACTGTGAGAACCTTCCCTTTAAAGCCTCAAATCCTGCTTGGGGATCTTCTAGCAAAGTTCCAAAATCACGCTTGATACCTTCTGGATTAAGTTCTTCTTTGTTCGTATTGCGCAAATATTCTTCTACTTTTTGCCGCAGTTCATCAGCTTTCGCTTTGGCTTGTTCCTGGAGTTCTTTTGCCCGATTTAAGACATTATCACGTGTACGTTCGAGTTGACCAACAATATTATTGGCTTCCTCTTCGTTAATATCTTCGCGTCCAGCCAGCAGCTTCACCAAGCTATCACGGTCAATATCTGAAAATCGTTGACTCAAATCTTCAACACCAGCTTCTGGATCTTCCAGCAGCTTTGTCAAGTCTTGCTCAATACCTTCTGGGTTAAGTTCTGCTTTACCAGTCGAACGCAGGTAGTCTTCTAAGCGAGTGCGGAGGTTTTGGGATTTTTCTGTCGCGTCCGCTTGGTTAACAGTTTCTAAAACTTCGGTGCGAATGCTTTCCATCTGCTCAGCAATTTCTTTGACTTTTGCTTCGCTGATGTCTTCTCGCTGCGATAGCAAGTTGGCGAAATACTCTAAGTTGAGTTCCTCCAACTCCCGTTTTACAGTTCCGGGGTTAGCGTTGTCGTCAAAGATGACTTGTTTGAATTCATCTTTGATTGTCAGAGGGTTAAAATGCCAAGGTAAAGAGTTTTGTATGTATTCTTCTACATCTGCCTTGATAGTGTTGGATTGAGAGGAAGGCGATTTACTACCTACAGAACTACCCAACTGACCAGCTTGCTCTGTTGCTTGGTCTTTAAGCTTTTGCAGTTGTGCTGTAATTTTATCAACATCTATTTCCTTAACTTTTCCTCCTAGCTGTTGTAGCAGGGGTTTAATTTTCTCAATGTCTATCTGCGAGAAGTCTACCTTTTTCAAAACTGCTGGTAAAGCAGCACCCAAACCAATTTCTACACCTTGCTTCACTATCCCGCCGGTGGGGTTAATATTGCTTGCAGCGACTGAGGCTAATTGCTGTAGCTGTTGACTTAATTGCTCTGGCTTCAATTCTTCCGGAGTGGCAGAGTTAAGTAAATTAATAACTTGTTCTGTGGGATTTTGCCCTTGAGCAGCTTGGTTCCAAGCACCTTGCAATTGATCTACAAGCTGATTGGCATCTTCTTTAGAGAAGTCTGTGCGACTACTAATTAAATCGACAAAAGTCTGGCTATCGATATTTTTTAGCAAGTCACTATCAGCAACTGATTCCAAATCTGCGTCTTTGAGCAGCTTGTCAAACTGAGAGCGAATTTCTTTGATATCCAACTGGGGTGATTGCACACCAGCTAAAGATTTTTGCACTGTGTTTTTGATACTATCAGCATCAAAACCTGATGTGAGTTCGCGGCGGACGGCTGCGGTAATTTCCTCAGCAGTAGAAACCATTTGATTTTTAGCAACATTAGCGCCAACAGCTGTAGTTGCTGTACCCACGAGTCCTTGGAAGCCAGAAGTCGCAGTGCTGACAACAGAACCAATTAAGGAACCTACTGCTGTTGAACCAAACCAAGTTATTAAGGAGAAGTAGGTAGACCAGATGACTACACCAATTATCCCTCCTATAAGCGCACTTTCAACCAAGCTTAGTTTGACTGCCAGAAAAGAAGCACCGAATAATGCAATGGTTGCGGTAACAACCGCCCAAAGACCTGCGGCTGTTTCAACTTTACGAATTGTTCCACCCAAGCCTTCTGAATCATCAGAACCATCACCTGTTCCTAAAGATGATATTCCCACAGCTATGGAGAAGTTTGTTAATAGTAATTGAAAGGCAAATGCCATCAATACACCAGTCACTAATGCGACTAAAAATTTAGGATCACAAAAGACAAGCGCAGCCTGTTCTGGATTTACAAGTTCCGGATTTGCTGGGATTGGTACTGCTCCAAGTTGGTTCCACAGCAAACCCAACGTCATTTCCACACTTTTAAACATGTTATCTCCTTGATCACAACTTAAGTACACATGCCAATCTAGAAATCTCTATTAATCTTTAGGCGTTTCTACAAGCAGAGCTTAAAGATTTTTCACAAGACAACCCCTAGTGTTACCGTTCAAGTTACTGGTTAAATCGTTAGGTTGATAGCAACTGCAACTGCAACTACTGGCTTTGGGATAGCTCTACTTCTTAACAAATCCACGATAAACGCAGCACCTATACAACAGCAAGCATTAACACCCACATAGAAAAAACTATCCATCCTCTTGCTATTGTCTAAGTTTAAGTACCTAATTAGAGCCAGTGATATCGTTCACTTTCTCCTTCACATGTTCTCCTATCTCTTAGATTATAAATTTCATGATTGGGAACCATCTTCCTAGAGAATGACTTGATTTTACCGAGAGAATGATTTAAAACTTTTTAATATTTTGGTGACTCACAATTAGAAAAGTGCCAAATATTATAGATTACAAGACTATATGTATATATAGTCTTGTAATCTCCAGGAGTCTTCCTCTGAAGATGCATTATCTAGCGAGCGCTAGATGTTGACTTTTGAAGTAGTTTCTCAGAACCCTGATTACCTGTGAAAATTTGTATTATGAGCTAGTAGTATTGTTCTGACTACTTTCTGGCAAAGATTGTCAAGCATTAGATTCCTAAAAATAAAGAAATGATAAGCATTTCAAGGAAATCAGCTAGACCATTTATTGAACAATAAACAACAGAGCCGTCAGTCGCGCTTGAGTCAGTAATGTTGGACAGTGCGACGTCAAGATGAGTAATGGGTTGCTCTCCCCCCACCAAAATCTTTGATGCATGTGGTCTATAATTAGATAGCGCTCACCAATCCCTACCATAAAAATTGCTAAATCAGGAATTCCAGTATAGTTGACTTGTTGTAGAAAAACATTTTATTGGACTTTATCTAAAAACGAATAATTTTTCAATTTGATAAAGAGAAAACTTATCCCAAAAGATGGGTGAACATTTCGTTAAAAAATAGTATTAATATGATTAACTTCATTTAGAAGATTCTTGTACAAATAATTTTAGCGCTTAGGAGGAAGTAAGGATGGTCTTCGGTTTGAATCAGTGTACTGTAAGCGTATTTACTCATTACTCTGTGCAAAATGTGAGCTGTATAAATTGAGAGATTCTGGTTTGCCAATCAACAGAGTATTTGTGGTTGTGCAGGAGAAAGATCGCAATCATCAGATAAAGTGGTGCTGAAATTACAGAGTGTGTTGGCAATAAAGCTGACGAATATCCTGTAGTTGCAGCAGTTTATGACATGCTAGGCTAGTACCATAAATATAAGTAGAAAAAATTGTTGTTATTTGAGAGGGAGCAAGTATTATGGACAGCGAATTACAACAAGCTGAATACACTGATGCCAAGATAAAAGAAGGCATCAAAGCACTTGAAGCTTCAGAACCAGGAACTTTGGCAATGCTACCACCTGCGACTGAAACTGAAGAGGAATTGCAGCAGTTTGGTGGACAAATTTCTACCTTTTTGGCAGAACTACCCGAATACTTAGGTAGGTTTGTCAACGAATATAAGCTACCAGTTATTAGCTTTGCTTTACTTGTAGTGACGGTGACTCTACTCAGGCTAATATTGGCGGTGCTAGATGCAATCAATGATATTCCGCTCCTAAGTCCGCTGCTGGAGTTAACAGGGATTGGTTACACAATTTGGTTTACTTTCCGCTATTTACTCAAAGGTCCTACTCGGCAAGAATTAGGTGCAAAAGTGGACTCAATCAAAAAAGAAATTATCGGCTGAAATATCTCAAAACGTTTGAGCTAACTACAGTATAGTTCCAACAAAGTTTTTTGGTACCATTTACACCCGTTGTGGTCAAGTAGAAATTGCTTTTTCTGCTTGACCACTTTTTGAATCAATGCTTATTTGCTCATCATTGCTTCACCTAGGTGAATTAATCGTAGTTCGCTCTTAACTGAGCTGGGATCGTCGTAAATGGCGATACGCACAAGCTAAAGCCAAGGGCTTATACCACCTTTAAGTTGCTCTTTGTCAAAACCACCGCAACCAAACGCAATCACGAAGTTGAAGATATCACCTCTTCCTAAGTTCTTACTTCCAATGGTAGAATGACTGTAAAAGTGGAACCAACTCCTACTAGAGATTTGACAGTGATTTTGCCTTGCAATAACTTTACAAGTCGTGTAACTATGGCTAGTCCTAAGCCTGTGCTATTGGGGGGATGAGGTCTGTGGGAGTGTTGAGCGCGAGCAAATGGCTCAAAAATGCGCTCTTGATCTTCAGGAGGAATACCAATTCCTGTATCAGTCACTGCAAACATCCACTGACTGCTCTCTATATTGTGACACTCAATCGCAATGCTACCTGTTTGCGTGTAACGAATAGCATTGCTAATTAAATTTGTCAAAATCTGTTGCAGTCGTAACGGATCTGTGATCACTTGTTTTGGTAAATCATCACAAAGCAGTACAAGTTCTAATGCCTGCGCATCAGCTAAGGGCTGCATAGTTTCGATAACTATATTAATCACAGAACGCACATCTGTAGATGCTAAGTGCAACTGCATGTTGCCCGTTTCATACCGAGAAAGCTCTAAGGCATCATTAATTAGGTGAAGCAACTGATGAGCATTGCGCACTACACGCTCAATGTGTTCTACACTGGGAATAGTATCTCTTATTTGTTGCTGAGAGGAGCGCTGTTGACGCAAGAATAATTCTGAATAGCCAATGATTGAGTTCAGCGGTGTTTTCAGTTCATGTGCTAGCAGGCTCATGTGATCTTGGCTACTAAGAACTAACCGCCTCAATTCTTCTACAGTTAAAGTTAAATGGTTTTGTAATTTCTCCAGTTCTTGGAAACGCTGTTTAACATAACTTTTAAAGCATTGGGCGATTGCTTCATCTACAACTGTATTAATTAGTGACACCGCCCGTAAAACCTCTTCAGCCGTTCCTTGCGACAATTCAGGACGCAAATGAGAAATGATAGTTACGCGCAGCAGGTGATATTCTCGTACAACCTCCGTGGGATCAAAGCCTTGTTCTGCTCTCTCAAGACCATGTTGCAAACTCGCTTCTACAATTGTCCTGACATCACTCTGTTCAGTTTGAGCCAGCACTGTCACCAAAGCAGCAAGAACATGAGGAATATGATCTTGAATTGCTGTGCGTGAAAGGTTTTCGGTACTTTTGATTTGTCTATCTTGGGCTACAATTTCCACCCAATTTTGTGCGATTGCGTTAACTTTAAGGGACAGCAATTGACTAAAATCTTGCATGGATCAGAGGTGGTGCGTTTGCTGGTTATGTTTAACTATTACCTGTATAATAATTGATCTCTAACAGTCCTGTCATAGATACTTATTCTTACCTTAAATGATTTGTAGCCAATAATGCTTAATCAGAAAAGTTTGTATGAAATTATGGTTGGAAGAAGAAAGAGACTCGCTTGAACAATTGTATATAAGAAGTCAGAAGTCAGAAGTAAAAATCCCTTTCTGCCTGACTTTTAGACAAGAGCGTTGTACCTCAATTAGTTGCAATGCGCTGTAATCAATGAAATTTTACAATACTCCAAAGTGAGAAAGTCGCGATTATACGAAAAGCATTTGTGCAGCTATTTTGAGGTCATAACAATTAGTCATCACAAATTTTTCTGCAACTTCTTGAACTTCCGTGGTTAAAGGTTCCGATTCTGCTCAAAGCGATAGCTAGCCCCTAAGGGGCAAAGCTCGCCGGGGGGAGTATCCCCCCGGCAGACTTTGGCGCTGCGCAAACGCTGCTGCCTAAGCGCAAAGCGCTCAGCATGAGCGTTCGGCAGATCGCATCTGTTCCGGCGATGTGTTTTTCTTCTTACCCTTAATAGGGAGTACAGCTTACAGTGAGCACAAAGTCCATCTCCATGGGCGGGGTGGAGATACGAATAATGCGGAAGGCACAGCCACACCGCATTTTAGATCATGAAAGGATGTATTGCACTCAACACTGGAGGCACTATATTTAGTATGGAGCGTTTGCAGGGGCTATGTCCCTAAGAGTACGACCTGTACTACGCCCGTTATAGCCTTGGAAATCCTGATACTGTTGCGCTTCAGACTCCGTAACTTCAGCTTTAATTCCTCCAGGAGGTGGAGTTACCCACTGAGGACGGCCTTGCGCATCCCGGAAGTAAACACGTCCATTCTTTGAAAGGTAGTACTTACCTTGCGCTCCCTCTTTTTCGTTATTCTTATGTCTGTTGTAGAGGTAGTATAAAGCAGCTGCACCAGCTAATGTAATTGCTACTTTCTGCCCTGTATTTAATCCCTTTTTCGGTTTGGTTTGGTTTGCTGGCTCTGGATTATTCACTGTTCTACCAACAGTATTGTCAACAGGTGGCGGTGCTGCAGTTTTTGAACCTCCTCCACAGCTAGTAAGCAGTGGGAGTGTTAGCAAAGCTGAAAGAAATATTGCAACCGGAAAGGAAGCTTTTTTGCGTTTCGAGTGTACTATGTTAGTCATATTTCTTCTCCACCCTAATTTTAGTAAATGCTGTTTCTTCGCGTCTCTAATAGGATTTTAGATTAGCAATCCTCACAATTATTTTAAATATTATTTACGACAATAGAGTAAGTTTTGCAAACGTTCTACCAGAAGACTGAGTTGATCATATGTGGACAAGACGTTCCCCCTTTTGATATACCTCTGACGTAGCAGAACAATATTGTTAATTTTTCCACTGACAGTTATTCACGAAGAATACCATATTTCCATATTTTTAAACTATCTTTTTAGAGGCGATCGCGTAGCGGTGCCCTGCTGGCACATCGCCCTTGGCGGTTCCTAAAAGAGCATCGCACGTAGCGTGTTCATTTCTATCTTAGGGTGAGTGAAACACGTAAAACAATAGGCTATTGTTAGAAGCTGTCTAGCCAACTAATTTGTAATTCAAACCATTTTCGCCATGCTTCTTCAAGACAAGCAGACTGGTCATTTAGTAGAAATACACGACTTAGAAACACTGATTAGCCCATTGAAACCTACTGTCTCTGGGCAACTTCAAGCAGGAGAAGAAGAACAAGATCCAGAAGATTATAAAAAAGAACAATTACTTTTTCCTTCTGGTGAGAGCCTGCCACGCTGTTGGATGGATGAAAATTATAAAGACTCTTAATTTTCTTTCATCTTAGCAATCATTATAAGCAAGGTTTATCATGATAAATCATCGAAAAATCTTGCTCATAATTGTTTGTATATTGGACTTCCATCTGTTTACTACACATTTTAGCTAAAAACAGAAAATATTTCATAATATTAAAAATAGTTATTTTTGATGAAGAGAAAGTATTTTTTGAAATAAAAAATATGAAATCAGTAAAAAACATACTATACAGCAATTATAAACGAGTTGTGAAGTTACTCGTTGAGATTGGGAACGCTTAACGCTTAAGAAGAATGTACAAATGTACTTTGTTTTCTAGCGCAAAGCGCAGGCACTTTCACACAAATGAAATAGGACTGCTATAGCAATCCGCTCAGTTATGAGATTCTCTGATTTTCTTACTCTGTGACACGCCAGACGCCTCAACGGTCAAAGCTCGTCGCTTGGGTTGCTTCCCCCGACAGACTTTGGGGAAACCCCCCTTCGGGTATCTCCTGCATAGCGCTGGATTCACCGCATAGGGCTGGCTGCTCTGCGTTCTGGTGCGGTTCATTTCTTAGAAATCAAATAGGAGTCCTATATATAGCCAAAATATATCCCTGAAGATATTATTGTCAGTTTTAAAGTATCTCTCTTGAAAGAGGAGTTAATGTGTTTGTTTTTTTAGGCTTGATTTAAGAAGAGTAAGACCGTTTTCAACTTATTTCAAGCTATGAAAACTCAACAAAAATCAGAAATAGACCAGCCAGTAAGTATAGGTAAACATACGAAAGGAGAACCATCAGTCAAGGAACAGAATTTAACAGTAAATCCCGGAGATGTGATTGCTGATAAGCCGCAAAGCGTTCAAGAAAAAGCAAAGCAAATTGCTGTAGATTCACCGGATATTACAGGAGACTGGATTAAGGTTCCTACCTACTTTATTGTGGAATACCCAAATGGTGAAAAAAAAGCACTTCACCATGTAAAAGATGCTAAGCAAATCTCTGATGTGATTCGACAAGCACGAGTTGATGAGAACGGAAATCGAATTTGGTGGTAAAAATGGCAAGCAACCCGCTGTTAACAATAAAAGATTACGGTCAAAGTATCTGGATGGATAATTTGACTCGGGACTTAATTCAGTCTGGTGAACTTCAAGGCATGATTTCGAGTCGGGGTATCCGTGGGATTACTTCTAATCCTGCGATTTTTGAAAAAGCGATTGCCGGAAATGTGCTCTATGATGCTGATATCGAAGCAGGAATTCAAGCAGGTTTACCTGTTGAGAAAATTTACGAATCCCTAATCTTTGAAGATATCCGCAATGCCTGTGATATTTTCCGCCCTATCTACGAAGAGTCTGGAGGCTTGGATGGCTACGTCAGCATCGAAGTTCCTCCAACTATTGCCCACGATACAAAAGCTACGATTGATGAAGCGCAGCGATATTATCGCGAAATTGGGCGGGAAAATGTCATGATAAAAATTCCCGGTACTCTCAGCGGCTCACCAGCAGTAGAGCAGGTGATTAGCGACGGAATTAATGTCAACGTTACCCTACTGTTCTCGATTAAAAGCTATGAAGAGGCGGCTTGGGCATACATTCGAGGTTTGGAAGCAAGAGTAAATAAGGGTCAAGATATTAGCAAAATAGCCTCTGTTGCTAGTTTCTTCCTCAGTCGAATTGACATTAAAGTTGACCAAATCGTTGAGGAAAGAATTAAGACAATTGGCACTGAAGATTTAGCAATAGAAGCTCGCTTAGTTGCCCTTAAAGGCAAAGTTGCAATTGCTAACGCTAAAATTGCTTACCAAAAATACAAAGAAATTATCCAGAGTGAGCGTTGGAAAGCTTTAGCAGACAAAGGAGCGAACGTACAGCGACTATTGTGGGCTTCTACCAGTACGAAAGATCCCACCTACAGCGATGTGATGTACGTTAACGAGTTAATAGGTTCAGATACCGTTAATACTCTACCCCCAGCAACAATAGAAGCCTGCGCAGATCACTGTGACGTTGCTAATCGGCTTGAGAGTGGGGTAAAAGAAGCATATCAGTTGATTGACAGTCTTAAAGACCCAGATATCAAGATTAATCTGGATGAAGTGATGGATCTTGTCTTAGATGAAGGGATTGACAAATTCATTCAGCCCTACCAATCACTGATGGAATCAATGGAAGAAAAAGTCAAACAATTGTCTCCCGCTTAGTGACGTTAACTATAGTTCTCTCACCGCCTATCCAATATAGCGTTTCTGATGTTGGGTGCAATACACACCAGATGTAGAGACGTAGCATGTGAGTCCACCGCTGCGGGAGGGTTTCCCGACAGCCAGGCGACTGGCGAACCCGAAGGGCTACGTCTCTACATTATTCTTATTTATATTCAACCGCGTCATTTCAAATAACTGCTGGGCATTCCTTCCAAGAAAACCATCAAACAGCACTTGCTGATCTGGTTCCACTTCTACCATATAGCGCTGGGCAATTTCATAGTAGGCATAAGTCCAAGGAAGTTGAATTTCCACATCTACATTATCTTCTAAGACTGTGACAACTTCAGTAACTGCTTGAGTTGCCGTTTGCCGCAAACCACTAGCAATGTCTCCCTCAATCTCAGCTTTCATTGGCACACCCAAGTTAGCTAAACCACGAGCAGTAGTCTCAATATCTGGGTATTTTGGGGTATTCTGACGATTAACGTAGCCTGTAAAGTGATTGACAGCATAACCGTGCACCAGCACCCAAGCACCATATTGAGTTACCTTGTTCACTTCTTCCACTACAGAACGCCGGGGAGGTTGCCAAGGGGACATAAAGATTCTATGGAGTTCTTTGGCAAGGCGTTTAGTCTCAGTAGCGAATGCCTGGAGAATTGCTGAATAATGAAATAAATTTACGCCCAAAACTGTTTGTTGGATGAGCTGAACAGTCTCTTCTGGCAATTCATCAACAATCAACTCGCTGATAAACAACTTCGGCAAATCAAATTCCTCTTGCTGAGGATGGCGATAGTGACGGGCGTAAAGATGGGTTTCTGGAAAAGAGTATTCCCCAGCCGCCTCGTAGCCCAAAGCCTCAGCAAATTGTCCTAAATAGTCAATACCCAAATTAACCTTACCCTGTGGACTGTCTACCTCCATGCGTAAAGATCGAAAAGCAATGTGATCATTAGCAACAGTCCCACCAGCATCAGTGATCATTTGTGCGTAGATGCGGGCATAACTCACCCGGATGCTGTAATCTTGCCAAAGTAATTTCCAAAGATGACGAGCAATTTCGGGGTTCATGATGTTTGTGGCGATGCATATCAAACTTTATGATAACCTCTGGCAAGGATGCGAAACAGCATAGTTTCTTTTGTTACTGAGGTGTAGCTTCATTGTGAAGTTTTGTAACAAAAAAGAAAATCTTACTCCACTCCAACTGAAGAACATATAGAGCCAACACTAATCCAAATATCACTTAGCGTGATATTCATTTTGTTGAGCTGCGTTCCGTGACGGCAGAGATATAGCATTTGTGCTATATCCTCTGTCTTACTTATCAGTTATCAGTTAGCAGTTATCACTGTTCACTGTTTGAACAGTCTTACTGTTTCTGGGGTATTGATGATAGGAATATTTTTTAACACTCCCATGCCACGCATGTGATATTGCTAAAAGAGAAAAGTATGAATAAACGCCTGATTAAACGAATCATTTTTCCATCAATCGCTTTTTTTGTTGGATTTTTTATCACGCTTACTCATGTTGCTGCACAAGAAGTGCCATCTAAGTTGCAACCAGACAACAACCCGTCTCAACCTAATGGGCAACTAGACAACTTCTTTAACTTCAATTTTTGGATCTTTGTTGTGTTTATTTTGATCGCTATTTTTTGCCTAGCTAATTTCATTAAAAATCGACACTGTCCTCAATGCAAAACGTTCAATCTTAAACGGACTCAACAAGTTTTAGTTCGAGCAACCACTAGTCATTCAGGAAGGCGTAGGGTAATCCGCCACTGTCAAAACTGTTCTTACCATCACGAGTATGAAGAAAACATTCCAGTAATTAGGAATGATTACAGTGGCGGTGGCGGCAATGATTACAGTGGCGGTGGCGGCAATGATTACGGTGGCGGTGGCGGTGATGGCGGTAGCTGTGGCGGCAATGATTACGGTGGCGGTGGCGGTGATGGCGGTAGCTGTGGCGGTGGCGGTGATGGCGGTGGCGGTGGCTGAAATAATCTCTTACTTTTTATCGGAAGAAAACTCAATTGTAAAGTTATGTAACAAGATAGATAATTTTGTTCCACTCCAACTGAAGAACATATAGAGCCAACACTAATCCAAATATTACTTAGCGTGATATTCATTTTGTTGAGCTGCGTTCCGTGGCGGCAGAAATATAGCATATCTGCTATATCCTCTGTCTTACTTATCAAGTACCAGCCGCAGTTATCAGTTATCACTGTTCACTGTTTGAACAGTCTCACTGTTTCGGGGGTATTGATGATAGCAACATTTTATGAAATTTCAACCAATAGAGTTATACCAAACCACTCTAAGATTCTCTTGAAATGAAAAGTTTTAATTCGGATTTATTCATCAACTGGACAGGGGGAAATGAAGAACATAATCCTAATCATTGCTGTAATTGCAGTTTTTGTGGGGATTTTAAGTGGTGTATTAATAGTTGGATTAATTTCTCTCCAACGACGACGCCAAGTAGTAGATAGCTTGGTACGTAGTGATAATATTATCGGTTGTTTTGCTACGGTGGAAATTCCTTTGACTCACAACAGTCCTGGAAAGGTGCGTGTGAATCTTAAAGGTTCTTTAGTAGATTTCGTTGCTTTTACTGACGAAACTCAACAACTTCATCAAGGCGAGCGTGTCGTTGTTGTTGGCATGAAGGGCAATAAAGTATGGGTGGTGTCTGTGTAGAGAGGGAGGAAAACAGGAGATCAGATATAACAAAAAATACCATGCACTCAAAAGTAACAAGTAACCACTAATTACTAACTACTAACTATGAAAACTCAGCAAAATATCGCAACAGTGCCAGTCGCACAAATTAATCTCGACACACCTACTAACAAGGACAACAATAGTGTTGAAGGACTACTTTTTAGCAGTATCCCCATTGCACTTTCTATCTTTAGTGCTGTTGTATTTGTATGGTTCGTTAAGTCTTTTTTGTGTATCTGTAAACCGAATGAAGTATTGGTTCTTTCTGGACGTAGGTGGCGTACTCAGGATGGACAAGAAGTCGGTTATCGAGTGCTATTAGGTGGACGGGCTATTCGTATTCCGATTGTGGAAACTGTTAAGCGTATGGATGTCACCACTATGCCGGTACGGGTAGAGGTACGAAATGCTTACGCCAAGGGGGGAACACCTTTAAATATTCAAGCAATTGCTAATGTGAAAATTTCCACAGATCCAGCGGTTGTGGGTAATGCTATTGAACGCTTTTTGGATCGCGATCGCTCAGAATTAACTCGTGTCTCTCGCGAAACTCTAGAAGGCTATCTGCGGGGTGTTGTCGCTACCCTCACACCTGAAGAACTTAATGAAGATCGCCTGAGTTTTGCCCACCGTATCGCCTCTGATGTTAGCCGCGACCTTACAAAACTAGGATTACAACTCGACACCCTGAAAATTCAAAGTGTTTCTGATGATGTAGATTATCTCAAATCTTGGGGACGCAAACAAATAGCTCTTGTTGTTAAAAATGCGGAAATTGCTGAATCAAATGCGATCGCACAAGCAGAACAAATAGAAGCCCAATGTGACGAACACGCCCAAGTCGCCAAAACCCAAGACAGAATTATTGTGCTGGAGAAAGAAAACGAACTCCGCACAATCAAAGCAAAGCTAGAACAAAAAGCCCGTTCTGAAGAAGAGATTACCACAGCTGCTGCTCAAGAAAAGAAGGCAAAAGCTGAACAAGTTCTGCAAGCACTACGTTCAGAATTAGAACGCTTGCGCTTACAAGCGGATGAAGTCCTCCCAGCCCAAGCCCAACGCCAAGCCCAAGAAATCCGCGCCAAAGGAGAAGCCGCCCCCTTGGAAGAAAATGCTAAAGCCGCAGCTTTAGTTAACGATATTCTCTCCCAAGTTTGGCAGCAAACCGGAACAGATGCTTCCAAATTATTCCTAATCCAACAAATTGAAACTGTACTCCAAGAAGCAGTGCAGATTCCCAAGCGCATTCAACTCAAGAAAGTAAACGTGATTGACAATGGTGATGGAAAATCTTTAGCCAGTTTAGTCAACGTTTATCCTGAAATCGTGCTTCAGTTCCTAGAAAGCGTCAATCAAACCCTTGGTATTGATGTCACAGGAACTCTCAATCAAGGAAAGGACTAAGGTTTTAAGTGACTCACTATTTCCAAACTCCCGAGGTTTTTTATGAATACCCTAAAAACTTTTGCTATCACCATAATTGCGGTGACTTTGGGAACGCAGAACCCATCTGCTGCATTGGTTAACAAACCAGTATCCCATCAGAATTTAGTATTTGTAGCACCTAAGCAATCAGATCTCATTTTCGTTATCCCGTTGAACGCACCCCAGCGAAACAAGTTATGGGTAAAGTCCCCCAACTCACATCTTTTGGGTACAAAAGCAAAGGAACGCAATTCCTGAAATGAGCGATTGCCTACCCAAAGCTAATAAGGTTAATTAACCTGTTTTAATGTTCTACAAATTACACTTCAATTCGGGAGAAAAATGATGGAAATAATCGCTTTACTACTGGGAATTTTTGGTACTGGAACTGCCGCTGCTTGGTGGGTGATTCGTAACTTATACTATATTTGTCAACCAAGTGAAGTATTGATTTTCGCTGGTAGTCGCACTTCTCTTGATGATGGAAATTCCGTTGGATACCGCTTAGTGAAAGGAGGTAGTAGGATTCAAACCCCGCTATTAGAGAAAACTTTCCGCATGGATCTGACAAACATGATTATTGAGTTGCGAGTATCGAATGCATACTCAAAAGGCGGAATTCCTCTGACAGTAGAAGGAGTCGCAAATATCAAAATTGCTGGAGAAGAACCGACAATTTACAATGCAATTGAGCGACTCTTGGGTAAAAGCCGCAAGGATATAGAACAGTTGGCAAAGGAGACGCTAGAGGGAAATCTGCGGGGAGTATTGGCAAACTTGACGCCAGAACAGGTGAACGAAGATAAAATAGCCTTCGCCAAAACCCTACTTGAAGAAGCTGAAGACGATTTGGAAAAGCTGGGATTAGTACTAGACAACCTACAAATTAAAAACATCTTTGATGAGGTACGCTATCTGGATTCTATCGGACGCAAGCAGCAGGCAGAATTATTGCGAGATGCACGCATAGCAGAAGCCCAAGCGAAAGCCGAGGCAATAATTAAAGTTTCAGAAAACAACCGTATTACTAAACTCAAACAAATTGAACGGGATTTAGAAATTGCCAAAGTAGACGCGGAACGCAGAGTTAAAGACGCGCTAACAAAGCGGACTGCGATGATCGCAGAGGTAGAAGCGGTTGTCAATGCCCAAGTCGCAAAGGTGCAAGCAGAAGTTGGCGTGCAAACCGAACGCATCAAAAAGGTAGAAAACCAGTTACAAGCTGATGTGGTTGCACCAGCAGAGGCAGAATCGGAACGGGCGATCGCCAAAGCAAAAGGAGATGCAGCCCGCATTGTAGAAGAAGGTAAAGCCCAAGCAGCCGGGACGCAGTATCTCGCCGAATCTTGGCAAAACGCTGGTGCATCTGCCCGAGAAATCTTCATCTTCCAAAAACTAGAACCATTGTTGCGAATGTTAGCTGCAGGAGTCCCAGAGGTACGAGTAGACAATTTGACTGTAATTGATGCTACAAATGGTAGTAGTGTTCCCAAAATGGCGTCTTTCTTGGAGCAGTTACGCCAGACAACTGGTGTCGATGTTACCAAAGTTATCAATCAACTTAAGTCTGAAGACAAAAATAGCAAGTACGAAATCAGACCACATCTGGAAAAGTAGCTTTAAAACAGTGAACAGTGAACAGTGAACAGTAAACAGTAAACAGTGATAACTGATAACTGGTAACTGATAACTGATAACTGGTAACTGATAACTGGTAACTGATAACTGATAACGTAGGGGTAAGTTATGCCAAGACTATTGCCAGGTAACCCTGAACAATCAAATCAGACTGACGATGACAGTATGGATGAATTAGAAGTACAAATCCTCCAACTTGTGAAACAAACCTGTCAGCATCCGAGAGGTAGTATTGAACGTCAAAAAGGATTGCACAAACTTTTTTTACTAATTCAAAAAACAGGAAAACTGTTGCGGGGTACGGGTGTACCTGATGCGGAGGAAGCACTACAAAAAACCTGGCTATATTTTTGCTGCAATCTTTGTGAGGCTTGTACTGCCAAGAACCCCTACAATTCAGAAAAAGGTAGTGTCATAACATGGCTCAACGGGTATTTGAAGTTTAGGTTGGAAGATCATCGTAGGGTTGGTAGTAATAATAGAATTCATCCCATACAAGATCAAAATGGTGAAGAACTAGATCCAGTAAATTTAATTCCAGCGCGATCGCAAGCACCACCCATATTACAAGAAATTCAGGAATGGTTAAAACAAGAAGGCAATAATTTGCGTCGCATCCATATAAAAGATCGCCCAGACATTAACTGTCTAGTCTTAATTGAACGTCGTTTACCACCTGAAACTCCCTGGGAAGATTTATCTCAAGAGTTTGGCAAATCCATACCCACCCTCAGCGGTTTCTATCAACGTCAGTGTTTTCCCCGCCTTCTCAACTTTGGCAATTCCCAAGGTTATTTTGATGGCGAAGGTTATTTTCATATCGAATCCTAATTTTTGAATCTACGGCTATGAGTTACTCTACCCAACAGCAAATCATCTCTATTCCCATTCCGGCGAAATTTCGAGAAACTGCTCTGGAATTTGCCCAAGAACAACCAACTCAACCAAAAGCTAAACAAGTGTATGTAAATACTCTAGCTGTACTAGTGGTCAATAGCTACTTAGAAATGCTGGATATTACGACTGAATTAGAAGCCAGTTATAGCTGGAACCAATACGGGCGCTTGATGGCAGATGTTGCAGATTTACTGCTTACCGGAGTGGGACGTTTAGAATGTAGAGCAATCAGGACAGGCGATCGCCTTTGTTATGTTCCTCCTGATGTTTGGGACAATCGTATTGGTTATGTTGTTGTAGAACTAAATAAAACCTGCACCGAAGGAAAAGTCAGAGGATTTTTACCTGATATTAAAACATCACAAATTGACATTGAAGAGTTACAACCATTAGAAAGATTAATAGAATCTTCCCATCTCGTGCATTTGCGGCAATGGCTTGAAGGTATCTACAAATCTCAATGGCAAAGTATTGAAGAATTATCCTGTAAAAGAACTCCTCAAGTAGCCTTTCGTTTTAGAGGGGTAAGAGGATTTCAGTTAGATAGTTCAGAAGAAGTTTGGAAAGTCATTGAGCAATTATTTCCCCATCGCAGTTGGGAAAACAATTTACCTTCAGAACTTTTAGAAAAAATGTCTGGTAATCAAGTCGAAGATGTAGAATCACCTCACCATAATATTAACTCTATTAGTGTTACCGATGTACTTGCTCAGCTTTTAAAAACAACTGAAGATGAAGAGAAGCGTTGGAAGCTTGCAGAAACTTTGTGGACGATAGAACCAAAGCACCCTGCTATCAGTGCTAGACGCATCATGGATTTAGGGATGCAACTAGCAAATAATCCGGTGGCTTTAATGGTAGCAATTTTATGTAAACCTGACAAAACTGTTGCTGTTCTGTTGCGAGTATATCCGATAGGAAATCAGTCCTACTTACCACCCGGCTTGCAATTAGCTGGATTGTATGAAAATGGAGAACCGTTTCTTGAAGTCAAAGCAAGAGTTGTTGATAATTACATCCAATTAAAATTTTGTGGAGAATTTGGTGAAAGATTCGGAGTTCAGGTTAGTGTAAATAATGCAAATATTACGGAACACTTTATCATTTAGCTAGGTCAATTAGTACACGGTGAGAAAAGTGAACATGCGGGTTATCTTCGAGATTGGAGAAGGCAGTGTTGAGACAGGGTTTCCTGTCAGAGTTAGAATAGGTGAACAAGGTAGACCAGATTCTGAGAATTTTTCTGGCAGGTTACCGCCCGCATTGCTAGTTAAGAGAAACTACGAAAATTGGCAAACAATTTATCGTCATTTACCAGTCAATTGGTTAATCACCCTTCCTGAAAGTCAAATAACAAATGTATCTACTATAGAAGCTTGCAATCAAGCTGCTCAAGATTTTCTATCCAGTTTCAACGAATGGTTAAATAAACCATCAGTACGACAATTAGAGCGGCGAATTTCACGAAGAGTTGATAATTGGAAAAATACCCGTTTTATTTTACAAACGCAAGATTCTCTGCTACAGCGATTACCTTGGCATTTATGGGATTTTTTTCAGTTGGACGATGATCAGCCAGAAATTGTAGTTAGTCCAGAGTATGAACTATCCAATAAGAAGTTAAAAACACAGCAGTTAACAACTCCTGTTAAAATCCTTGCTGTTCTCGGTTACGGTCATGGTATCGATATTCAACAAGATTTGCAAGCCCTCGGACAAATATTACCTGGTGCAATCATTGAACCTTTGAGAGAACCATCATGTCCAGGATTAAGAAACAAATTGTGGACTCCATCTTGGGATATTTTATTTTTTGCGGGACATAGTTGTAGCCAACAAGATGCTAGTTGCGGAGAGATTCAAATTAATGCCAACGAGAGTTTACCGTTGGATAATCTGCGCAATACTCTCAAACATGCTGTCCAAAAAGGATTAAAACTTGCAATTTTTAACTCTTGCGACGGACTTGGGCTAGCACGCAATTTGGCTGATGCGCGAATTTCCTATACAATTGTCATGCGCGAGCCTGTTCCCGATATAATAGCACAACATTTTTTGGAATATTTTCTCACCGCATTTGCGGCTGGTGAATCTTTATATGCATCTGTACAACAAGCTCGTGCACGCTTGCAAGAAGAATGGGAAAATCAGTATCCTTGTGCTTCGTGGCTACCTGTTATTTTTCAAAATACTGCAGCAGCAGAACTGAAATATCCCCGACAGCATCAACAACAAAATTGGAAAAAAGTTGCTTTGCGAACAGCTATTGTTATCAGTGCAATAGTAGGTTTTGGTATGATTTCATGGCGTGTTCTTGATGAATTTCAATCTCGTGCTCGCTTTAGCGATGGCAATAAAATCTTAGTCAAAACATTCACAACTTCCTATAAACAAGAGGGTGTAAAGGCGTATAGGCAGAAAAATTACAAGCTAGCAACAAGTAAGTTTCAACAGTCTTTACAGCAGTATCCTAACGATCCAGAAACGTTAATATATCTGAATAATTCCAAGATTGGTCATGAACTAGCACTGACAATTGGCGTTCCCGTTCCTATTGGCACTAACCCGAATGTTGCCCAAGAAATTCTCCGGGGAGTGGCGCAAGCTCAACAAGAGATAAACAATCAAGGTGGCATGAATGGAAAGTTATTGAAAGTTAAAATTGCCAACGATGATAACAATCCTGATATTGCTGTAAAGGTTGCTGATAGATTTGTGCAAGATAAAGATAATATTTTAGCAGTAGTTGGGCATAACAGTAGCGATGCTAGCCTTCCAGCCTCTGATAAATATCAGGCTCGAAAATTGGTGATGATTTCACCAACCAGTAGCTCCACAAGATTAACAGATCGCCCACATGGCACCGACGGTAACTATATCTATAGGACAGTTATCAGCTTTACGACAATTGCAGATGCTCTGGCTGAATATGCCAAAACTACTGGCAAAAACCGAATAAGTACCTGTAATGATTCTAACGCAGCAGACCAGTCATTTAAAAATGATTTTGAGAAGGCAATTGCGCAAAAAGGTGGTCAATTAATTAACATTAATTGCGATTTTGCGTCCAAGAATTTTCAGCCAAAAACGATTATAAAAAATGCAAAAGATGTAGATGCCATACTTCTGAACCCTCAAGTCAACAGAATGGATAAAGCGATTGCACTTGCCAAAGAAAATCAAGGCAAAATTACGTTATTAGGAAACCCCAGTTTACAAACCAAAAACACTCTGGCTGCTGGCGATGCTGTTAACGGTATGGTGGTACCAGTTCCTTGGCATGGAAGCGTCTCCCCCGACAAAAACTTTGTCCAAAATGCATACAAACTATGGGGTGATAAAGACTTAGTTACCTGGCGTACAGCTACCGCTTTTGATGCGACTCAAGCAATTGCCGCAGCATTTAAACAAAAGGATACTAGAGAAGGAGTACAACAAGCTTTATCATCTGGTACTTTTTCCCTACAGGGAGCAACAGGTACAATTAAGTTTTTACCTTCAGGCGATCGCGTTGGTAATGCTGTGTTAGTAGAAGTCAAACGCAATCCCAAAGCCTCCACTGGCTACAGCTTTGAACCAAAAGACTCTATGGAAAGCCGTATTAGTCTGGGTGAGAAAATTTTAGTTCAAGATAACCCTAGTAACGAGAAACAATTGGGCGTGCAAGCTTTCGCAGCAGGAGATTATGACAACGCAATAGCACATTTTCAAGCATCTGTGCAAAAGATGCCCAACGATCCCGAGTCGCGGATATACTTACTAAATGCTTCTGCTGCTCGTAGTGCTAAAATCTTGAAAATTGCTGTGAGTGTTCACATTGGCAGCAATCTTAATGTTGCCAAAGAAATACTTCAAGGTGTTGCTCAAGCTCAAGATGAAATCAATAAAAAAGATGGCATTAGAGGACATTTATTACAAGTAGAAATCGCTTCTGACGGTAATAATCGCAACATTGCTGAAAAACTTGCCAATTCCTTAGTGGCAGACCAGAAAATTTTAGCAGTTATTGCTCATAATGGATCTGATGCTTCTGTTGTGGCTTGCCCCATTTACCAGCAGAGGAAATTAGTAAATATTTACCCCACCCTTTTTTCTTTCAAATTATTAGGATGTGGCTCCTATATATTTCGTACTGCTCCTAATATTCGTTCTATTGCTGAGGCTTTATCTAGCTACGCTATCAACAATCTCAATCAAAGAAATTTAGCAATTTGCGTAGATGGAAGAGTCATAAATCCTCAATCTCTTCAAGACGAATTTAGTTATGCTATCAACAAAGATGGAGGAAAACTTGTCAATATAACCTGCGATTTCTCAGCACTAGATTTCAACCCAAATAAAGTTATTACTGATGCTATTAAGAGCGGTGCAGATGGCTTAGTCTTAGCTCCTCATGTAGACAGAATTAACAAAGCATTAGATTTAGCCGCAGCCAATAAAGGAAGGCTGAAACTGTTTGGCAGTCCTACCCTTTATACATCCCAAACACTACAACAAGGACGCTCAGATGTCAATGGTTTGGAGTTAGTCGTACCTTGGCATCCAGAAAAGAATTTGAAAAATAACTTTGCAAAAAATGCCCAGCAACTTTGGGGTAGTCCCGTGACTTGGCGTTCTGCCACAAGTTACGATGCAGCTGTCGCTATTATTAGCGGTTTGCAGCAAAGTACAACTCGTGAGGAACTACAAAAAGTCTTGCATAATCCCAACTTTTCTCCTGATGGTGCAACGGGGAAAATTCAATTTTCACAATCAGGGGATCGTAATATCAAAAATGATGTCGTCTTAGTTAAAATTAAACCAAGTAGCACATCTCCAACTGGTTATAAATTCTTTTTGAATTCTCCTTAAATCCAGCGAACATGCATAATTTAAGAAACAACTAAGTGTCATGAAACTGATTCTACTAACAGATGGATAACAACCTATGCTAATTCTATTCCAAATTCTTACATCACATCAAAAGCTCGAAGTGTGAGCGAAATTCTTTGACCTTGATATTTCTTTGAAAAGGGAATTTCATGAGTCCAAGCTTGATTGGTTTCATAAGGTATGACAAACACACAACCATGTTTTGTCACAAAGTCTTTATAGCCTTCCCCTTTCCAAGGACGTAATCTAAATATGCGCTCTTCTCCAAATGAGATAACAACAATCGGTGCGCCACTGAGCATATTTGTAGTACTATCGCGGTGTTTTCCCATATAGTGACCTAACTTGCCATCATACCAATTGACTACCATTCCATTGAGGTGATTATTTATCTTCTCTTTACTCCATTGTCCAAGCGGTTCAAGCAATAACGGAATAGGTAAAGCTTTGTTGACTCGTCCTGTATAGTGATAATCTACTCCATAAACCTGCTGCCAACGTGGTGCTTTAACAAAACGCCCATACATTTTGATTTCATGAGCATCACATGGATGTATATCCCAGAGATTATTTAGTTCTGCTTGATTCAAATGCAATTCATCAGGTAAAATTCCTGTCCAAAATTTATGATTCTTGTCTAATTCATGACACTTCAAACCATCATACATAGGTGTTTGACTCCTGTACTTTAAACGTCTTGGCGTTGCATAGCCTCATATTAAGACCTCACAAGAACAGGAACAATTTTATCCAGAACTATAAAATTTGTTACAAAACAAGATTTTTTTTTAAAGCATACTTGAGGTGCTTTACTTTGTTGAATGGTGCACTCCAAGTATGCTAAAAACAGTTTACGATTGCAGCGATTTTGCAATAACTCCCAATTGTAAACCAGGCGGATAACTGCCTTCCTCTTTTATCCGCTTAATCTCAGCTTCGGTGATCCGCAAATTTAACTTTTGTGCTAATTCCCGCACAATATCCCCTCGATCAATCACACCAGCCACAGCACCAGCAGGAGAAAGCACCGTGATGCGGGGTAATTGTTCATTTTCCAGCTTGTTAATCACCTCTGCTATAGGAGTTGACTCAACAACAGTGGGAATTTCTGTCAGGGGATGCACTATACTTTGCACCGTGAGGGTTTCCCATTCACTTCTTTCCACAAGGCGCAAATCGTCTATGGAAATGATGCCCCGGTAACGTCCATCAGATTCGGCAAAATAAACTCCAGGAGTGTTAGTCTCCAAAAGGTAGGACTCGGCGAAAGAACGCAAAGTCTGATTAGCATCGACGACGCGAAACTCACGAGTCATTGCATTGGCGGCAATTAAATTGAGTAAGGTTTCTTGTAATGTTGTTATGCGGTCATAGGTGGTGGCATTGCGGATACCAAACCAACCTAACAAGGCTATCCACAAACCAGTGACTAATTCCCCTGTAAAATAATCTACTGCTAGACCTAGGGCGATCGCCCCATAACCCAAAATTTGCCCTGCTTTTGCTGCTAACCGTACAGCTTGAAAGCGGTTCCCTGTTACTTTCCACAAAGCTGCTTTTAAAACTTGTCCGCCATCTAAGGGTAAACCAGGAATCAGGTTGAACAGTGCCAAAACTAAGTTGATTCTGCCTAAATCTCTAACCATGACGTTAGCAGGACTGTTATCAGGCAAAACATTTACTAGCAGGCTGAGGAGGACAAACAGGACAACACTCACGAATGGTCCGGCAATTGCGACTTGAAATGCTTTTCCTGGGGTTTTGGATTCTTCTTCGATAGAAGCAATACCACCAAACAGGAATAGAGTAATCGAATTGACTTTTATACCTTGCGATCGCGCAACTAAGCTATGACCCAATTCGTGCAATAATACTGAACCAAAGAGCAGTAATGCCATCACCACTCCACCACTCCAAGCTAGAGTCGTTCCCCATGTTTGGTAAGCCACCCCAAAGTTAAGGGTTGCCAACCCTAAAATCACAAACCACAGGGGGTCTAAAAACAGTGGGATTCCGAATAAAGACCCGATTTTCCAATTTGTTTGCATCACATTTTCCTAAAACTAGATATTTTTAATCGCTCAGAAATACGTTTTATATGTTCTTTTTTACACATATATCCTTTTGCCTCACTAACTTTTGCTTACTGAAATTTGGAAAATCAGCAATGGCTGGTTATATAGACTCCAATTTCTAGAATAGACAATTCTGAAGAGCGAGCAAAACTCAAACTAGGGCGCAGTTATTTAAGAGTTAAAAATATAAGTGGCAGGTCTTCTCTGCTTCAAAAGATGACTTGAAAGAGAAAAAACCTGCCGCGTCAAAGTCCAGCGAAGCCGAGGCTTTGAGTTTATGTGTACGCTACGGTACTTAAAAAAGACTATGGTCGGGGATACAGAGATGTTGTCATAAAACATCTCTCTCAAAATCTAGATGCCACCGAGATTTGTCAACCCCAGAACAATGCCAATCCCTACAATATGCCCAAAACACATAGCAGCAATGAATCCTGGAAGAGTTACGGGAAGTACGGGCAGTTTGGGACCTACCTTGGGAGATTTAGTAAACGATGTCAGCAAAAGAGCTACTAAACAGCTGACGCTGATGATGATTCCTACAGTAGGATTCCACTCAGGTGTTGCGGGAACAGTGGTGGCGGCTGCTGCTAGTAAGATAGATGAAATCAAGCTTTTATCTCCTAAATAGAAAAATTGACAAGTGGTCAGTCATTAGCATATGGCTAGCTATGCGCTGACTGCTTATTGGTAAACCATAAAGATTATAGAATCATAAAGGAAAGAACTTGAAATTGTTTATACAATTTAGGTTTGATGTAACTATTACTACTATTATTTCTCAAAAATATCTATGCGGGTAAAGATTTGCGGAATAACTCAACCACAACAGGGGAAGGCGATCGCCTCTTTTGGTGCAACAGCCTTAGGATTTATTTGTGTTCCAACCTCACCGCGCTATATCAATATAGAGCAAATTCGGGCGGTTGTGGAACAACTGCCCGAAAAAATCGACAAAATTGGAGTTTTTGCCAATACTTCTGTTCCTGAAATTACTCAAACAGTAGTTCATTCTGGCTTAACTGGCGTTCAATTACACGGAGATGAATCCCCGGAATTTTGTCAGCAGTTGCGTCAATTGCTACCAGATATAGAAATCATTAAAGCTTTGAGAATCCGTAGTTTTGAAGATACTGAAAAAGCTGAAACTTATACTTCAAACGCAGATACGCTGTTACTTGATGCTTACCATCCACAGCAACTAGGTGGTACAGGCACAACTCTAGACTGGACAATGTTGCAGCAATTTCGCCCTAGCTGTCCTTGGTTTTTGGCGGGGGGACTCACTCCAGAGAACATTATACAGGCTTTGACTCAGATAACCCCTAGTGGCATTGACCTATCGAGTGGTGTAGAACGTGCCCCAGGAGATAAGGATTTAGACAAGGTAGCTAAGTTGTTTGAAAAGCTGCATTCAAAGTGCTGAGTGTAATTAACAGTTATCAGTTATCAGTTACCAGTTATCAGGTAGGAAACGGACAAAGTCCACCCCTTGTTCACTGTTTACTGTTCACTGTTCACTGTTAAGCGTTCCCTAAAAATTCGTAATGTGACACCTGAGGGTGCGGAATGTAGGTTAGAACAACGATGATTGGTGACGAATTAAGTTGAAGAATTCTTCACGAGTTTTATGATCATCTTGAAATACACCCTGCATTGCGCTTGTCACAGTCCAAGAACCAGGTTTTTGGACACCCCGCATAACCATGCACATATGTGTAGCTTCCATCACAACGGCAACTCCCTGTGGTTCTAGAATCATTTGAATTGCTTGAGCAATTTGGCGAGTGAGCCTTTCTTGCACTTGCAAGCGTCGGGAATACATCTCGACAATACGAGCAAGCTTGCTCAATCCCACAACTTTTTGATTAGGGATATAAGCAACATGAGCTTTGCCCATAAATGGCAACATATGGTGTTCGCACAAGCTAAAAACGTTGATGTCCCGTACTAATACCATCTCATTATGACCTTCATCAAAGATGGCTTCGTTGACGATTTCTTCTAAAGATTGGTTATAACCACTGGTGAGAAACCTCATTGCCTCTGCTACCCGCTTGGGTGTTTTCAGCAATCCCTCGCGTTCGGGATCTTCTCCAACACCCACCAGTAGAGTCCGTACCGCGTCCATCATTTGCTCCATTTGCTCCTCTGTTTGCGGGTGCAACTCAGCTTGCTGCCCATTGTGAGTGTTGCGATCTGGTCTTGTAGAGATGGCTTCCGTCAAGTCTGGAATCAGAGGAGATTGTTGAGAGCAATTGGTTCCGTCGGAAGGAGCAATAGTCATGGTGTCGAGTTTTAGTTAAGGTTTGATTAGGAGCAATGAGTCAGCAGTCATGAGTCTTGTATTATTAGCAAAAACTAAAGACAATAGACAAATGACTAGTTAGAGTGTGCCAGCCCCAGGCACGATAGTCAATTTATGAATAACTGCCTGTTGTGGTAGCAAAGGAAGCTCAAGAACTAACTTTCAAATTGTTTAACGGTTTGATAACCACGTCACTACTCTGTTATATAAGTCTGGTAGTGTCGATAGATTAAACAAACCTAAGAATCCGATTAACTTTCTTCGACAATTGCTATTTTGTATTGCGAAGAGATATTTACCCCATTTCACATATTCCATAGGGTTAGAAGAAACTGTAGATGACAGTTGTAAAAGTTGTACAAACCGCTAATATCTGTACAGCATAGCCGCTCGTACTGGAATAGGTAAGACATTTGCGCTCCTACTCCCTAGAAATTCATATCATAATTCAAGGGGATAGTCAGCTTAGTAGTTTAACGAGTACGCGGTTTGTACCTCCTACTAAAAACTATAAGTTTCTATATTACCCATAGGGACAGAACATAAGGCTTAGCAGTTGACTCATGACTAAAAATACAAATGCCTATGACTTAAAAGATTGTTAAAAATCTTTAAATGACATAGGCAATTATAGCATTGCCGCTATTGTGATCAAGTAGCTGAGGTCTTATGAGTGGGACAGTTCAGTAAAGACACCAATTTTCCGGAACTTTTCGTAGCGCATTTGGCGTCGTTCACTAGGAGCCAAGCGGTTGAGTTCCTCCAAATTGTCTAAGAGGGCTTGCTTGAGAGTGGTAACTGCTCCCAGAGGGTCAGAATGAGCACCGCCAATGGGTTCAGGTAATATCTGGTCGATGATTCCCAAGTGTTTCAAATCCGGTGCTGTCATTTTCAAGACAGCTGCTGCTTGGGGGGCTTTGGCAGCATCTTTCCACAAAATAGCAGCGCAGGCTTCAGGAGTAATCACAGTGTAAACGGCGTGTTCAAACATCAGCAGGCGATCGCCAATACTAATACCCAATGCACCGCCAGAAAAGGCTTCACCAATAACAGCACAAACTATCGGCACATCTAAGGAAAACATCTCACGTAGGTTGTATGCGATCGCTTCTCCTGCACCTTGTCGTTCAGCTACGACTGTAGGTAAAGCTCCTGGCGTGTCGATAAAAGTTAAAATTGGCATGCCAAACTTGTTGGCATGTTCCATCAACCGCATCGCCTTACGATAGCCTCCAGGGGAAGCCATACCGAAATTACGGGCAATATTGTCTTTTGTGTCGCGCCCTTTTTGATTACCCAGCATAACCACAGGTTGTCCGCCCAAACGACCTACACCACCAACTAAGGCAGGGTCGTTAGAACCACAGCGATCGCCATGTAACTCCATCCATTCATCACTGATAGCTTGAATATAATCAAGGGTACTAGGGCGGCGCGGATGACGAGCGACTTGTAGTCGCTGAGACGGCGATAGACTACCAAATATTTCTTCACGCAGTTGCATGGCGCGTGCTTCTAGCTGACGAATTTGACCAGAAACATCGACGCCGTTTTCTTCTGCAAGTTGCCGAATTTGCTCAATTCTAGTTGCCAGTTCTGCTAGCGGCTTTTCAAAATCCAACAGTAGCGGTTTACGCTCGGTAGTAGCCATTTTTTGACGAAAAAAGTGAAGAGTAAAAATTGAGGTGTGGGGCAAGGGGATTTTCTAGACTCATGAGTCACTAGCTCATAACTAATAACTCATGACTTATGACTAATCACTAAACCAGGAGTGGTCTAAATCCATGCTTTCTTGATACCTGACCAATTTGCTCCATTTTTTCTACAGTAATCCGATTGCGCCCCCAAGAGAAGTTAGTGTATAACTTCTCAAATTCCAATAGCATTGATTCTGCAAAACAAGCAAACAACTGGCGTGCTGGAACATCCATATTGACGATGCCCATAATTTTCCAATCAATATCCAGGGAATGTTCCACAATCCCACCATTTAGGACGTGTACACCTGGATGCTGAACTTTAGTTGCGAGATTTTTTGGATAGCCACCATCAATCAGCAAACAAGGTTGCTTTAAAACTTTGGGATCGATTTCCATCCCTTTAGGCATACTAGCAACCCAAACGACAATATCAGCTTGGGGAAGTGCTTCTTCCATAGACAGGATTTTTCCACGCCCCAGTTCGTCTTGCAGCTGTTGTAGGCGTTCTTGGTTACGGGCTACTAGCAACAGTTCCTTAACATCTGTTTTTGCATCCAACCAACGACAAACAGCACTACCAATATCTCCAGTCGCCCCGCATACAGCAACCGTTGCATTTGATAGTTCAATGCCTACTTGCTTCGATGCTTTTTCTACCTGTTGACAAATGATGTATGCTGTATGAGTGTTACCTGTGGTAAAGCGTTCAAACTCTAATTTAATATTGCGGACTTGTTTGAATTGCTCTAAATTAAAGTTTTCAAAAATTATTGAAGAAAATCCGCCTAAAGCTGTAATACTTATCCCGTGCTTTTGAGCGTGAGCCATAGCGTTGAGGATTTTGCGTGTTGCAGCTTTGATGCGACGAGTTGCCAGCATTTCTGGCAAAAAGCCTGACTCTACATACCGCCCTTCAATTTTTTGTCCGGTAACACTGGTAACTGTAATGTTATCGACAATTTGGGGCGGAGCGCTGCACCAAAAATCTAACCCCTGATCAGCATATTCTGGGTAGCCCAATTCTTTGGCTACTGCTTGCGCGTGTTCTAAACTAGTAAGGTGTCCGATTAGACCAAACATGAACGATGTTGTGACGCGTATCCTTCGTTAGAAGGGTGGAATAGGCGGGTTAAGATATAATTAACCCTTCAAAATACTACACAAAAACTAACCAGCAAATGAGAGTCTGCTCTGGCTTTTAAGAAATTCAAAAAAAGGATGCAAGCCCCACTCGCTTCTTAAAAATTCAAAATTCAAGATGCAAAATTCAAAAAAAGACTCTTTAATTTTGAACTTTGTTAGCGCAGCGGGACGCACTCCTCCTTTGTTCGCGTTGCAAGAACGTGTCCCCTTGGGACTCAGCGTGCCCGTCCGCCGCAGGCATAGGGCATACTTTGAATTCCTCCCAAGGGTAGATCCCTAATCCCCACTCTTTCAAGAAGTGGAAACTTTGAATTTCCTGTTGTCCTATCCGGTGATTCCGTAGGCAGACAGACGCATGAGCTCGCGGGTGGAAAAACCAATATTACTAAGAGCTTCTCCGTATTGAATCATGAAAGCTTCTACTAAAGCGTCCTTTTCCATAGCTAAGGTGCGCGCATCATCCTCAACAGAGTTGAGCATTTTCCACACTATGGGTAAGTTTTGGCGATTTGCTTCTTCTAATTCCGCTTTGGATTGTTCAAAGTGTTCTTTCAACCATACTTCTCCAAAGTTGAGGTGGCTGTATTCATCTTTAACTACCCCTTCGGTGATTTTACGAGCAAAATCATCAGCAACTTCGATGTAAATTTCGTATGCGGCGATCGCAAAACATTCAATAATCAAAGACTGAATCAGCAAGCAAGTAACGACTTTACCTTCAGCGGCTGCTTTTTGAAAATTTTGATGCAATGGGGCAAAAAACTCTTGAGCAAATTGCATATCTGGCGTTACCTTCAGATTGCGCCCACAAGCTTCAAATCCTTTTTTGTGGCGACTTTCCATCTTAGAAAGCCGAATTAGCTCATCTTGATTTTCGCTCAGCAGTTCAGTGAGTTTGAGATAATTTGCGTGCGCTTCTTGTTCGCCTTCTATCACAATCGCATTGATCCGGCTGTAAGCGTCTTTGTATACTTCGCTCTGGAAGTCAAGTTCTGGTTGATCTACAAGCTGCTGCATTGTACATTCACTCCCGTGAAATGAATTATCTTATACAAGAATCGAGTTTTGCCCGTGAAATAAGGGCAAGGGTAACTATGATTTAATTTTACTTAACAAGTCTCTATGTTATAGATTAGCTTTTGCTGGTGGGATTAGCTCAAGCTAATTCACAAAACAAGTAGGCAATAACAGAGACAGGGGATTCATGATGGATGACGAATCCAAAATCCTAAACGCCAAGCACTCTCAACATAGACCTTTAGAAGGAGACTTCAGCAAGGGTAGCCTAGCAGCTAAATTGAAAACTTCCCCAAGGCTAGGAATTCTACTGCTAGCTGCTGTTATAGTATTATTACCCTTAGTTGTCGAGTTGTTGACATCCTTTGTTCCTAATAAGGCACTATCTTGTGTTTTAGGGGAAAATAGCTGGTTTTTAGTCCATTATCACGATACCTGGGAGACAGGTTAACTTTTACTTGCTTTTGCTAATTCTAGCTTAGTGCGCGATCGCGCGTTGTGCGTCTTTCAACAGAAGAATTGAGCAATTTATAGCAGCGCCTGTTCATCGTTAGTGACATCGCCAAATCTTTACTGCACCATCATTACTACTACTGACAATGCTCTTTCCATTTGGACTGATAGTGAGAGAATGAATCAAATCTAAATGTCCGGTAAGGGTATCAATGAGTTGCCCATTGCCCATGTCCCACAACTTGATAGTTTTATCCCGACTTCCAGTGGCGAGAATTTGACCATTAGGACTAATAGCGACAGCACTTACCCAATCAGAATGACCGACTAAGCTACGAATCATTGTGCCATTGTTTAAGTGCCACTGTTGAATAGTTTTGTCGCGACTGACGCTAATTAATGTCTTACCATTAGGACTGATAGCAATACCAGAAACCCAGTCTGTATGCCCAGTGAAAGTGCTAAGCAACTTCCCGCTTATTAGGTTCCACACCTTAATCGTGTTATCTCGACTACCACTGACAAGAGTTTGACCATCTGGACTGATAGCAAGGGCACAAACCGAGTTAGAATGCCCCATAAGATTGCGAATTTGTTCCCCAGTGGGTAGAGACCATACTTTGATTGTGTTGTCCCTACTACTACTGGCAAGAGATAGACCATCTGGGCTGATGGCGATCGCATAAACCGAGTCGGAATGTCCTTTCAAATTGCGAATGTGCTTACCACTACCCCAATCCCAAATTTTGATAGACTTATCTAAGCTAGCACTGGCTAATGTTTGACCATCTCGGCTAAACACTAAGCAAGTAAACCAAGTTGCCTCGCGTTTCAGCAAGCCTGAGTGTGATGTCAGGGTGCGAATTAAGCTGGCGCTGCCTAAATGCCACAGTTTAATGGTACTATCATCGCTACCACTAGCAATTGTCTGACCATCTGGACTGATAACAACAGAACGCACCGAGGCAGCATGACCTGTGAGAGTGTGTAAGCACTCCCATGTCTGAGTAATGGTTGATGGTGGTGTTGGGTTAGAGATAACTGTTTCTGGAATGTTAGCAGATGAAGTTGTGGCGTGTATATCTCTTAATACTTGATCAACTGATTGGTAGCGATCACCCACTCGCTCTTGTAGTAGTTTGTCTAAGACTTCCCCTAACCTTTTGCTGATGGTTACATCTGTTTTTTCCAGGTGTTCTCGCCATAACCAACGAGATTCCCAGGAACTGTAGAGATTAGAAGGGTGGATTCCTGTAATTAAATGTAAACAAGTTGCACCTAAAGCATATAAGTCACTGGCTGGATATGCTTCACCAGAGCGGATTTGTTCATTCGGAGCATAGCCTGGAGTACCCGCCATTGTACCCCGGTTCACAGACATAACAGTGCCCGAAGCTTGTTTGGAAACTCCAAAATCAATTAAAGCAAGAGCACGATCTTTCTGGCGACAGATAATATTTTCGGGCTTAATATCCCGGTGAATAACGCCGCGTTCATGAATAAACTTCAGGACTGGTAACAAATCATTTAGAAATTGCCAAATCTGACTTTCGTTGTATACTCCATATCGTTCCAATTCCTGTAATAAATTTTGCCCATCGACAAACTCTTGTACCAGATACAAGCATTTGTTCTGTTCAAAAGAGGCGAGCAGATTGGGAATGCGCTCATGCATCCCTAGTTCGTACAGCCGAATTGCCTCTTGATTAAATAATTCAATTGCCTTGTTTAACGCTTGTGAATTTCCTTGAATTTCTGGTGACGGTGAAAATTGCTTAATGACGCAGAATTCATTCATTCTGTCTTGATCGACTGCGCGGTATGTTTTACCAAATCCACCCTCACCTAGCTGACTTATGGCACGGTATCTGTCTTTCAGCAGCAGCTTTGTCCCGCAACTTATGCAGAAATTTCCATGCTCAGGATTTTGATGTTTTTGACAATTGGGATTGAGGCAGTAGCTCATACTTTTGATGGTTATTGGGGAATGGAGTACTATGAAGCCTCTATCAAAACGCTAACAATCAACGTTATTCGCTAATCACCGCTCAACGTAGATTGACTTATGTTTTATTTCTATTCAAGTAAACATAAATGTTTGATATCCATAAAATTACACCAAATACCATCCACACAATTTCTCTACCTGTGAAAGATTCGTTGACTCGTATGTTTGGCTGTTGTTGTTGCCAATAATAATTCACTGCCTTTAATACAGTTAATAATGGAATGAAGCTTAATAACCATACAAGCTGCAGTGAATTGTGAAAATCTAGCACATAAAATATCCAGTAAAAAAACGTCACCCGAAAAGGTGAAGGCTTTTCTCTATATCCTTGTTCTTCAGCTAGGGCAAATAGTTTTTGAGATAAACTGTATAAGTAAAAAGGTAAAAACCAAGAGCGAAACCAGGCACTAATTTTTGGATTATTGCGTTCTTTGAGAAATTTCCATTGTTTATGCGCCCAGGGGAGTTGATAAATACCCAAAGTAAAAATATATAAAGTGCAAAACTTCCATAAAGGCATTATGTTAGAAAGCTCACCATTATTTATTCTATGGTTATATTGATTCATCTTTTTTCACACAATATACTGAGTAGTTACATTAACAACACTCTCGCTAACAAACTTATCTTCGCAACTTTTTGCAAACTCACTGTATGTAATTAAATATATACATAGTAGCCTTTTTACTTAGTTTTGACTAGGAAACTTAGTAAAATGTCAGTCTTGATTGCTAGTCGTAACCCTCTACGAACAATAACAATTAACAACAATTTTTAAACCGGTTTTGATACAGGATTCATCTACATCTACAACGTCTTGGCAGTTGATTCCTGAAAAGCAAAGCCCAGAAAGCAAGTCGTGATTTATCAAACCAAGCCCTAATCTTGCAAATTAGGTTGAGCCTACACTGCAGACTTAATTTGTATAGTAGTACAAAACTGCCTGCCTATGGAGGTAACGAAGTTCTGATTGTTGTTTCAAAAGAACCAGACGAAGCAGGGGAGGACACGGTTCGTATTCAACAGCACGCGCGTATTTGTGTTTTCTCCACTCCCCACAGCCTACTTTTTAACTAGTCTCCTGTATCTGCAAGCGGATAGTGTGTTCAGTCCCACCACTCAGTTGTAACTCCATAACTTCACCGCCAAGAGGTTCCAAGCATTCCAGAAGTTCTCGCAAGCGTGGTGTACTTGCACCCGTATCCACATACAAACGGTCTGATAGATTACCAATTTTCTTCCAACTCATGTACAATTTGGCAATCATTTGCTCTAGTTGGGATGCTTGATTTACTAAGTCTGCTGCTATGCTCAGACAGCCAACTCTTTGAGCTTCTATCAAGGCTGTTTCGATGTCAACTTCTTGAGCGTTTAGCGCTTGGACTTGAACCGCTGCTTTGAGATATTTTGCCAGATTACGAGCATCTGTGGTGACTTGCTTGATGGTATCTATGTCAGGATTTTGGGATATTTCCTTTTGAATCGCGTTTTGGTGAGACTCTGGCAATTTCTCCATCTCCTTCACCAGTGGCGCGATGTAACGGGGAGGAAGAGAATTTTCTGCTGCTTTTATCTTGACTGGTTCGGGTAGCAACTCCGAAGACATTGCTGTCCATTCGTCGTTGATTTGACGTACTTCCCGTCTGGTGATGCGATCGCCTTTTTGGGCTGCTTCACCAACCATCTGTTGAACTTCTGGCGCTGCTTTGGCAGTTTCGATAAACGCCCGTTTGCTAAAGTTATTGATGGCTGAGGGTTCTAATCTTCCTTCTTCTAAAAGGGTATCAGCGCTGTTCGCCAGTTGAATCAGAGCATATGCTTGACTTTTGCCAATTTCTCGTTCTTTGAGCCATTTGAGAAAACCAGCACCTCGTCCCTCACCGCCTATTTTCTCCCTGTCGCGAACAGCGCGTAAAATTCGTCCTCGCCAAATGTCGGTTTGCAAATCAAAGCGATCGCACACCTGCCAAGCCACATCTAGCTGCTTTTGAAATTCAGGTTCAGGAATTTCCTCATCTTCGGGATCAGGTAGTTCAAATTCAAAATCAGCCGGCTGTTGCAGAAGTGCAGCCAACTCATCAATAGATTCGTTATATTGCACGATTTTATAGTTTGTTAGTTGTATGACTGTATGCGCGGTTTATTATCACACATTCCGCGTAAGCTAGATTGTATGCCTGAGTGATTTGTTCCTAGCTATGTTTATTCTGGCTTGAGTAGAGCCAAGAGGCTATATTTTGTCACTAACACGCTCCGATCTCGAATTCAACCGCTTATAGGAAACCATATTATGTTAGATGTGATCATCGCGGGGTTAGTAGTAACAGCTTTTACGTTATGAATAATAAAAAGTGAGACAAATCTTACATTTGAAAAAAGCCGGGAAAAGCAAAAATGGCTCGCACGCCCACACTAACTTTTGATCGTGGCACATTAATTTTGCATCCACCACCACGCGGCAGGGCTTGGATGGATTTTGCTACATGGGATGACAGAGTAGAAAAATTCCGCATTCCGGCTATTCAATACCGTGCTTTGGTGGAAGCAATGCAAGCCCAAGAAATTAATTTTATCGATGAAGCTAAGGCGTTTTATCCGATAGAGTTGGTTCCGAGTCTGGAAATGGAACCTTATCCCCACCAAAGTGAGGCGTTAGCTGCTTGGAAACTCGCGGGAAGACAAGGAGTCGTCGTGCTTCCCACCGCAGCGGGAAAGACGTATTTGGCGCAAATGGCGATGCAAGCGACGCCGCGCACGACACTTATTGTCGTGCCAACGCTGGATTTAATGCATCAGTGGTATGCTCATTTGAAGGCGGCGTTTCCTGATGCTGAGGTTGGGTTACTTGGCGGTGGTTCGCGAGATAGAACACCTGTACTTGTGGCCACTTATGATAGTGCGGCTATCCATGCGGAAAGTTTGGGGAATCTGTATGCTTTGTTAATTTTTGATGAATGTCATCATTTGCCAACAGATTTTAGTCGGGTGATTGCGGAATATGCGATCGCACCCTACCGTTTGGGACTATCTGCGACACCCGAACGCACTGATGGTAAACACGCGGACTTGAATTTTTTAATCGGCAGAGAAGTCTATCGCAAAAGGGCTGAGGATTTAGCAGGAAAGGCGTTAGCAGAACATGAAGTTGTGCAAATTAAGGTGAAATTATCACAAAATGAGCGGGAAAAATACACTCAACTGATTCAAGTTCGCAACGACTTTTTGAAGCAATCAAAGATATCTTTAGGGAGTCTTCAAGGCTGGCAAACATTTGTGCAAATGAGTGCGCGATCGCAAGCTGGACGTAGAGCCATGTTAGCGCATCGGGAAGCGAAAGAAATTGCTTTGGGTACTGATGGGAAGATAAGAGTTCTTGCTGATATATTAACAGAACATTATCCAGAAAGAGTTTTGATTTTTACTGCTGATAATGCGACAGTTTACCACATTTCTCAAAATTTTCTAGTTCCAGCAATTACTCATCAAACTCCTGTCAAGGAACGGCATGAAATTTTAACAAAATTTCGAGAGGGAGAGTTTAAAACTCTGGTTGCTTCTCATGTGTTGAACGAGGGTGTTGATGTTCCTGCAGCTTCTGTTGCGATTATTTTATCTGGTACAGGTTCGACACGGGAGTATATTCAAAGATTGGGCAGGGTTTTAAGAAAAGGTAAGGATAATAAGAAGCAGGCGATTTTGTACGAGGTGGTGGCGGAGGATACGAGTGAGGAGGGGACTTCGGCGAGGAGAAGAGGTGTGGAGAAGAAAAACGAACCGCCAAGACGCCAAGAGCACGAAGAAAAGAGGGAGAAGAAAGGGAATTTACAGGTTATTTATGGGAGTGGAAAGGAAAAGAGTCTTAAGGCTGCTGAGCAGTTGGAGATAAATTATAAAGTTCAAAAGAAACCGCCGATAAATACGGATGAAAGCTGATAATTTTTCAATAGTTATCTGTATTTACAGCAGATTGCAGGTAGAAAGAGTACACTAATGTGAGTGGATCAAAGCTTGAAAATAAAACCATTATCAATCGAGTTTTGAGAAAAAATAATTAAACTGAACTTAAAATGTCTCGATATGATTATATTGTGATTGGTGCAGGCTCAGCAGGTTGCGTGGTTGCCAACCGTCTCACAGAAGACCCCCAAACAACTGTGTTGTTGCTTGAAGCAGGCGCTCGGGATACGAAACCAGAGATTCAAATCCCACGGGAAGCTAGGAATTTACCTGGCTCCGAGGTAGACTGGAAATATTTCTCGGAACCCGAACCGTACCTTAACGATCGCAAGATCTTTTGTCCCCGTGGTAAACTCTTGGGGGGCAGTAGTTCGATTAATTACATGGCATATATACGGGGCAATCATCACGACTTTGACCACTGGCAGGAATTGGGCAACCCCGGTTGGTCGTACCAAGATGTCTTGCCCTATTTCAAGAAATCTGAGCATCAGCAACGTGGTGCATCGGAATATCACAGTGTGGATGGGGAGTTGAGCGTCACAGATATCGTGTCTCCTGCTGCGATTTCAAGAGCGTTTGTAGAAGCAGCGGTGGCAATGGGATACAAGTACAATCCTGATTTTAATGCAGAGCAGCAGGAAGGGGTAGGATCGATTCAGTTTACAATCAAAGATGGTAAGCGGCACAGTACTGCTGCTGCATTTCTCACGCCGATTCTGGATCGTCCGAACTTAACGGTGCAAACAGGTGCGTTGGTGACTCGATTGTTGTTTGAGAAGACTCGCACCATCGGGGTGGAATACCTGCAATCTGGAACGCTACACCAGGTTAGAGTCAGTCAGGAAGTGATTTTAAGTGCGGGCGCGTTCGATTCGCCCAAGCTGCTAATGCTTTCTGGCATTGGGAATGCAGAACGCTTGCAAGCAATGGGGATTTCAGTCGTCGTCGATCTGCCGGGTGTGGGTCAAAACCTGCAAGACCACGTTGGCTTTCCCGTGCCCTACAAGGCAACTCAGGAGGTGCACCCTGCTGCCACTGGTAATGGTCTTAGTGAAGCTGCAATGTTTATGCATAGCCAGGGAAATCTGGATGTCGCGCCAGATTTGCTGCTTTTCTTCAATGCCAATCCTTTGTTACCTCCTGGGTATGCCCAGGTTGATTCGGGGTTCACAGGCTATGTTAGTTTGACCCATCCCCAGAACATTGGCAGTGTCGCTTTGCGATCGCTTGACCCCAACGATGCCCCGATCCTTCGGATGAACTATCTGCAAAATCAATCCGATGTGCAAAAGCTAGTAGCAGGGATTCGATTCTTTCGCGACTTGTTTCATTCAACCGCCTTTGATGAGTTTCGAGGTGAGGAAATTGCTCCCGGTGTCGAGGTTCAAAGCGATGAAGCACTCGTTGCTTATGTTCGGGAGGTTTGCGGGACTGTGTTTCATCCTGTCGGCACTTGCAAAATGGGAACTGACCCAATGGCGGTTGTAGATCCTGAACTCCGGGTACATGGGGTGAAGGGATTGCGTGTCGTTGATGCCTCGATCATGCCAACGATCACCACGGGAAATACGAACGCGCCCACCATTATGATTGGTGAGAAAGCAGCCGATCTGATTAAAGCCGCAAAGCACAGTTCTAAACAACACGGTAGTGGTAAAAAGTACAGGATACGAGAGTTGTACTAAATAGCGATTTTTGTTTATGGAAAACGAAGCGCTCGTTTAGTACATTTGCACGCTTATCAGTTCAGTTTAATTATTTTTTCTCGAAAGTCGATTGATAATGGTTTTATTTTCAAGCTTTGATGCACTTACTTTAGTATACTCTATCTACCTGCAATCTGCTGTATCTGCGTTGCTCTGCGGTTCAAAATTTCAATGTTACCAACAGAATTACTAAGTCACAGACAAAATGGGGAAGAGATTATCCCGAAGAGACTGAAGATTGATGATAATCATTTGGCGATCGCCACTGAGTTAACAAGTTGTTTTCAGGAAGCGGTAGGTAAGACTCAGGGTGCGCTTGAGCGTCAATTGTCAGAGTTGGAGGGGGATACTCCAGATTATAGAGTCAAGCGGGGTTTAGCTTATATCCTCAAAAGCAGTTTCTGTACTTTTGAGGTGGTGAGTCCTTTGGAACCTCAAATGTTACGAGAAAGGGTTTTTGCTTTGGCGGCTAAGTCTCCTCCGAGTCGCGAGTTGACAGAAACGACTTTAACTCATATTGCTGATGAATTGAGTCATGAACTTGAACGTGAAGTTTTGCCGAAACAAGTTCGTGAGGGGTTATATGCGGATTTGTCTGAGAATAAAATTTTAACTGCTTTTGATGCACCAGCACCCCATGATTTATTGCATCGCTACAATTTATCTCAGGTGCAGGGGGTGTTTTATAGAGCAAGTCAGTTGGTGATAAATGCTCATCGCAATGTGCCTGGACAATATAAGCTTTTGTTTCGCTACCTCAAGTTGTTTCAATTAATGTCTTATATTGAGGGAGATGCTGACCACGGTTTTACAATTACAATTGATGGTCCGACGAGTTTGTTTACTCCAAGTACACGTTATGGTTTGGCTATAGCGAAGCTGATTCCGGCTTTACTTCATGTCACAAAATGGAGTCTTTCCACAATATTACAAATTCGTGATCCATACACAAATACATGGAAAACGGGACGTTTTACTCTCAATTCTGAATGCGGTTTGGTGTCTCATTATTCCACTGGTAAACCATACGACAGTATGTTGGAAGAGTCTTTTGCTGATAAGTGGGAGTCAACAAAAACGGATTGGGTGTTAGAGCGAGAAGTTGACTTAATTCCTATTCCTGGAAGTGTGATGATTCCTGATTTTAGATTAGTCCATCCTGATGGGCGATCGCTGTTATTAGAAATAGTTGGTTATTGGCGACCAGAATATTTACAAAAGAAGTTTTCACAGGTGCGACGTGCAGGACGTGATGATTTAATTTTGGCGATTTCTGAGCGATTGAATTTGGAAAAAGCTGGAGTTCAATTAAATGATGTGCCTGCTAGGATTGTTTGGTTTAAAGATAAATTGTTGCCGAAAGCGGTGTTAGCGGTGATGGAGTAAAAAGGAGGAATGATATGAAGATTATTGAAACAATTGCTACGGTTACAGAAGATGGAAAAATGACATGACAATACAGTTACGACCAGATATTCCAGTAGGTGAGCATCAAGTGGTGGTAGTGATTGATGAACAGGTTTTACCCAAAAAACCAGAGATAAAGGAAAAGCGTCCGCCTTTAAACTTCCCAGTACACAATTATGGTTCTTGACCTGAAAATCTTTCTTTAAGACGTGAGGATATGTATGATGATTGGGGACGCTAACGTCATATTTTAGGAGAAATGAGATGAAAGCGATTACGACAATTGCTACAGTTACAGAAGATGGGAAAATCACAGTACAGTTACCACCAGATATTCCACCAGGTGAGCATGAATTGGTGGTGGTGATTGATGAAAAACCTTTGGTAGAGAAGCAGATAATTAAGGAAAAACGTCCGCCTCTAAAATTTTCTGCCTATCCTGTAGGATTAGTCTCGCAAAGCGTTACTTTCCGCCGAGAAGATTTATATGCAAACGACTGATAACCCTGTCTTCATCGACATGAATATTTTGGTTTATGCCAATTTAGCTTTGTCACCGTTTCACTTACAAGCTACGGAACGACTTCAAGCTATAGAAGAACAGGGAATTGAACTATGGATCAGTCGCCAAACTCTCAGGGAATATTTAGCAGCTATGACAAGGAAAGGTGACTTAACTGGAGAAATTCCTGTTTCTTCCCTAGTGGAAGACGTGCGGTATTTCTCCAACCGCTTTCGGTTAGCTGAAGATAACTTGCATGTGACTGAAAGGTTGTTGACGTTGATGGAAGAAATTACCATTGGTGGCAAGCAGGTACATGATGCGAATATTGTCGCCACAATGCTAGTTTACGGTATTCCTCAGCTGTTAACTCATAACACTGGAGATTTTGCGAGATTTTCTGAGTTAATTACTGTGCTGCCTTTACAAGAGTAGGTCATCTGAATATATTGTACCTGTCCCAAACTTTGTAATCCTAGGTTTGCAAGATATAAACAGAATAGCTTTATTGAATTGATGGAGAATCTCAAGTTAGCTTATCCTAAAAAAATGATGTCAGCAATTCCTGCTAATCAGAATTGTGGTTATATAGCAGTCCTAAATCATTTTTTTAAAATTAGAAACCCGGTTTCTCCCAGAAACCGGGTTTCTGGACTTCAACAATTTTCACCTATCAAATAGGATTGCTATATTTTGTCTATCAAGTACACATTTAACAGTTATCAGTTCTCAGTTCTCACTGTTCATTGTTCACCGATGAAACATTATGCCTTCACGCGATATTTATCATAACACTGTTAAAAATGCTCTGCTCAAAGATGGATGGACAATAACCCACGATCCTCTAAAACTTGAGATGGGTAAAAAAGATTTATATGTTGACTTGGGAGCAGAACAACTCATCGCTGCTGAGAAAGAAAAGTCTAAAATAGCAGTCGTAATTAAAAGTTTTGTTGGTCGCTCTGATATCGATGATTTAGAAAAGGCGCTGGGGCAGTATATTCTCTACAATGATATTCTTTCAGAAAAAGAACCAGAACGAGTTTTATACCTTGCTATCCGCAATGGAGTTTACATAGACCTGTTTGAAGAACCAATTGGTAAACTGTTATTAAGCAAAGGTCGTGTCAAGCTGATTGTGTTTGATCCTAGCATGGAGGTAATTCTCAAATGGATACCCTAGACAGCTATAGACAGATTACTGAAAAAATTCTCTCTGAATATGCTGCTGTTCCTTACGCTTACGGCGAGATTCAAACCGAAGTCGTCTTTGATCGCAAGAACGACCGATATTTGCTGGTGAATGTGGGATGGGATGGCGATCGCCGAGTTCACGGTTGTATTATTCACATCGACATTATCAACAACAAACTCTGGATTCAGCGGGATGGTACTCAACACGGTATTGCCAAAGATTTGACAGAAGCTGGAATCCCCGAGAACCACATTGTCTTAGGATTTCGAGAGCCTGAACTCAGGCAGTATACAGGATATGCTGTGGCGTAGGGATCTACGTCTTCTACTAAAACTTGAGCCATACTTGACTCTCAATGATTTGAGCAGGTTGTTGAGATTATAGCTTGCACCAGGAGAATGCCTTACGGTGCGCATTCGCGATACGCAAAGCGTCAAGCCTCCGGCTTATCGCCCTTTATGGAGATGGGTAAAGGCAGTTATACCAATTTGAAAAAAGAATGCAACACATGGAAAAAACCCCTCCCCAACCCTAAATCAAATGACTCAAAACTCCCTCTCTACCAGACGCTACGCGAACGCAACCTCACCCTGCCCTATCGGGCATCCCTCTCCTTAGTAAGGAGAGGGAAAGATTTTAGCGCAGCTAAAAGCGAGGGTGAGGTTTTGAGTGGTGGGTTGTAGAGACGTTGCATCCGAGCGTTCGTACAGGGTTTTGATGGTACACAAACCAATCAAAACTAACGCGATAGACTACTTAGTAACTACCCCAACGCCAGCCATATCCAAAATTGGCACAATCAAATCTTCACGCTTCACCGCCATCATGTGCACACCCTGACACAATTGACGTGCGATTTGGACTTGTTCAGCAGCAATTTTCATTCCTTCCTCAAGCGGATCTTTTGCTTGCGCCAATCTATCAATAATGTGGTCAGGAATATTCACACCTGGTACACACCGATTGATAAACTGAGCATTTTTCGCTGATTTCAACAGAAAAATTCCTGCCAAAATTGGTTTATCACAGCCTGCAGCTATTTTGTCCATAAACTTTTCTAGCCGTTCAAAGTCTGTAATCAATTGACTTTGAAAAAACTGCGCCCCCGCCGCTAATTTGCGCTCAAACCGACTTTGTAAACCAGACCAACTTGCACATTGCGGATCGACTGCTGCACCTGGAAATAAATCCAGCGCACCGTCACTCAGAGGTTTTTCGTTGCAGTCAATGCCTTGATTGAGTTTGTGAATCAGTTGCAGCAACCGCACTCCTTCCAAGTCGAACACGCCTTTAGCGTCGGGATGGTCGCCTGCTTTCACAGGATCGCCAGTCAAAGCTAGGATGTTATAAATACCCAGAGCATGAGCGCCCATGAGGTCGGCTTGTATCGCAATACGGTTGCGATCGCGACAAGCAATCTGACAAATCGGCTCGATGCCATTTTGTAACAAAATTGCCGATGCCACTAGTGAACACATCCGTAATACTGCGCGGCTACCATCAGTAATATTGACGGCATGAACCCTCCCCTTAAGAGTCGCCGCCATTTGTATCATGTGTTCTGGATTACCGCCTTTCGGTGGTGTAACCTCGGCGGTAATCAGGAATTTACCTGTTTTCGCAGCTGTACGAAAAGAAGTTAAAGCTGTTGGAGTTATCGTATCCAGCATAAAAAACGACCATTTCTGTCTAATGGTACAGCTATAACACAAGACAACCTGATGAGAAAACCTTATAACGGTATAGAGTAACCCATCGCAGCTTTGACTTCATTAAGAGTTTGGTTGGCGATCGCCTCTGCTTTTTGCTTTCCATCCCGCAACACAGACTCCAGATAACCTTTGTCGTTCATCACCGCCTGATATTTTTCTTGGATGGGTTTGAGGGCTTCAATCGTCGTATCCGTTAACAAAGGTTTAAATTGCCCCCAGCCCATATCCTGACACTCAGCTGCTACCTCTTCCTTCGTTTTTCCAGAAAGCAGCATATACAGAGTTAACAAATTGTTACTTTCAGGACGTTCTGGGTTGTCAAACTCCAAACCGCGTATCGGATCAGTTTTGCAGCGCTTAATTTTTTTTGCAATTTCATCAGGTGAATCTAGCAAGTTGATCCGACTCAACTCAGACGGATCGGACTTCGACATTTTCTTAGTACCATCCGTTAAACTCATCACCCTTGCACCTTCTTTACGAATCAAAGGTTCTGGTAACTTTAGCACTGGCTGATTTGGTTTAGCAAATTGGTGATTAAACCTGTTGACGATATCTCGTGTCAGTTCCAAATGTTGCTTTTGATCTTCACCGACGGGCACTTTATCTGGTTTATAAAGCAAAATATCAGATGCCATCAGCACTGGGTAGTCCAACAAGCCAACATTCACATTTTCTCCTTGTTTGACTGCTTTTTCCTTAAACTGGATCATGTCTTGCAGCCAATTGAGGGGCGTGATGCAGTTAAACAACCAAGTTAGTTCACTGTGGGCAGAAACATGAGATTGCACAAAAATAGTAGAGTGGTTGAGATCAAGTCCGCAAGCCAGATATAAAGTAGCTAGAGTATAGGTATTAGCTGCCAGCGTTGCTGGTTCATGGGGCACAGTAATCGCGTGTAAATCAGCTATAAAGAGAAAATTGTCATACTGGCTTTGGATTTCTACCCAGTTGCGAATTGCACCCAAGTAGTTGCCTAAATGTAAATTGCCAGTTGGTTGAACTCCGGAAAGAACTCGTTGCCTACCCATAAACTCCAATATAGTATTTTTAAATCCGACAATGCGGCTTTACAGCATGATTTCCATTGTTGCAGAAAATTTTTGACATTTCTTTATATTTCACGCAAATATAGCCCGGATGTTGTAGATGTTTGATATGTTGCCTTATTAACCCCACAAATAATTTATCAATAAACAAAACAGGATCATATAGCAGCTATCTTCCCTGTTCCCTGTTCCCTGCACTGAGCGGCTTGTGCTGACTGGCACTGAGCGTAGTCGAAGTGTTCCCTGTAAATTTAAAACCATAACTTCTCTATAATTCATATATTAAGAAGAGATTGCCAACAAGATGCTAATCAGGGGAAAAATTCTTTGGCTCAGGCTTTATCGGCAACTTTTGCAACCTAAACGCTTTGCTATTTTTCAAGCTTGTCTGATTGGTTTAGTGTCAGCGTTAGCAGCAGTTTTGTTAAAGCAAGGCGTGGGTTATTTAGGTGGCTGGCGAGTCCATATGACTCATGTACTACCAGCTTGGTTAGTACTACCAGCAATTGGCTTAGGCGGCGGATTGCTGTCTGGTTGGTTGGTGGAACGAATGGCTCCTGAGGCTTCTGGTAGTGGGATTTCACAAGTTAAGGCAGTACTTGCCAAGGTGCCAGTGTCGCTGAATTTGCGAGTAGCAATAGTTAAGCTATTTAGCGCAATGATAGCATTAGCTTCGGGTTTGCCTTTAGGTCGGGAAGGTCCAACGCTACAGGTGGGAGCTGCGATCGCCAATCAAGTCAATCGCTTATTTCCAAGTTCCCCTGATTACCGTCGCCAAATTATTGCAGCAGGTGCAGGAGCTGGTTTAGCTGCAGCTTTCGATGCCCCTATCTCCGGTTTTCTGTTTGTTGTCGAAGAACTGCTTCAAGATGTCTCTGGCTTTACTCTAGGTACAGCAATACTCGCTTCTTTCATTGGTGCGGTGATTTCCCGATGGCTCGGAGGACATAGCTTAGTTTTAGAGTTAACTGCACTACAAACCAATTTTTCACTTCCAGAAATTCCTTTCTACCTGGCTTTAGGAGTATTAGCAGGGTTGCTGGGTGGACTGTTTAATCGAGGAATTATCGCTTCTATAAAATTTAACAACCGTTGGTTACCCTTTGGATTACCTCTGCGAGTGGGGTTAGCTGGGTTAATTTGTGGTATAGTAGTCGCTCTTTTGCCAGCGCCTTTTCGGGATACAGCAGGATTACGGGAAACTTTGACTGCGGGTGATCTCAGCGCTGGTGTGACTATTATTGCTTTTGTTTCTCAGTTTGTCCTGATATTAATAGCATACGGTTCGGGGGCACCAGGAGGGTTATTAGTTCCCCCAATGCTTTTGGGAGCTGCTCTTGGTTATTTAGTGGGAATTGCAGAACATAGTATGTTGGGAATCACTTCTCCCACAACCTATGCTTTAGCAGGGATGGGGACGTTTTTGAGTGCTGTAGCTAGAGTCCCAATCACCAGCATCATCATCGTCTTTGAGATGACGACAGATTTTAATTTGGTATTACCGCTGATGATTGGTGCGGTTGTTGCTTATTTGGTGGCGGAAAAGGTGGCGGCTGGTTCGCTTTACGATCATTTGTTAGAGCTTAGTGGTATTCACATAGAACAAGAGCCAAAAAAAGAGGGATTATTATCGCGGCTCAATGCAGTAGATGTGATGCAGCACCGTGTGGAAACATTATCTAGCCAGATGAGCGTTGACGAAGCATTACAGGCTTTTTCTAACTCACAGCATCGCAACTTTCCTGTTATTGATGGTCGCAAAGTTGTTGGTATGCTAACTCAGAAAGATGTCGCAAATATTGCCTCACTTCCATCAGGTGGGAATACACCAATCAGCGAAGTCATGACACCCGAACCTGTAACAGTGAGTCCACAAGATACGTTGGCTTATGTTCTACATCTACTCAACCGTCATAACCTCAACTGTCTACCAGTAACAGAAGTCAGCAAACTAGTTGGAATTATTACACGTAGCGATATCATTCGTGTAGAAGCAGAACAATTGAGTGGCAAAACCTCTAAGGTGGCATCGAAAGCGAAACCTTCGTACGTCGTTTACCAAACCCGTTCTCCAGAAACAGGCAAAGGACGATTATTAGTACCGCTTTCGCATCCGGGCACCGCACAAACTCTGCTTGAGATGGCGCTGGCAATAGCTAAAGAGCGTAATTATGAATTAGAATGCCTGCAAGTGATTCTCGTGCCGCGCGGTTGCAACCCGGCTCAAACACCAGTGCAAACCACTGATAGTCATCATCTTTTGAATCAAGCGCTACAACTTGGGCAAGAAAAGCAGATTCCCGTTCATACACAGATACGAGTTGCTGATAATATCGCCAGAGCAATTTTAGAAACTGTCAGAGAACGACACATTGACTTAGTTTTGATGGGTTGGAAAGGCAAGACTTCTACACCAGGACGAGTTTTTAGCCGAGTGGTAGATACTGTCATTCGTCAGGCTACTTGTGATCTTGTCTTAGTGAAGTTGAATGGCACAATAGCTTTTAACCGTTGGTTATTGTCAGTAGCAGGAGGTCCTAACTCTCGTCAAGCCCTTCAACTTTTACCTGCGCTTGCTTCTTTAAGTTCAACGCCGGAAATTAAAGTCTGTCAAGTCTTCCAGCCGAATGGCTCTACTCCTGATACAAAGCCATTAGAAACATCTGTCCGCTTTCTCAAGCGTAAAGTCGGTGCTCATGTCATGGCAACTCCAGTTCGCGCCGATTCTGTGTGTGAAGCTGTGATTGAGTGTGCCGAAAAAGACCAAAGTGATGTTATTGTTCTAGGCGCTAGCCGTGAAAAGCTTTTGCAAAAGGCAATCAAAGGAAATATACCAGAGACGATTTCTCGTAAGAGTCATTGCACTGTGATTTTGGTACGTAGTGCTCTTGGATGAAGCTAACTTGTTAAGATGATGTTGAGTGCACAGTGACTCAAAGCAAACCATCACTGACCACCATAGAAGCATGAAGCATCTGTCGGACTACAACTTCTTTGACCCTGAACTGCTTGTGTGCCCTTATGAATTCTACAAGCTAGCACAGGAGCAAGCACCAATTATGGAGCTACCTAGTCCCAATACTGACGCTAAGCTCTTCCTCGTTACGCGCTATGACTTGGTGATAGAAATTCTTAAGGATACAAAAGTATTCTCTAGCAATTTCTCTACTTTACTGGTTGGAAAAGAAGAACAGGATCCGGAGTTGCAAAAAATCTTTGCTCAAGGCTGGCCTCAGATGAACACCCTGCTGACGGCAGATCCGCCAGAACACGAGCGATTCCGATCACTGGTGAATAAGGCATTCACCTCGTCGCGTGTCAATAAAATGCATAACTTGATTCAGCAGACTGTTGATGAACTCATTGACAGTTTCATCGATAAGAGTAAGTGTGAATTCGTCAGTGAGTTTGCTGTACCCTTACCGCTCAAGGTTATTGCTCAGCAGTTAGGTGTGCCGCAGGCAGATCTGCCGAAGTTCAAACAATGGTCTGATTCTTTTATTGCGCGCCTAAGCCATATGCTTTCTAGAGAGCAGGAGATCGAGTGTGCTAAAGATGTGCTTGCTTTCCAGCATTATTTTCATGATGTCATAGAGTCACGCCAAAAACAGCCTCAAGATGATTTGATCACGGACTTGGTACAGGCAAAGGTGGCTCAAGAGCGATCGCTCGACACTGCTGAACTGCTGAGTATAATTCAGCAAATACTAGTGGCAGGCAATGAGACAGTCACCAGTGCGATCGCGGGTGGAATGTTGTTGCTGACAAAGAATCCCCAGCAGATGAAGTTGCTACAAACAGATCTTTCCCTGGTACAGAACTTTGTTGAAGAAGTTCTACGGATGGAAACTCCGACAGCGGGAATGTGGCGAGTTGTAACACAAGATACAAAACTAGGAGACGTTGATCTAAAAGCTGGGTCTTTGGTCATGATCCGCTTCGATGCTGCTAACCGCGATCCCATAAAATTTCCAGACGATGAGCGTTTCGACGTACGTCGCCATAATGCCAGCAACCACCTATCTTTTGGTTATGGCATTCATTATTGTTTGGGCGCTATGCTTGCTCGCAAGGAAATGCAGATCGCCTATGAACGGTTGCTGCTACGGATTAAGAACATCCGCTTGGCACAAGATGATTACCAGTACTTGCCGAACATACTCATGCGGGGACTCAAGCATCTCTATATTGAGTTCGACAAGGTAGCAGTTGAACAAAGTGAAACGTAATATTAAAATGAGTTTTGTAATGAGTCTATTTTTTCATCTGTCTACAGAATGAAAAACAAAAATATTGTTTCTTTCTTCTACTTTTGTTGCAGCCATTCAATCAAAGGTCTTAACGTTCCTGGTAGCGCAGTTTCACTCACAGTGATTGTGTGTTCTCTGTTTTCATCTTCTACCGTGAGTTTGTACTGAAAGCGGTCAGGTTGTGTCGTAGAAGCTGTGATCTTTTCAGGTAAATTAAAGAAATCTGCGGCTTGTATTAATGAAGGTAATTGATCAGCTTCATTTGCCGGAATGCTTGCCGTATCTACAGTTTTTTTTCTACTTATCCCTGCAAAACCACCCGTGCGTTCAAATGATATCCGCATTTTGTTGTTCTCCGTCTTGCTACATCTTGCAAGAATGAATAAAAACTGGGAAGATAACAATATATTTCCCAGTTTATCAAGAAAAACAACAATAACAAGAAGTCAAAAGTCAGAAGTTTTTGAGGCTATAGCCCACTTACAGACAACACACCTGTGTGTTTACTAATTTGGTGGGTACGTTTCTGTGTAGCCCGTTGCGAGTGGATGCGTTGCAATCTGCGGATGACTCCAAATTGTTTTGTCTGTTGAATATTTCTCTAGAGAACTCCTACCTTTTGCCAACCATTCTTCACTGCTTTTTGTTCTTTACTTCCTTGACCGTAAAGTTCTTCAGCAACTTTGATAGTGATATTAGCAGCCTGTTTAAAATTGGCTTTGGATTTGAGGCGATCGCGTAAACTAATGTACCAGATTTTCCCAGCTTTTTCCCAAGCATAGCCGCCAATTTCCATAGCCGCTAAATAAAAGGCGAGATTAGGAATACTTGAGTTGATATGTACTCCCCCATTATCATCTGTACCAGTGTATTTGTTTTTCATATGCGCTGGTTGGGGGTCTTTGCCCATTACTGGATCATCATACGCTGTTCCAGGTGCTTTCATTGAACGAATGCCTACACCTTTTGTCTTCAGTGTCAATAGACCTTCCCCAATAATCCAGTCTGCCTGATCTGCGGTCTGATTTTTGACTCGCTGTTTCACCAGAGAGCCAAAAACATCAGAAAATGACTCATTGAGTGCTCCAGATTCTCCAAAATAGATGAGACCAGCTTCATGCTGAGTAACCCCATGAGTTAACTCATGCCCAATAACATCTATACATTTGGTGAAGCTCTGAAACATTTCTCCGTCACCATCACCGTAAACCATTTGGTCGCCATTCCAAAAGGCGTTGTCATATTTAACGTTGTAATGGACGGTAGAATCTAAACGCAGTCCTTTGTCATCAACAGAATTGCGCTCAAAAATCTCTTTGAACAAGTCATAAGTTGCACCGGCTGCATCGTAGGCTTCGTTGACTGCTGGATCTTGGCTTGGGGGATCGCCTTCTGAACGGACGAGTACGCCAGGAAGTTGTTCAGTATTTTTAGCATCATAGATAGTACGACGCTTCTGACCTGGGGAAACCCCAAAATTCACAGCACCTACTACGTTCCGCCGTCCACGAAATTGTGCCGAAACATTTAATGTGCGAAATGCCCACTTACGCTGCTCTTCGTTACCATTGACTGCAACGTGTTCCAGCATATGAGGTGGAATAATACAACAAATGGGGCATCTAGTGTGAAGTTGATGCTCTAATTGAGACGCAACAGATTTTTTCTTTTTTTGAGCCATCTTTTAAGATATTCTCCTTTTTCAGATAAGTAATAGTAAACAGTATCTCTTACTGTATACAACAAGCTGTAGAGTCATTATTCCAAACAGGAGGGTCAAACAAAGCGATGGGGCAAAGCCCCCGCAATCATCCGATGCTCCGTTCGCCGTTCGCCCAAGCCGCGTGCGCTCTGCGCTCAGGCGTGGCGTAGCCATAGGAGCCTTCATGGGCGATCGCCAAGACTTTAGGACTTACGCATTGACATAAAGCTCGCCCGGGAAAGTTTTATCCGGCAGACTTTACAAAAATCTGATTATACGCATCAGACGATTTGCTTTCCGTTCTTCTTTTATTAAATGCAAGCAAAATCAACTTATGCACTTTTGAGATAGAAATGGGAAATTTTTGCGCTCATCTGACTATTGTAAAACTGCACAAAACTAGACACGCTAATTTTTTACACATAATGGTTGATTTGTAAAGTACGCAAATCCTAAATTTTATGAGCGCGTTTTTCAATCTTGACCTACTCATCTAAGTAACTCCGGGCAAATATCAGTGTCAAAATTAGTATTCCTGGTGAATCTTTGTCCCCTGAATAGCTGTTCTATAAGAATTGGCACTGATGGTTCCACTTAATAATAATGCTTAATTTCAGACTTTACGCTTATTTATAAAAATATTTTTAAACATAGAAAATTGTAGACAGGAGATATCACCAGTAAAAATCTAGACCAAAATCATAAGATTGTTTAACATAATAAAAGACCCCACTAAATTGTGTGTGGTTGTGTGTTGTAAAACTTGGTTGATACATGGTCAGGGGGTTAGTTCCCTCGTGACCATTTTATTTTTGATTGCACATTCAGGGCCTTAAACTCTCATGCATCATAATTATTTAGAAAAATCATATTCAGAGTCATTAATTATGACTTGATACTGGGTAAAATGTTGCTTGAAATACACTTTTTCGGTATATTAAGTATTTTAAAGATAAAACTTCTATTTAATTTTTGTGAGAGTGCCTGCGCTGTACGCTTAAAAAACTCGCTACACTTTTATTCCTTCTTCGGTATTCCCTGTTTCGTGTTAAGCGTTCCCTACCTCAACTATGTTTCTATATCAGCAATATATTGATATAGATTATCAATTAATAGAAACTATCTTACGGAAAGAATGAAGTATCTTAAAAAACTTATTGAAATCAAAACTTCTGGGATCAATTCTTTGACCGGAACGATCCACACTTCGATGGGTCGTAATCCTCTCATCTGGAACATTACTTTGAGCCAGAAGCCAAGCCAGAGATTGGTATTGAGCCTCTGTATAGCCGGTGTGAGTAGGTTCGTTGTTCATGACGCCAGATGGTGGTGTTTCTAAACTGACGTGATAAGCGAAATTATTCACAGATGGAAAGAGCTGAGAATTTGTCTGAACAGTTTCTGCACCAAGCGCCCCATCAAACACCGAATGAGCCGCACCAAAGGCTCGCTTTTCTGGTGGGACTATGTAAACAACTGTCCCATCTAGGTTAATCATGGCGTGGTAGCTTGCTTGAATATTACTATCATCGTGAGGAGTTTGAAAAAAATTAATTACACTGGAGGCAGGTGCAGCGGTTTCATGAAGTACTATGATTGGTGAATTGTTGACTGGTTGACCATTAACGTCTGTTGCGAAGCGCTCTCCATAGTTAGTTGAGTTTGCCCAAGCAATCTCATATCTAGGTTTGTAAGCCCTAAAAGCTGCGGTAGTTTTGACTGTGGAAATACGAGCCTTCTGCAATTGGCTCTTTTGGCTGCTCTTGTGTTGAGGTTGAGACGTTGAATTTTGACCAGACAAAGGCGTCTTTGGACTTGGCGTTTTCGTTTGAGGTACGGGTTGGCTGTTTTGGTTGATTTTTTGTTGAGGTTGAGATGTTGAATTTTTACCAGACAAAGTCGTTTCCGGAATCAAGGCTGGGGTTTTGACTTGGCTGGGTGATTTTGAGTTTTTACTAGAGAGATCTGTGTTTTGATTTGCTGTTAGTGCTTTAACATGAGGTTGAAAATTAGAATAGTCACTAGAAATAGTGCTTTGTGGATGTGATGTTGTCTTCTCCTGCCAAAACTCGCTTTTTCCAATAAGCAGCCCCAATAACAGACCAACAAACACCATAATAACTAGGTGCCATCTAGTTGTCTTTATCTGAAATTTCATTTTTTTTATGATTCTGATAAATATTATTTATATCAATTGAAAGTTATTTCAATTGCCAAAAATAAGTTTGAATATGGTTTATGAATACACAATGACATACAAAATATTTATCTGTCTAGAGGTTTTTTTCCTAAAAATGCTGGGATCATATCGGTTTTACAAATACAGAGCTTTGCAGGGGGCATCCCAAATGTATAAATTTATTTTTCTTTTGTAGTGCCCAAGACAAAACCGGGGTGCGTTGTGTGGGATTTACAAGCAATTAAGCGAACTTGATATAGCAGTCGTCAGGTAGATTAAGACACGAAGTAATGATAAAACACGCTCACCAAGAGACTTTCAAGTCTGTTAAGCGTTAAGCGTTCCCTGCTATATAACTAAATATACTGAAAGCGAGGACAAATTTACAGGTAGAAAAAAAGAAAAGGAGCCTGTATTTGACGACAGACTCCCAGCAACTGAAAATTACACAAGTGCTAACAACTCTGATTACCGTTATGGAACCATTCGCACGACTCAAAGCATAAAGTTCGTGCTGCATATGAAAATTTGTGTCGATCCCATGATGCGATATTTGAGCTAACAGATGGGGTGACACTCAATACGGTTCGGTTAAAGGGAAAAGGAAAAGGGGAAGAAAAAACCTTTAACCCAAACCCAGTAACCTTTTGCCCAAACCCAATTCGCAAAGTGAAAAATGCTTATCACCAAGCGTATTGCGGTGACACTGACGCGCAAAGCTTACTGCTTGGCGGGGGTACCGTTTCACTTAAGGGTTGATGCAAATATACAGCACCTTCCCCCTCTCAGGGCTACGGTGTACACACAAGTTATCGAATTACCCAAAATTGTGGGAAAACCTCACCCTGCCCTGTTGGGCATCCCTCACGCCAGGTGCTACGGGCGGCACGTTATGTTCCTGTGCTTCCCCCCAAAAGCTGCGAAGTCGAGCCAGCGCCGTGCCAAGAGTTGTCTGAGCGGAGAGCAGCGCTGGATTCACCGCAACGCACTGGCTCTCCTTATAAAGGAGAGGGAAAAATTTTAGGGAAGCGAAAAGCGAACGTGAGGTGAAAAGCCAGATGTGTGTACACGATAGTCTCTCAGGGGGAAAGAATTTAAGACCAATCATTTGTATCACACATTTCAAGCAGTATCAAAACTTACCGAGCCTTACCAAATCTTCGGCGCATATTCGCACCCAATCCCAGTGCTGTCAGAGAACCCAAGATTGTGAGAGGTTCGGGAACTGGCGCTACGTTTGCATTACTGACAATCAATCGTGATGAGAAAGTAGCATCAGGTAGCCCATTAAAAGGACCATCGACAACGCCAATGCCGATGGTGTAGTTGCCCGCAGTTGAGAAGGTATAGTTGAAAGTAGAATTACCAAGCGTTAGAGGGGTGATGACTGAACCCGTTGTTGAGTTAACAATCGACACAAAGGCACGGTCAATACCTGGATCATCAAAGGTTTGAAAGTTTGAGTTAAAACTAAAAACATCTCCAGCTTGGAAGTTTCTCAAAATACTGATAGCAGACCCCTCAGCAATATCAAGACCAAGAGATCCCGGACTTAGACCCAAAAAAGTTTCTAACTGGTACGGAAAAAGTGGCTGATTTCCCGAGACATTATAGTTCGTACCGCCATCATCACCGCCATCTGCGTAAGCGTTAGTGATTGTAGCTTGAGTTGGAGTTACATTACCAACATCACCTCCTCTATTGAAACTCCTTAGGTCAACACTGGCAGCAAAAGATGGTTTTGCAATCGTGATACTACTTAAGCTGAATAAGCCCAAAGCTACAGTTTTCCAAAAAGTTTTAGCTGACATTGAAAACTCCGTTAATTTAGTTGATGAACTTTGTTGGTAGATGCCAGCACAAAAATGGTAATTGCAACCTTAAGCTTTTAAAACACGAAGTTACTAGAACTGTTGAGGTTACGCGTACCCAGAAGATTAACCGTGATAAATGGTCGGAAGATGTCTGCGCCTGTAGAACCATCTGCATCAATTTGTACGCTGAAGTTATTGGAACTAGTGCCTTGGACAACTTTGACATAGTTATCGGCAATAGCGTCAGTACCACCGTAGCCTCCTGAAATCAAACTACTTAGTAGTTGGGTGAAGACAATCTTGTCTTTGCCCACCTCAAAATCATTAATAGTGTCACCTTGGTCGCGTATACTTGTGTATACAAATTTGTCGTTGCCAGCACCACCAGTGAGGGAGTCTGCACCCGAACCACCGATCAGGACATCATTTCCAGAACCTCCAGTCAATGTGCCACGACCTGTTGTTGATGTATCCTTTATAGCTGGCAAATTAAAGCGAGCTACACTTGGGTCATGGTCACTCACTTGATCTGTAAACTCTGAGTTAATGTGAACAACATCGAACTCTGAGTTATTGTTCAAATTGCTACTAGCCAGAATGTGATCCAAAACTTGGGCGTTACCTACAACTTTGAAGGTGTAACGTTCGTTTTCAGGCAGGTTTTCAACGAGATCTGTGAGTCCAGCACTTTTTAGGATATTGAGTGGGTTAGAGAACTGGTAATCGTTCAAGTCACCCGCTACAACCACATTGGCGTTGGAGTCAGCAGCCAGAATGTTCTGAACAAAGTTTTTCACTATTGTCGCTTGCTGGTTGCGCTGTGTCTCGCTAGAGAGGGTTGGGGGTTGATTTGGTCCAAACAGGGGTTGGTCGCCACCTTTAGAGTTGAAGTGGTTAGCAATAACATATACACTTTGACCGTTGAAGGCAAATTCCCCAACTAAAGGCTTACGACTGCTGTTGAAGGCGGAGTTGGTGGGGTCAATAAGACCGGGACTATCAGAGAGTACAGGAACACCATTGACGTTGCTGACTGTAGTGCTGGAGGTAGAAGTCCCACCAGGACGATCTATAAAAGCGACGCGGTTGGGATTGAACAGGAAACCCACCCGGATATTACCACCCGGTTCACCACCATTGGTGTCGTCTACTGGATTAATCTGGCGATATTGGTAAGTGGGACCGCCAGCAGATGCGATCGCATTGATTAAAGTCTGGTAGGTTGTGCTAGCATCCACCACACTATCATTCGTTGGTCCATTGTTGTCCTGAATTTCTTCTACACTAATGATGTCTGGAGTCTTCAGGTTATTGACAATTGCACTAGCCAGACCGTTGAACTTAGCCGCACCATCACCAGGATCGAGGTTTTCGACGTTGAAGGTGGCAACTGTGAGTTTGTTGGGATCGACAGAAGTTAAACCAGTGACTTCTCTTGTGAGGTTGTTGGAAATGACAGTTGGTGCGGTGGTTGGCAATACTTCAAAGTTATTGAAGCTGTAGTCTACAACACCTGTAATTGTGCTCAGTTGAGCACCAACGTTAACAGTAGGCAAGTTGACCAGGGTGTCATCAATCTGAATCCGTTCTGGATTAAAATCATTTTGACTGATGATGCTACCGCCACGCGCAGTTCGTCCTGTGGCATTCACACCATTATCCGCCAGTACCCAGATTTCACCAAAACTGTTGGTAGGGCTAACTGTTACAGGATTGTTAATCTGTACGAGCATCCCTTCCAAGCTTTCGTAAAAGTCGATGCCATCTTGGGCAGGGTCGAAAGTTCCACTCGTTTCTACGTTGCTAGCATCGTTTTCAATCACCATGTTTGGAATTGTCCGTCCGCCATTACCTAGAACAATAGGACTAGGCAAAGGATTACCAGTTGAGACTGTGGTAATCGTTGGATTGGTAATCTCGGTGATAGTGAGGTTGTTTGCGCCAGTAGAACCACCAGGGCGAAACTCGGTTACTGTACCACTAACCAACACAGAGTTTCCGACAGCGACTGTTGGTGCAGAGTTGGTGAAGACAAAGATCCCTTCTGAGGTGGCATCATTTGTATCTGGGTTGGGGTCTTGGTAGTAAAAGCCGTTGGAACGTACAGTTGTGACTATACCAGGAACGTTACTAACCGTTTGACCGTTTAAAGGTGAGATATGTGCTGCACCTTGAATGTCATGGATGCGAGTAGAAGATGTGGGTGGTGGAGGAGGAGGGGCATTGGTTGCAGAGACAGAGAAGTCATCAATTCCCAAGCCGTGATCATTTCCAGTATCGTTTAAGTCTTGCCAGCGCAGCCAGATTTCTTGATTTGGGGCAAGGGTAAAACCACTTAAAGTAGAAGACAAAACAGTGCGACCGCCCGCTGCGTTACCATCTAATGCACCCGCAGTTGCTGTGGCAATGGGGCTGGTAAAGTCTAGTGTATTAAAGTCAGTCCAGCTACCCGAAGTGATATTGGTTGCGCCAATTTGATATTGAAAATCTAGTCTTTGTGGAGTTGTATTGCCGCCATTTCTCCACTCCTCACCCGTGTAGTTAATATTGAGTGCGTTAATTGTGTTACTGGTGTTATTGAGAAGACGAACTCCATAGTAAATCGTATCTGTGCTGCCAGACGCCACCGATCCCAAAGCACGTTCTGTACTGGCAGCATTACCAAAACTATAGAGTGACCCTGTATTGCTTGATCCAGTGCCTGCTGTGTAAGCTATTCTGTTAGAGTACCAGCCAGAAATAGTGGAGTCATCAGTCCATGTATTACTACCTGAGTTGGCTAACGAATCAAAGTTTTGAGAGTAAACACTACTCAAGTTAATTGGCGGCATGAAAAAACCTCGCTCTTAAGAGTGAATAATGGGACTTACGCAAAAACCCTTTTAAACTTTCTTACCTTTGTGCTCTTCGCGTCCTTTGCGGTTTATTTTTTTTATTAAACGAACCGCCAAGACGCCAAGGACGCCAAGAAAAGAGAGAAGAGGAAATTTCACGAATCATTTAGGACTGCGATATTAACCCAAGTTGCTAGTTATCAAAAAGCGCCTTATTTTAAGTACTAAATTCAAAAAAATGGTATTCTAAAGTACTCAAAAAGCTGCTTTATGTATCCTAACAATACGGTTTAGGATCACTAACTAGCAACTTACGTTATTAGTTTGAGTTGTTAGAAAAGGAAGTTTCTTGGATCGTTCAAAGTACCCGTACTTGTGGATGCCAAATTAACTGTAATAAAAGGTCGGAAAATATCTCCGCCTGTAGAACCATCTGCATCAATTTGTAAGCTGAAGTTGTTGGTACTACTGCCTTGGACAACTTTTACATAGTTATCGGCTATGGCGTTGGTGCCGTTGTATCCTCCAGAAACTAAGCTATCAAGCAGTTGAGTCAAAACAATCTTGTCTGTACCAATTTTAAAGTCAGTAATTGTATCGCCACTATCACGAATATTTGTATAGACAAATTTGTCATAACCAGCGCCGCCAGTGAGTGTATCTCCACCTACACCACCAATGATGGTATCGTTTCCTTCTGTACCAATGATGGTATCCCGACCGGAGGTGCCGTTGAAGACTTGACCAACGGTGTCGCCCAAGGTAACAATATCACTACGGAACTTTTTGAAATTGTTCTGCCCTAAATCTTTAGCGGCTGTTCCGTTGTTGTAGAAAACAGTATCACCGTTATCTGTCAACAATTGAAGTTGGCTGGTGCTTGTGAGATTATCGGGAACTGCAACAATAGACTCAAAGCTACCACCAGTATTTAGTGCTGTTAAATTTGCACTACGTAGTTCGGGAGCATCTGTTGGGTTACCTGTCCAAGTGAACAGGCGGAAATCATTGGGAGCAGTTCCTGTGGTAGAACCAGTAGAACCAGCAATAATGACGTACTGGTTACTCGCATTGCGTTGAATCTCGCGAATCCCGCGACCACCCAAGTCAAGTAAAATGGGAGCGCCAAAGGTTGCAGATCCCTGTGTACCGCCACCAGTGGAAGATAATAGGGATGTAAAGTTTGTGACTGGAACAATCAGCGCGTCGCTGCGGTTACTTGCAGGTTCAAGGGGGGCACGAAAAGCTACGTAAGCAGTGGTGTTATCAGGTGCGATTGTCAAACCTTCAATATTGTAACCGTTTATACTTTCAGGAATCACCCCAGGCGTAGCACTGGCAGTCAGTCCCAAGTAATTAGCACCCAATCCGTGACCGTTGTTCCTATCCCATGCGGTCACGTCTTGTTCTAGAAAGTCGTAACGTCCTTGGTAGCTGAGGGTAGTATTTGCACCTGTGCCTGATATCTGCGTTGCAAATAGGCGATCGCGGTTCGGTCTATAGTCACCGCTGGAGGAGTTGCTGTTGGAACCTGTCCAGTATATTGTGTTATTCAGACGGGTTGCAGCTTCGATGTCTACTTCTCTGAGTGCACCGCTACCACTAGTATCTGTGAGTCCCAGAGATGACGTGAAGTCGAAGCCATTGAGTGCTAAACCAGATTGATTGCGATCGTACAGCCGAAGCACTTGACTTTCATCATCGCCCACCAGCATGTAGTTGGAATCAATGGCGATCGCCGTCGATGCATCACTCGCACCCGTGTGAAAACGGGTAGTGTTAGGGGTAACCGAAGCTGCCGAAGCTGCATAATTAACTAAATAAGAATTGGTGTTAGTGCCATCGCTGACAGTAACTGTAACATCGGCAAAGCCTACACCAGTCGGATTAATCTTCAGATTGCGACTTGCACCGGTGCCACCGAGAGTTAAGTTAGCATTGGTGACAACGTTTTGATTGTTGCTAACTGCTGTGACTGTTAAGTTATTGAGTGGGGTATCGGCGTCTGCAATCGTGAAATCAAGTCCCAACGTTTTTGCTGGATCTGTAGGATCTGCGATCACACCGCTTACCGCCCCAGCAATTGTTGCTGGAAGATTCACAAAAGGTGAGGCAGTTGCTTCCTGAATAGTTGGTGCTGCACCACTACCACCACCACTGGTGAGGGTAATGGCAGAGGAGTTATTAGTTGCCGGACTGATGTTCCAGCTACGTGCTGTAGTGAAGGTATTTGTCGTCGTATTAAATGTACCATTAGCTACTATGACCTGGTTTGAACCAGGATCTGGTGCTAAGAAGCTGTTAGACTGAAGCTTTCCACCAGAATAGCGATCGTTTACAGGCAACTGATACCCTGTAGTACCGCCACTGACAACTGCATTACCCCCAGCAGAACCAAAAAAGATAGCGTCGGTAGGAACAGTAGAATTTGTGAGATTGCTGATATTGACATTAAACACTCCAACAGCATCAGCGTTGCTACCGCCATTACCCAGTACACCTCCTGAGTTAGCGTTACCAAAGCGATCGCCATTTGTTGTTCCCGTATTGATCGTGCGTACTTTTCTGCCAGTCGGTGCAAGTGAGGAACCACCAACATAAACAACATCACCCGCATTCACGACACCGCTTGTAATGTCAAAGCCATAAGTAAGATTACCACCTGCGATCCAGCCACTGGAAGTAGCTGTACCGTTGTCGGCAAAAACGACGCTATAGGGATTTGCTGAAAAATCAATCGTCTGAGTTGCTAGTAACTCGACATACTCGAAAGGTGAATCGTTTCCAGACGGGTTAGTAAATATTTCCGAAATTAATAAACCTGGGTTCGACGCCATAAGTGATCCTTGTTTGGTGTGTATAAGCGGGAGCGATCGCCTTAAAAAGCTACGGTGTATACACATCTCGTTCAAAACCTCACCCTCGCTTGAATCGGCGCTAAAATCTTTCCCTCTCCTTAGTAAGGAGAGGGATGCCCGATAGGGCAGGGTGAGGTTTTGCGCGAATGAGTGGGTAATTCAAGAACTTGTGTGTACACCGTAGCCTTCCTTAAAAAGGGGATAAATAGGTAAACGGGTTGATAGCCCCCCTTTTTAAGGGGAGCCACTGCGTTGGGCGGGTTTCCCGACTTGAAGCAAGTGGCGTGGGTTGGGGGGATCTTCTAACAGGAGTTGTAATCTCCCATATCAGGAGATTTCAATCACGAATTTGCTCAGACAATGACAACAGACGCCCAAGTAGCAGCGATAACATCTGCTGCTACAAGGCGATCGCCAATCATCGAAGAATAGTGGAATTTTGGTAGAGGCAGTCAACTGGTAGTTTCCAACTTTGCCTGGTTCTGGAGGTATAGATCCCTGTAGTTACACTAATACTTCCTAGTGTCAACTCATTTAATGTTTCAGTAAGCTACAAAGATTACGTTGTTTAAAATCTTACTGTATATAAAAGTGGGTAAGACTAACAAATAACATCTGTAGAGCTTTGGTAAACGCAATTACGTGTTATCACTTGCACAGTATAAAACTAATAGAAACAATTTAAGATTAACTCTGAGTTAAGTTAGTTTTAACAGTTAGCAGCTAAAAAATCAGTACCAAATTTGTCATAGCTTCACATCAAAAGCTAGTGGCGATACTTACATAGTTCGGGGAGTGTCAATCTTGCCGTTTATCCTTTAATTCTGAGTGCCAATGCCGTTGCAGAGAGTGCGATCGCGATCGCTAACATTAGGATTGGTTCTCAAGTAACCCCGGATTATATCACAATCGCGTCTCATAAGATTATCAAAATCTAAATTAGATAAAATAGAATTTAAATCCCACAAAATCACTGTGTTATCGGCACTCGCAGAAGCCAAGGTTTTGCCATCTGAGCTGAATGCTACGCTATAGACCACATCGCTATGCCCGATAAGGGTGGTCTTTTCTTGACCTGTACCCACATCCCACAGTTTGATGGTTTTGTCAAAACTTGCAGAAGCTAAGGTCTTGCCATCTGGGCTGAAAGCTATGCTCTTGACCTTATCGCTATGCCCGTTGAGGGTGGTCTTTTCTTGACCTGTCGCCACATCCCACAGTTTGATGGTTTTGTCAAAACTTGCAGAAGCTAAGGTCTTGCCATCTGGACTAAAAGCTACGCTATAAACCCAATCGCTATGCCCCTTGAGGTAGTCTTTTCTTGACCTGTCACCACATTCCACAGTTTGATGGTTTTGTCAAAACTTGCAGAAGCTAAGGTCTTGCCATCTGGGCTGTAACTCACGCTCATGACTGTATTGCTATGCCCTTTGAGGGTGGTCTTTTCTTCACCTGTAGCTACATCGCACAGTTTTATAGAGTCAGCACTTGCAGAAGCTAAGGTCTTGCCATCTGGACTAAAAGCTACGCTATTGACCGAATTGCTATGCCCGTTGAGGGTGGTCTTTTGTTCACCAGTAGCCACATCCCACAGTTTTATGGTCTTGTCCCAACTCGCAGAAGCTAAGGTCTTGCCATTTGGGCTAAAACTCACCCCAAGGACTGTACCGCTATGCCCGTTGAGGGTAGTCTGTTTATTTGTAGCGACATTCCACAGTTTTATGGTCAAGTCAGAACTTGTAGAAGCCAAAGTTTTGCCATCTGGGCTGAAACTGACGCTAGTAACCCCATCGCTATGCCCAGTGAGGGTAGTCTGTTTATCTGTAGCCACATTCCACAGTTTTATCGTCTGGTCAAAACTCGCAGAAGCCAAAGTCTTGCCATCTCGGCTAAAACTCACGCTATAGACCGAATTGCTATGCCCGTTGAGGGTGATCTTTTGTTTACCTGTAGTCACATCCCATAGTTTGATGGTAGTGTTCCCTGTTCCCTTATCTCTAACTAATATCGCCTTGAGTGATACTTCCTCCGCTAATGTCGTATGCAGAAACACCTTTGACATCTCCACCAATATTGATGTTTCCACGACTTTGGGATGCTTCGGCTTCAGCCAGAAGCTGAGTGACTTCGCTTTCTAACGTTGGATCTTCCTTGAATAACTTCTTAAGCTGCAGACGCAGTGCGGCTAAAGCATCTTCATCCTCAGGCGCTTGCGCTACATCTTGGACAGCTTCTTGGGCTGATGGTTTAGCTTCCACTTTAGGATGGAGTTTAACCCAAATCGCTTTCGCTTTTTCCCACGTATCTGCACCAAGTTTTTTTGCTGCTTCCTCTGCTGCTTTATCTCCTAGTTTGAGTAGGTAAGGCAGCAAAGGAGATAGAAACTTAGTTAGAACAATAACATCTATCATTAGTAAGAGATTTTACAGAGCATAGATAGTACTATTTAAATCTACACCTGCGTAAGTTGTGCTTTCGGAAAAGTTATAGCAATTTCCCTCAATTTGATGGGCGGTTTTTTCGTCCTTTGCAGCGTCGTGTCCTCTGGACACACCTTAAAATGAAAAGAAGTATCGCCCAATCAGTTCATTCATTGTTTATCTATGTCATTTCTTGCGGGTTTAGCAGCGATCGCAGTCTTGGCTGTTTTGATCCTGGTGCATGAGTTTGGACATTTCATTGCAGCAAGGTCCCAAGGGATTTACGTCAATCGCTTTTCTCTGGGCTTTGGTCCGGTGATTTGGAAGTATCAAGGAGTACAAACGGAATACGCTGTTCGTGCTTTTCCTCTGGGTGGGTTTGTCGGTTTTCCTGACGATGATCCAGATAGTGATATTCCTCCCAATGACCCAAATCTTTTACGTAACCGCCCTGTTTTAGATCGGGCGATTGTGATTAGTGCAGGAGTGATAGCAAATTTAATATTTGCCTACTTCCTGCTTGTAACACAGGTGGGTGTTGTAGGTGTAAACATACCGCAACCGGCTCAAAACGGGATTCTCATCCCAGAATTAATTTCACAACCAGTTTCAGTTGCTGCTAAAGCAGGTCTTCAGGCTGGAGATGTCATTTTAGCTGCTGATAACAAAACTTTTGGGACTTCTGAGCAAGAATTAAAAGCTTTCACAGAAATCGTCAAAAGTCATTTAGGCAAGCCAATTAATTTGACAATCGCCCGTGGCGATCAAAAACTGTCTGTGAATCTGACTCCTGAAGCTAATGCGAACGGAGAAGGTAGCATAGGTGTCCGTCTTTCTCCTAACCAGAAAATCGTGCATCGTCGCGCCACAAACCCCGTGGAAGCATTAAAAATTGGCGCTACACAATTTCAGCAGATTCTCATCAAGACATCTCAAGGTTTTGGACAATTAGTTACTAACTTCGGCGAAACAGCAAGCCAAGTCGCAGGTCCAGTTAAAATTGTCGAGATTGGTGCAACCTGGGCTCAGAATGATATCAGCAATTTGTTGTTCTTTGGTGCTTTGATCAGCATTAACTTGGCTTTCATCAACATTTTGCCTTTACCAGCTTTAGATGGAGGACAACTCGCTTTTCTGTTGATTGAAGGTTTGCGCGGTAAACCCTTACCGAATCGTATTCAAGAAGGTGTCATGCAAACTGGTTTGGTGATACTTTTAGGACTAGGAATTTTTCTCATCGTTAAAGAAACTACCCAATTGGAGTGGGTGCAAAGATTATTCCAGTAATGAGTATCCGCAAAAAGTCATCTCAGAAGCAACGGGCGCTAGAAATCCTAGTTCGCCTGAAGCGTCTTTATCCAGATGCAACTTGCTCTTTAAACTACTCAACCCCAGTACAGTTGCTGGTGGCTACGATTCTCTCAGCTCAGTGTACTGATGAACGAGTTAATCTAGTCACACCAGCTTTGTTTAGTAAATTTCCAGACGCAGCAAGTTTGGCGAATGCTGATTTAACAGAGTTAGAAACAAGCGTACGTTCCACTGGGTTCTATCGCAATAAGGCAAAGAATATTCAAGCTGCTTGTCGGATGATTATCAATGAGTTTGGCGGTCATGTCCCCAAGCAGATGGAACAGATGGTGCGCCTTCCAGGTGTGGCGCGAAAGACAGCAAATGTTGTGCTTGCTCATGCTTATGGAATTAATGCTGGGGTGACAGTGGATACTCATGTCAAACGTCTGAGTGAGCGTTTGGGGTTAACTGAACACACAGACCCCATCCGGATTGAACGAGATTTAATGAGTTTATTGCCTCAAGCAGATTGGGAAAATTGGTCTATTCGGCTGGTTTATCATGGTCGTGCGATTTGTAAAGCGCGATCGCCTGCTTGTGATGCTTGTGAATTAGCTGATCTGTGTCCTTCTGCTTTTAACGTACCACAAGTCACTGTCAAGGCAAAAATTAAGGAATTTTAGGAACATAGCCAAAAGACCTATCTAAAAGAGACTTTGGTCACTAGACGCGGGATTATATAGAATGGAAAATGCTGTCTTTAAAATGAATCACTGACATTATGGCAAAAAAGAGTTTGATTGAGCGCGAGAAAAAACGCGCCAGATTGGTGGCTAAATATGCTGAAAAACGCCAAGCACTGCTCGAAGAATTCAGAGAAACAGAATCTCCTGTTGATAAGCTCGAAATTCACCGTGAAATTCAACAGCTACCCCGCAATAGCGCTCCTACCCGCCACCGTAACCGTTGCTGGTTAACAGGTCGTTCCAGAGGAGTTTACCGCGACTTTGGGCTATCTCGCAACGTTCTGCGCGAATGGGCACACGAAGGTCTTTTACCCGGAGTTGTTAAGTCTAGTTGGTAGTTACTTAGTCATTAGGAGGCAGTGCGTTGCGGAGCCAGTGCGTTGCGGGGGTTCCCCCCGTTATAGCACCTGGCGTCGGGTTAAGCGCGTTGTAGCACCTGCCGTTCATTAGTCATTAGTCATTAGCTTTAGACAAAGAACCAAGGACTAATGACGAAGGACAACAGACATCAATTATTTATTGCCTATTATTGCCCACAACACTTGTCAATCCCCAAACTTTCTAGGAGTAAGTCGCTAACGGCGTTAGCAATAGCAAACTCTCCGTAGAAACTTTTGGAAAAATCAAACGACTGCATCTCTGTAACAATGGCAATAACCAGAGAACCCAAGTCGTTTTCTCCTTCCATACGTTGACGTACAAAAATTTGTCCAGCCCTTTCGGCGATTGTCTGATTAATTGCTTCCGGGATAAATTCTTCATCCAGCCACTGATGCAAGCGTTGCTGTAACCATTTTCCCTCAAGCATCGGATCTTGAGGTGGTGGTAGGGTGATGGGTGGAATGGGTTGCGTCATTTTCTTGTTTTTATATTAAAGATGTTCGTAGTACTCGCTTCAGCGCTGACTACAAACTATGTATTGGAAAACTGAAATCAGATTATAGACAAATAAGATCATATATAAACAATTCTATACGTGAATTGACTCGGTGCGGAAGTCAATGATAGTATTTGCGTACTAAAAAGATTCGTAAGATGCAGCTAGTCGAGCGCCACGTCATTAAGTCTAACCATCCTCACTATCAAGAAATTGATCAGTTATGTTTCGCAGCAAAAAACCTCTACAATTTTGCCAACTATCACATTCGTCAAGCATTTTTGAATGAAAAGAAATATCTCAACTACAATACAATAGATAAACAACTGGATTCGTCCGAACCTTATCGAGCATTACCAGCAAAAGTATCTCAACAGGTTTTATTAAGTTTGCATCGTGCTTGGTTAAGTTTTTTCGCAACAAATAATGCTTACCTGGAAAACAGTCAAGCCTTTTTAGGTAGACCAAAATTACCAAAATACAAACAGAAAGAAAAAGGTCGATATTTTCTTGTTTATACTGCCCAAGCGGTAAGTAAAACCCTCTTAAAAAAAGGTTTTATCAGTCTCTCGAAAACCGGGGTAAAAATTCCAACCTTCGTTGAAAGTGGTACACTGTGTCAAGTGCGGATTGTCCCGAAGTTAAATTATTACGTGATTGAGGTGATTTATGAAAAACAGGAAACTCTTCTAAATTTCGAGCCAAATCTGATTGCTGCGATTGATATTGGAGTTGATAATTTAGCGGCTGTAACTTCAAACAAGGTAGGGTTTGTCCCACTTTTAGTTAACGGCAGACCGTTGAAGTCAATCAACCAATATTACAATCAGCGCTCTTCTAAACTAAAATCTCAATTAAAAGGTTCGCAGCACACAAGTAAACGGATTCAACAGTTATCAAAAAAACGTAGTTTTCAAGTGGATGATTATCTGCACAAAGCCAGTAGATTAATTATCAACCACTTGATTGCGAATCAAATCGGCACTTTGGTAATTGGTCAAAATCCATTTTGGAAACAGCAAGTCCTTATGGGGAAACGAAACAATCAAAATTTTGTTTTTATTCCTCACGCTCGCTTTGTCGAATTGTTGAGTTACAAAGCGCGACTTGTGGGAATTAAAACGATTATTCATGAAGAGTCTTACACTAGTCTTGCTGATTTTCTCAAATTTGACCCAATTCCAGTATATGTCCAAGCTCACTGCAAACTAGTTACATTTAGCGGTAAACGTATTCAAAGAGGAGTTTACCGTTCTGGTACTGGTGTCTTGATTCATGCCGATGTCAATGCTAGTTTCAATATTTTGAGAAAAGTAATCCCGACAGCTTTTAGCCAAGGGATAGAGGGTGTTGTAGTTCGCCCAGTCAGCGTTACACCTGATAAACAAGCGGCATGAGATATTTGTCTATGCTTTTTGGAACTATATTCCTTATTTCTATGAAATATGATGTTGCCACTATTATTCAAGGCTATGCTCAAGGTTATTTTCTCATGGCTGATGAGAATGATGTCTTGGGGTGGTATGGGAGTCGCGATCGCACTCTTATTCCTTTAGATCAAAGATTTCGCTATCCCAAGTCCCTGCAGCGTGTTCTGAATCAAGAGCGTTTTAGCGTTGCGATTAACCGCAATTTCAAAGCCGTCGTAGCTGGATGCGCTAACCGAGAATCAACTTGGATTTCACCAGAGTTAAAACAGATTTATTGGGAACTTTACCAGACGGGGTGGGCGTACAGTTTTGAAACTTGGCAAGGGGATGAACTGGCTGGGGGAATTTTAGGAATTGTGATTGGGGGTGCTTTTATTGGCGAGTCAATGTTTTACCGCATCCCAGAAGGTTCAAAGGTGGCGATGGTGAAGTTGGTGGAACTGTTGCGCAAAAGGCGATTTGTGATGTTTGATGCTCAGACGATGAATCCCCATTTGGAGAGGTTTGGTGCTTATGGGGTGAAAGATGATGAGTACATGGTGTTACTTGATAAAGCTTTGCATCGTTCTTGTTCTCTACTTTAGAATACAGCATGAGTAAAATTTACAAAATTTATCTCGATGTTTGTTGTTTGAATTGAACTCTAGACAATTTCGAACAATTTCGGATGCGTATGGAGGCTGAAGCAGTAACGGAGATTATTCAAAATTGCGAAGATGGCAAGTGGATATTGATGAATAGCGATATTATTGAATTTGAAGTTAGTCAACATTCAGACTCATTTAAACAACAACAGGTCAAATCGATACTAAATTTAGCCAAGATTTATATTCAATCAACTGAAAATCTTGATTTGAGAGCAGAAGAATTAATGAAGTTGAGTTTTAAATTTCACGATGCGTTACATTTGGCTTTTGCAGAAGCTGGAGATCCTGATGTATTTTTGACGACTGATGATCGACTGCTTCGGAAAGCAAAAAAATTTCAAAGTATTTTGAACATAGAAGTCGAAAACCCTACGATTTGGTTAATGAATGTTTTGCAAACAGAGAATGATAATGATGAAACTGACGGAAATTAGGCAACAAGGATATAAAGCTCTTATTGATGCTTTAGGGGTAGCAGGAACGCTGAGATTTTTACAGCAATTAGAAGTGGGTTATGGTGACTATACCAGAGAACGTCATCAATGGCTCAATCAACTCACAATAGATGATTTCCGTAATTATGTTAAACAAAAAAAAGTTGAATAACAAACACTCATGCTGATGAAATTAAATTGGCTATTGAAGATAATTGGCGCTCGCCAGCCAGAAGTAACTGACGTAAAAATGATATATCTTCATCGGTTTGCTGTCCATTCTCAACTCGATACAGAATTTCTTGAATATGTTCAATATGTGTTATTGAATACTTGTGAACAATAGATTAGCAATTTGGTCAAAAGGCAATTAAGCGTAATCAGGTAGCCTAGTTGGTGGGGTATTTCTATTGTTATAATCGAGGGTCATGTTTACCTGTATGCAGCCAATAAATGGGTGCTAATAAACCAAATGGTTTCCATTGTGATGAATTACGAATTACCCCAATAGTTCCTCTTTCATCTGTGCGAATAAATGTAAAATTTGGTCTGGGTGGTTGTCCCATAACACCAAAAGAAGAACAAGCAAAATAAGTAATTTTACATCCCCATAATTGACTCCATTTTTCAAAGACTTTTTGTGTTTCTGGAAATTTTAAATCCATTAATTTCTTTACTTTATGACGATAATTCCATAGCTCATATCTTGCACCTATCCGTAAAAAACCGTACAAGCTAAAAAGATGTGCGATAAAGCCACATAATTTTTCTTGGCTTTTCTCGATTAATAAAGGATTTTTTGTTTAATACTGAGTGACTAAAAAACATCAATTTTTATTGGTGCAAGATGTGAGGATTCAAACGTTCTAGCGATCGCAGTCGAATTGGATACTTAATCCCCAAAGTTATTTCCTCTACTATCGGGTCAGAAATTTTCCAGCGATCTACCTCTGTACTAATTAAATCACTGGGTAAAAATACCTCAATAATTAGCTGATATTGTTTACCTCGAAGATGTCTTAGACTTGTCTTCAGAAATTTGTTGAGTTGTTTTGGTATGTCATTAAATTTACATAATGTTCCCTCCTGCTGTTCATTTTGGTCAAGTAATGATATAAATTTGGATAAGTCGTTTACCGGTACTGAGTCATCAATAATTAACCAAGCATTTAGTAAAAACTGCTCATTGTCATCATCACAACGCTCAATGGTAGCTATTAAATAGGATTCAAGCTGTCCTTCTTTGTTAGAAAAAAAATCTGTTGAGTATTTATCTTTATTCTCTTCTGGATACTTTTTTGATGCTATTCCTTCAGCAAGGATACTCAGTTTATTACGAATTTCTTGAGGAACTTTTTCATCTTGACTTAACCGATTAAAAAATTCAAATAATCTTCTAAATTCCTCAAGTTCCTGTAATATTTGTGTAATATTATTTCCCTTTAAATTCCACACACTAGCATCGGGAGGTAAAGCGTCTTGATATGCTTGCTGAATACTTTCTTGAGGGATATCGGAAAAATCTAAATCTTTTAAGGATTCTTGAGAATGATTGCTAAAATTAGTGTCTTTAGCCAGTAATTGAATAAATGTACAATTTTCGTAAATATTACGTTTATCAATATCTCTTGCAGCTGCATCTCCACCTTGAGTATTTTGATGAATACCGCTTGTTTCTTGAATCGCTTTAACTAGGGCTTCCATCGCTTCCTTATTCCACTGGTTGTAAATGCGATCGCCTATATGTATTTCTTTACCTTCACCAATATTAACGTTATATCTACCTAGTTGTGATACAATTTGCAGATTGTCTGCCGAGAGCGATCGCCGCAGTTGTTCAATATCATCCTGAGTCTGACTTCCGTTAAGGATACGCTCAAGAATTTGATTCAGAATATCTTGATCAGCCAAATTATTCCTTCAAAAATCTAGGCAATAATTAAGTTATATGAACTAATGTCGAAGCATTAGCAGATCACTATTTCCTTCATTCCTTATCGTTTATCCCTTTTACGTTTTCTGGATAAACTGGAATAAATGGGACTCCTTCTTTACTAAACCGAATCGCCAAACGTCTAATCAAGAGAAAGATATCAGGTTGGTACACATTTATTTTTAAGTTTTGAATCAGACGTTCAAGATGATTTACGGTAGCCATCCTTTCTAAGGCTGAAATAGCTTCTTCTCGATAAGAATCAGAGTTATTTTTATTTAGTATCTCGATACACACATCACAGACCTGGGGAGCATTAATACTCACTAAATCCTTAAATGCTTGACTACGAATGCTTTGGTCATTATGGTTTAACTCTGACTTGAGTACGCTAATACATTCAAGACAACCTAACTTGGCTAAGGTATGGGCAGCAAGACTTTTAATAGTTGCATCTTGTTCGTTTAACAAGCTAACTAAAGCTTGAATTACCTGTGGAGTTTTGATCTGTGAAAGCGAACTAATGACTTGCTGTAGAACACGATACCGAAGTTCACCGTTAATTTGCTCGAATGTCTTTTGTAATAGCTGGATTAGTTTATTAGCTAGCGCTACATTATCTAGCTTACCCAATAATTCAAGCGCCCAATCCTGAGTTTCTTGGTGATTTATAGATTCGAGTATTTCATCAACTGCTTGAGAGGGATGAACCTGAAGCAGTCCATAAACTCCTTGTTTCTTAACTTGGGGATTGCTATCTTTAGAAAATCGTGCCATTGCCAGAAGTATTTGGGGATTATTACGAGACTGTGATGACATCATTAAGCATGAAGCTACTGTTTCTCGTACTGCCTGATTATCACTTACCATTGCAGATAGCAGTATTTGCAAGGCTTCTGGTGAGCCTAAATAGCATAGTTTTTGAGAGATAGTTTCGCTTGCCAACTCGTCCTTTTTTCCTAAATGTTCTGCCAAGAGTGCTATTGATTCAGAACTACCAATTTCTATCAGTGTATAAAAGATTTGCCGTCGATATTTTTTATCATTTATGTACTTAGCTAATGATGATAAGACAAGATAGTTAGAAACACCAATTGTCCTCAAGGCTGAAATTGCACCTTCTCGCAATTGTTCATTATCAACACATTGTACAAGGGTAGGGATTGCATGAGGACTCTTAAGATTTCCTAGCGTTTTAATTACTAAAACTTTCTCAGAAAAACTCTCATCTTTTAGAAAGTTAAGCAATGACTTAACTACATTTTCGCCACCAATTTCTTTCAGCGAAGTCATAATAGATTCTATAAGCTGACTATCTCGTGTTGTCCTTAAAGTTGCTATCAGTGCAGATATTGCTCTTTGATTGCCTAATCTACCTAATGCCCAAATAACTTTATTAACAATTTCTTGATTGGGGTCAGACAAAGCATTCATAAGGAACTGAAAGGCTTCTGGCTTGCCTGACCTACCTAGACCAACAGCTGCTTGACCACGTACTCGAACATCCTCTGTTTGATCCATAAGTAAACGTGGTAAAACTTCCAAGGCTTGACTATTACCCATGTCACCAAGAATCCAAGCCCCTTCCATTCTGACAAAACCATCAATATTTCGATCAGTAATGACAGTAATTAAAGCCTCAACACCTATTCCTCTCCAGGCTCTCCTACGCCGTCTACCTACAAACTTGTCACCGTTATACATAAATAGCAAAGTATGTAAAGCGTCAGGAGTACCTAATGTTTCTAGTGCATCTGCAACTGCTCTATCAACGAATCCATCTGTTTTTTCTTCATTAATGCCTGTTTTTTCATACTGACGCGCAGAATAAATGTCGGTAACTACTGTTGAGTTTCCTATTCTACCCATAATAGGTAGTGTTTCTAGTAGTAAACTATAATTTGGATTTATTAACAAAGGCTTTCTTGCTGATATGTCTGCTTTCTTGGTAGGTTTAGGATTGCGAAGGGTCTGACGTAGTTTCTCAAGCATATAGGGTTGTGTTTGTCCCAACGCCACCATAATTGGACGAATAAATTCAGCAGTATCCGCATAACTTTCCCAAAACTGGTGGATGCGATTGATAATCTCGGCAATTAGTGGATGCGAAGTTTCATTACATTCAGCAACACAGCGTCCTGTCAGTAATAGCAAGGTTTGAAAAATATCGTCCTTTTCATTCAGAATTGTTTGCAATAAGGGAATTGGCTTTTTCATCAAGCCTGTCATCAAGCTAATAGTCTCGTGCCACTCGTAGTCCCAAAGATGTTTCTTAATTAATTCAATTCCATTCTTTGCTCGTTCCAAATAACATGCGGTCAGATACTCCTGAAAAGTTCGGTGCAGGAATAAATATTCGTCACTTTCCACATATAACTTTTGCAAAATGCCATTCTGTTCAGAGAGTTCTGTAATTAGCTCACTTGCCGAAACATTCCTAAAATCAGATGGGACTCTTTCTGCTTGCAAGTATTCTTCAATTTGATCGTAAAGATCGTCAAACTCAAATATTTCTTGACTTTCTTCACTAAAGTAGTAAGCTAGATATTCCAACAACCGTAGTTTTGCTCTTATCTTACCCTCAGATTCTTCATTGCGGTTTTGGCTCCATTTCCCTAGCATATACTCAAAAGCTTTCTCATACACCTGAGCGCGTCGAGAGGGCAGTGTTAATCCTTGCTCTTGATACAAACTACAAATCAATGACAATAGAAGCGGATTTTGTACCAATCCTCTAATTTGGGGTTTATTGTGCAACTCTCGAATTAATTTCGTTGCACACACTGACTTGTTCCTTAAATATTCGTCTGCATTAGTAAACCAAATTCTGATATACTCTTCAATCTGCTGATCGCTAAACGGGACAATTTCTACTTCCTTCGCCCCATCTATTAATGCGCCAGCATAGCCCACAATTCGAGAAGTACAAATGATTGGACAAGGATAATTCTGTGCAAAGCGATTCAGCCTTTCTCTAAGTTCAATCCTGTTGCGTTCAACTTTGGGAACTTCATCTAGTGCGTCCAACAACAATAGACACTGCCCCTTTTTTAATTTCTCCTTAAGTAAATAAATTATGGGTGGTGCCGTATTAGGGTAATCCCGCTCAATTAATTCTACAACTGCATCAATTACTTCTTTGGAATGCTTGGCTAACTCGGATAGCCGCAGAAATAGTGGTAGGATTAATTCATTTAGTTCTCTGTTGCCTTCAAACTTCTGCCGTTCTTTTTGGGCGAAGGTTACTGCCTCCATTCCCAACAATGTAGACTTTCCCATCCCTGGATCTGCCAACACCATTATTTTGTAATTTTCTTGTTTAGTTTCTTTTTTTATTTCCTTTTTGGCATATTCCCAGTTAACAACAGTTCCCTTTGATTCTTCATCAGAACCTTTGAGCGCGTAAATGCGTTTGAGGTCTGCTTCCAACTCTACATAACTCCAAGTCGTTTCCACCTCATGTTTGTATTTCCTTTCAAGGGTGACTTGAATCGGAATGTACTGCTCTTTAAGTACAATCTCATACTGAGTGTGAAACAATCGAATTTTGTTGAACTTTTGCTCAACATCTTGCAAAAATCGACAAATTGCTTCCTGTTGTTCTTCTTGACTAAGAGATAGGGGTTGCGGAAATTGAATTTGCAGGACTTCTAACAAAACCTCTTTGATGGTTTCAGCATCAGTGCCTTGGTAGATGCGATCGCCAAAGTGAATATCTCCCCCAGTTATCTGCCCAATGTTGGTGTTGAACTTCCCGTTTTGGGATACTGACTGTACCACACCGTCAACTATTTTGAGCGATCGCCGCAGTTGGGCAATATCCTCCTTAGTGTGACTTCCGTTAAGGATACGCTCAATAATGTTACTCAGATTATTATGGTTAGCCACACTGTTCCTTCCTTGCTAGCCAATATCTTATTTTTTATAATTCTTGTTTTTAGATGATTCTGACTGATAATAATCATCTCCTATCCTAAAATTACTGGCTTGACCAAAGTTATTGCTTTTATCTCCATACTGCTGCACATTTTGGGTAATCTGAGTTCCGCCTTGTGCAGCAGGCTGTTGGCTAGATTCGCTTGAAACCTTATCACCCTGTATCTCATCTTCCGCACTCTGACGTTTAAATAAATACCCATCCTGCACACGCATGAAGATGACAGGGGTAGCAAAATCGCGTTTGCGATACTGTGTATCGAGTGCAACTGTACGTCGTCCATTTTGTGCGGCAATATCTACCGGACTATCTTGGGCTAATCGCTCGTAGAGTTCGTAAGCAAATTGACTTGCCGTTAAATTAGATACTTCGTATTGCATCGCCACGACTACAGGTATATTCTGCTGCACAATTTTCGAAGCTACACTTACAAAAGCTTGTGATGTAGAAGACATTGCACTTTCACAAGCTTGCAACAATACAATACCTGGGCGATGTCGATTTAGTAACTCAGCAAAACCTCCAGCATCTACCCATGATGCTGTGTTAAATACTTTTTTTACTAAAGCAATTTGTCCAACTTCTTCCCCATCCTCATCTTGCAAACGACCATGACCGATAAAGTGGAAAATATGGGGCTGTTTTTCTAACAGAGCATCAATAGCATTAGGAGTGGCTGGATTGACAATTGGCAATAACTCAATACGTTCAGATTGCTCCTTCGCTAAGTCTTCCAGTCCCGATTTTACTGTTTGATACTCAACTGTACCCAAATCCTTCGGTGCGGCGATCGCCAATGCAATCCTTAATTTCTCCCGACGCTCAAGCTGAATTGGTGGTGCTGGGTTCCATTGAGCGCGGCGGCGGGAAAACACTAGGTAAGGATCTGTGCCAATCCAAATCTCACCCAAATTTGCACTTGCAGGTAAACACATAAACTCCCAAGGCAACGCAGCCAATTCAGGCATTCCTTGTTCGTCAATATCTAATTCTACCCGTAGCAATTGCTTTTCCTGTTGCACTACCTGGAAATGAAAATTCACAAAATCCTGACGCAGTGTACTGTCAAAAAGAACTTCAAACAATACTTCCCCAAGGGTACGTGCCTGCTTCGAGTTCTTCAGTTCATTGTTACCAACAATCTGTAAAAGCTGTTTAATCTCTTCCTGCTTCTCCTTATAGCGCAGGTTACCAGAAGGTTCACCCTTAGATTCATGTTGAGCATTCCATTTTTGTACCTGCACACGCGCGTCATTAGCTACACGAATGCGGTAAATATAGTAATTTTTTGCAACCATCATATAGAAAATAATTAATTTTAGGTATGCTCACATCTTGCACCAAGAAATATTGATAGTGTTTTGTCACTCAGTATTCAAGCAAAAATCCTTTGTTGATCGAAAAAAGCCCAGAAAAATCATGTAGATTTATTATACATATTTTTAGATTGTACGGTTTTCTACGGATAGGTGCAAGATATGAGTATGGTTTTGCTTTTTGTGATGCTGATTTAGTTTGGTTTATTTAGGAAGGGTTAGCTTCCATAACTCGGCATCACCACGGGCGAATTGGCTTGCAGCGTCATCACCTTGTCCCAACAATCTCTGAAAACGCTCCGACAAGGCAGCAGCTACATCTTCTAAAGTAGAAGTTAACCAGTTCATCTTCGGTTCAGCCCATACTGTACCCCGCACAGTTATCGAATCAGTTCCCTTGGGCACTTTAAAGACGATTGCAAATTTTGCCGTCCCAATTCGTTGTAAATTGTCATCATTAATACGCCAGTAACACAGAGAGTTACCTTCGCCATTAGTGATAATTTCTGAACAACCAAGTTGATAGTCGTAAGCTGGGACGGCTAGAAAAGCCTTGAAATTATTTTTAGTGGACACGTTTGCTTTCAGGTTATCAGGAATCGATGGTAAAAATTGAGCCAACTGGGAGCTATCGATTCCTATACTCCATTGCAAGTCACCACCCAAGCCCACATCCATCCCTACACCAAAACTCATCACTGAACGCCATTTATCGGCTGGGAAGAGGCTTTGAATAATTGGCTGTTTGCTTCCTTTGGGTCCAAAATCTAGCTCGCAGGTTAACCGCCAAAACTGAGCGCCTCGCTCAGGGCGTAAATCTACTGTATGAGTCATGTAATAAAAATCGAACTGGTCGCGCATCTGTTGCTTGTAAATGTCAATCAATTCGGTGCCACTATTTTTAAATGTCTTCTCTGTGAGGCGAATTAACTTGTCTTGAGGATTGCCAAAACTGACCTTTGTTTTAAACAGACTGTCAACAGCTTCCGCCCCAATGCCTAGTTTTGTACCACCAGCGAGAGTTCCCTCCCATTTTTGAACTTCTTGTAGCAAGTCAGATAATAAAGCATCCGTCTGTTCTGGGTTTGCAGGGGTTAGCTCATCGTTCATCTGCACTATCTCCTTTGTTGAAACTTCCGTTCTGAATAAATAAGCATTTAACGATACCAACAGAATCTACAAAGGTAGATACTGCGATTCCTAAAAATTTTTGGAGTTTAGACTAAATTCTATTTTTAGGCTAGAACTATTGTATAACTGCAAACATTTTAGATTTCGGAATTATAAAGCTGTTATAAATTGGGAAAGCCACTCTGGATAAGGGTTTTGCTGTTTGAGATCAAAAATTAGTCTAAACTCCAATTGTCTGAGAATGACAAAATATACCTTTCATATACTTTTCAGACATCCTCTCAGCTCGACTTTATCCATTTTCAAGCAATGCCCTCGCATACGTTAAAACCCTTACATAGCTTAGACTTTGACTTTTTCAAACTCGGCAAAATGAGTAATGTAGGAAAAAGTTTTTGCCACCAAGCTATAACTTTTGCCAAATAATAAGGTTTACGCTGCTTAATTGGATAAAGTCGAGATCAGGCCCAGTTTGGGGCGCTAGCCCCGAACTGGCAAGGCTGGCTCATTTTTAGAAATCGCAACCTCGTGAGTGCCAATCTGTTATCTAAATCTGCCAAAAACTGATATCCTACAACTAGTAGTTAAAGGTACCCAATTTAATTGTAATTAAACGTGGCTCAAAACTACCGTAATGCTAAGCTAAGAGGCAAATCCTTTAAAGGGCAAGACTTAACAGGCGCAGATTTTTCTTATTGCGATATCCGAGGTGCTGACTTTACAGGTGCGACACTCAGAGGAGCAAACTTCAGCCATGCGCAAGCAGGACTACAACGCCGTTGGGCATTTGCGTTAGTCATATTTGCGTTGCTGCTATCGGCAGTATCAGGATTGCTATCGGCTGTTGGTGGTTCGTTGCTAGGATTTATTCTAGTTGATGGCAACCGTCAAAATGTCTATGTTACTGTCATCAGTTCAATAATATTGTTAATATTTTTTCTCATCTCTATGCGCCAAGGAGTCGCAGCAGGCTGTGGGTTTTTGGCAGCGGCTGTTATAGGATGTGGGCTTGCAGCAGTCGTATGGGCTGGGATAGTGGCTGTAGCATGGATTGGGACAGGCACTCAGACACGGGTGATGGAATTGGCAGCTGTGGTATCGGTAGTCGTCACCGGGGCTGTGGCAGTTATAGTGTCTGCAACAGGGCTAGTGCTCATATCCGGGGCAGCGGTGGTGGCAGGACTTATCGCTGGGTTATTGGCAGTCGCGCTGACAGTCTCAGTCGCAGGGGCTGTAGCGGGAGTAGTAGTTGTAGGCGCTGTAAAGATAGCTGGTGTCGTCGCAGCAATACCAGCCTCTGTAGTAGCAATATTAACCTTAGTTGTGTCTGCTGATGTGAGTAGCCGTGGCTTATATCAAGATGAAAAGCAAAGCTGGATTAGCAATCTTGCTCTTGGTTTGGTGACAAAACACGCTACAAATTTTCAAGAAAGTGATTTGACAGATGCGGACTTTACGCAGGCAAGACTTAAAAACACTACCTTTAAAAAATCTATTTTGGCACGTACCTGTTGGTTTCAAGCGAAAAAGCTGAATCTGGCTGATATTAGGACAACTTATCTTAAGGATGAAAAGATCAGACAACTATTGGTGACAAAACAGTTACAAAACCAAAATTTTGATGGCTGGAATCTGCAAGGTATCAATTTGCAAGGAGCAAATATTGCAGATGCTAGCTTAGTTGCAACTGTGCTGAATGAGTCTAACTTACAAGATGCTGATTTTTCTAGAGCCAACCTGACAAGAGCACAATTAGATAGAACTGATTTTAGAGGTGCAACTCTTACAGGCGCATACATCGGGAACTGGGGCATCACACCGGAAACTAAGCTAGATGGGGTTAAGTGTGAGTATATTTTTCTGTGCGTACCCACAAAAGATAATCCTAATCCCCATCGTTTACCCAGCAACTGGGAAGAAACTTTTGAAGATGGGGAGTTTACTCAATTTACTCGCACATCATCAAAATTCTCAACAATTTAGACAAAAGACTTGACCGAAACTAAGGGTGTAAGGGTGTAAGGGTGTGAGGGGAAATGCATTTATTTTCTGGCGTTGCTGAATTTGGCAATGAATTATGGTTGTAGTACGATGTTCATTTTCCTGTAACCTTGTAGAGACTTGCATGCAACGTCTCTACATCAATGGGAATTTTAAAATTCATATCTTGATTCAGCAACGCCTATTTTCTTGTACCCCTACACACGCCAGATACCTACGGAGGGAAACCCTCCTATGGCACAAAGTGCCACGCTGCGCGAACAGTACTGGCTCCCCTACACCCCTATACCCCTATACCCCTACTTGTTGACTCTATGTTCTGTTACCAAAGTCAGCGTAACCCATTCACCTTTGTCGTCGTAGCTGCGAATCATTCGTTGGCGTAAGTCTGGTTGGATAAGCCAACCGACTTCAAGAAAAAGTGGTTGACGTAATTGCAACTTGAGTAAAGAGGTTGCAGAAGCACCATCAGGTAGAAGTAGGACTTGTATCTGCTTTTGAGGATCTTGGTTGAAGTGGATGATAGAGTCTTTAACAGTCGCGGTTGAAGTGATTGTGCGTTCGCCAAAAGTTAAGCTTTGCGTTAATCGCCCAGCACCATCAAGTTGTAGCTGCATTTTAGTGGAGTTAGTTTGGGGTGAACGCCAATCTGGATATATTGTCACTGCTTCACCCTGCCATTCTCCCAAAAGGTCATCTACTGTTAAAGGTGGACGTTGTACTGGTTGGGTTCCAGCCAGATGTTCTCGAATCAGAGTGAGTTTGTCTAGCTGGAGGTTTTTGTCAAATAACTGAACCAGACGTAAGCGACGATTTTGCCAAATTAAACCTAGTTCTGCCCCAAATTCTGAAAATGGACCAAGCTGTGTTGAACCTTGAGAAAACGCCCCATTTTCAAAAAACAGCACACTACGTCCTAAGGACGAGTATTCAAAAGCTTTTTCATTTTCCTGAGCGAGGCGAATTGTTTGGCGGATTGTTTGGTTGTTGTTTAACCCTTCCAAGGAAACTACGCTGGGAGTATCTTCTAGAATTTCACCTTGAGGCGAGATACGGGTAAATGAACCTTGCCATTCACCGAGGTTTTTCAGCAAAGATTCCCATTGCGATCGCATAATTATAAATTTTTAGTTATGAATCAGACATTATACCTTATAAAAAGTACATTTTCTTATTAGATAATTGAGTGCGATACGCTTAGCGTCAAGCTTCTGGCTTATCGCTTATGTCGCAAGGGAACTATTTGAAGCAATTGAACTAAGCGATCGCAGTATTCGGCTACTGGGCATTTCACTATCAAATCTTGATAATGTCCAAACATCCCAAGCTATTCAACTGGCATTATTTGAACTATCCTAATCATTCTACTTTTTCATCTTGAGACTCATCAGAAATAGGTTCTAATTCGGTTTCCGGCTCAGTTTTGATATTAGCTTTCGGCTTAACGGGTTTGGGGCCACGCGCCAAAGCCGGATTAACCGGTTGCCTTGATTCATCCCCAAAGGATGCTTTTTTGCCCCTACCCTCAGAGCGGTCATCACTCCGTTTTGAGTTTTTGCGACTGGGTAGGGGAGTGGGCATAGAATCCAAATTTTCTGACTTGGTGTCAGTGCTTTCAGAAGACTGACGCTCAGATTTCTTGATTGGGCGTTCCACTTTTGTTAACTTTTTTTGATTGACTTATCTTATATAATATATCGCTGTCAGGTAACAAATAATTTGTTACTTAAGATAAGTAAAAGTCACTCAATGGATTAAACTCATACACCCTGATGTATGTCTTTACATAGGAGTAAATAGTTTTTGTACCGGTGGGAGACAGCCCGAGCGTGCAATCGCCCAGCTTATACCAAAATAAACTTGAGAGCAGATATGGGCATTACATCCGTTAATGGTGGGTTTTACCCAATTCAGGAAAGGGACTGGAATTGTTAAGATCAAAAAACTGACAATATATTAAAACCTAGTTAGCACAACTGAGTTACAAGACCATGCCTATAGAAATCGCTGTTGAAAAGAAAAAGTTACAAAATCCGCCATTAGAACTTCATTATTTAGGCGATCGCGTTCTACGTCAAGCAACTAAGCGCGTATCTAAAGTTGATGAGGAAATTCGTCAAGTAGTACGCGAAATGCTACAAACTATGTACAGCAAGGATGGCATTGGTTTAGCTGCGCCTCAAGTAGGAGTTAACAAACAACTCATTGTCATCGACTGCGAACCAGATAACCCAGCTAACCCACCACTGGTTTTAATCAATCCCACGATCACAAAGGTTAGCCGTGAAATTTGTATGGCGCAAGAGGGATGTTTGAGTATTCCAGGGGTTTACATGGATGTAAAGCGTCCGCAAGTTGTAGAAATTTCTTATAAAGATGAACACGGGCGTCCCCGGACATTAAAAGCTGGAGATTTACTTGGACGATGCATCCAGCATGAAATGGATCACCTCAACGGCGTGGTATTTGTAGATCGTGTAGAAAACTCTTTAGCTTTGACGCAAGAGCTATCTAAGCATGGATTTTCACATCAGGCTGTAAAACCAATAGATAGGGTGGTCCGCTAATGAATATAATGACTCCAAAAAGCGGTTTATTTCTCGCTGGTTCTTGTATTACGGCTATAGCCGCAGTCGGTTCAATGTTTGAACTCGGTTCTGGACAACCAGACTTGGGTACTGAGATAACTGCAATTATCCTGGCAATAAGTATTCCACTGACAGGATTATTTTTTGTTGCTGCAGTTAGGGATGCTAGAGCTAATATTAAGTAAGCATCAGGTGTAAAGCAAGGAAAAGGAAAAAGAAAAAAGGAAATATAAATCTTTTGACTTTTAGCCTTTTCCCTTTTACTTAAAGCTGATTATTTCATTGTGATTTGAGAGAAAAATTCCTAACAATTGAAAGAATTATTGCTGTGAGGATAAGCCTCTACGTCTTGAATTGCTCATCCAGTGGAATTTGGTAGCCATTGGCAAGGCGATTGGTTGTATTTGCTGTAGCAATAATCCCCATAAGTTCGGCGAACATAACATCGCTCATGCCTTTTGCATATGCCCCTGCTGTATGCGAGGCGATGCAGTACTCACAACCATTTGTCACACTCACCGCAATATAAATCAGTTCGCGCATCAACGGATCGAGTTCGCCGGGACTAGTCATCACTTCTTTGAGTGTCTCCCACGTTCGCCGTAGAGTGGGGGGATGATTGGCGATCGCTTTCCAAAAATTGTTAATGTAATCAGTCTTACGAGTGGCGCGGATGTCGTCATATACGACACGCACTTCGTCACTGGCTTGTTCGTATTCAATGAGTTTGGTCATCTGAATGGAGAAGTATAAAGGACAAAGACTTTCAGATCATAGTGGTATTAGCGAGTTGAAAATCCCTTATCTTCTGTTAGTCTGCGTAGCCTCCGTAGGTATCTAGCGTTGGAAACCTTCCCGCAGCGCTGGACTCACCAAATCAAACCAGGTTCCTATATCAAACATTTCGTGAAATAGTATAACAGTCCGTTTTTTCCTTTTGTTATAACAATTAATAATAACTTTTCTGTTTTCGTTGTTTTCGTCATTAAGTTTTGTAAATATTGGCGTAATTGATCAAAATCACAGTGACTAAATATATAGGTAAAAGTATTTGATTTTCGGAGGAAAAGCGTATTTAATATTGAAGGCTAACCAAAAAGTAAGACCCTTAAAGATTATTCGTTAATAACTGTATAAAAATATAACAAGTACTTAAACTCAGTCATCTGGGCTGGGCAAAGGTTGTGGATGTTATGACGCTCAAGTGCCTTAGTTAGCAAAGGAGTGGAAAATCAATTTTCCTTTGAGTGCTTTAACGCAATCAATTTGCTAGATTAGACGAAAGTAAAACAATTTGCTGAAGTGAAAAACTCAAGTTCATAAGGATTTACTCAACAGACTTATAGAAAATTATCGTAGTTCTTTTTAGGATTAAGTAGTAATTATGTGCCCCCTCGGTATTAGTTCTAGTGGTTCTAGTGACTCAACTACTATATTGAAAACAGGAGAAGCCAAGCTTTGGATTCTCTTGGTAGGCGTTAACGAATACCAAGATCAAACCTTGCCTTCTTTGCGCTACCCAGCGTTAGATTGCCAAGGGTTAGGAGAAGCGCTTAGCAAAGCCACCCAGGGATTTCCTAATAAAGAAGTGATTGTTCATCACGATTTTGCAGCACAAGCTCCTACCTTGCAAAAGATTCGTGGGAGCCTGCAAAAAATTGTTTCACAATCGAAATCCCAGGATACCATCCTGTTATATTTCTCAGGGCATGGAATGTTAGAGCCTAATACTCAGCAGTCTGTCCTGTGTTTGGCAGATACCCATAAAGATAACTTGCTGGGTACAGGCTTAGGTATGCAAAATCTGTTGCAGATGTTAGGGACTAGTTCCGCTAATCAACAGTTACTTTGTTTAGATACCTGTCATAGCGGTGACTTGAAGTTGTTGGGGGGAAACCGTGGTACCGCCAGAGATGGAGATGTCCCTAATACTTCACTCACTCCTACAACGCAAGTAATGATGAATGCCTTGAGACAACGTGCTGCTCAAAGTAAGGGATTTTGTGCCTTGCTATCTTGTGATCAAGGACAAAAGTCTTGGGAGTTTCCGGAATTAGGACATGGAGTATTCACTTACTATTTAATGCGGGGAATTTTGGGTGAGGCTGCTGATTCATCTGGAATGATTGAAGCAGACGGACTTTACAAATATGTTTACCGCAAGACCCAGCAATATATAGATAAATTAAATCAGCAACTGCGTTTGATTAATCAACAAAAACTCAACCGTGGAGAGCGTCAATTATATCCAGAATATCCTCAGCAAACACCTAAACGAATTGTAGAAGGAGTAGGAGAATTAATTGTTGGATTCAAGCCAACAAAAGTTGAATCTTACAAGCAGCGACGTGCGGTTGTACTCGATGGACTTTCTAACAGCAAAACAACTATTGAGTTGAGTCGATTATTTGCTGGTGCTGGCGGTTTTGAAGTTGAGTATCTTCCAGGACAAGGTAAAAGTTTGTCAGAGATACGGAGAACTATTCAAGAATTGACTCGTTGGCATAATCATTCAGAAATAAAACCTTTTTTACTGTCTAAAATCGTCAATATACCAACATGCTTATTATATTTGCGCGGGCGCATCGAAGAAATTGAACACGAAGAAGCCTGGTTAGTTTTGAGTGATGGAACACGCTTGAGTCGTTCTTCCTTAAGACAAGAATTGCGCCGTGCTCAAAAAACTCAACAAATCATTATCTTAGATTTCATTATTTCAGATTCTTCTGAAGCTACTTCTGTGGAGAATTGGATAGAAGATTTGCAATGTGACACAGAGTATGGACAATGTTTAATAGCTGCTGCAACACTGGCTAAGCAACCAGAGTTATTTTCTCAAACGCTTCTAGAAACCCTTGTTGCAGCAAATTCGCAAGCTGGCTTATCAATTGTTAAATGGATTGCTCAATTACAAACCTTTTTCCAAAGTCAAGGTATTAATCTGCATGTTTGGCTATCAGGTACACAAGCAGTTATAGATATTTTACCTGGTAATATTGCCACGATTTTTCAAGATTTGCAGAAGCCAAAAGAAACTGAAAATGAGAAAAACAAACAGGAAGATGATGCTTGCGTGTTGCTGAACAAGCCTGACTTCAAATGGCAACACAACGAAAATTTATTCTCCAATCCACCTTCTCGAATTCCTTCCTTATCTTCACCAGAGCATTCACAAACGCAGAAGTCTTTTTCTCGTTCTAATTCTGATGTTCGTGTTTCAGCAACCAAACAATCCCAGCTAAATTTCCTTCCCGGTATTGATGCCAACTTTATTACCAAATGCGAGCGTGAGTTGGCTTATTCAATTGGTCCAATTGCTAAATTTGTCGTGAAAGATATTCTACAATCTCACCCGCAGATTTCCTTAACGGAGTTTATCAGTAAATTAGCGAAGAACATTCCCGAAACCAAACAAGCTTTAGAGTTTGAGCGGCGTATGCTCAGTCAATAGACTTCTGTAGAAAATAGCAGAAGCTACTCAGCTAAAAAGGTTTTTGATGTCTGCGGCTGAGCGCAATTTCAGACGGCTAATTACGATTTTTATTTAACATATTCATAGCCATTTCTAAACTGTACTTCATTCGATTGAACGCTTCTGCTAAATCTCCGACTTCATCTTTAGATTGTTTTTCAAAATTGGCATTCATATCACCAACGCTAACTTGTTCTGCCACATTAGCAATTTTTTTAATACGCAGTAGTACAGTCTTTTTCAACAACTGATTTACGACAATAAGGATAACTGTAAAAATAATCGCTACAACTCCCATCATCTGAACCCATGAGCTACGAGCTTTGCTCAAAATACTTGAAGCTGGAACATAAACTATTTGTGCTGCAACAATTTGATTGAGCTTCCATCCAAAACCATGCTCTTGTCCGTAGGTTGCTATTTGACTTTTTGGAGCTTCTTCAGGAGTGTTATGACAGCGCAAACAAGTCTGTTGTTCTATTTTAAAAGGTCGGGCGATATAAAATCGTTTTTCTCCAGAGAAGGTTCGGAAATCATGTCGGGGTTTTGAATCCGGCTTTTGAATAAAATCTTCAACGATTTTAGTTTCAAATTCGTCAGCTTTATCTCGCAAATTTGTTGGATTCAGTGTAGCGTCTTTGTAGACAAATTTTTCGTATTCTTTATTTTTACGGAAAAGTTCAAACACCTCTCTAACGGAATAAGATGGTATGGATTCTGCAATGAACTGCTGTTGAGTATCTAACTGCGGTAATAGTAAAGGTTGTACACGGTCGTTAGTATACTTTCTAACTGAGTTGACAATTTGCATGAGAATCTCGGCTTGAGAACTTACCTCATTCTCTGCATTTTTTTTAAATACATTTTCTAAAATTATTCCACTACCAAAAATACCAATAATAAAAACTATTATTAAGATGAGATTAACCTTATTTTGTATTTTCATGGTTTTTATTGCTGAATCAAAAATTATTATTTTTTATATCATTATAACATTTTTGTAGAAAAATGATTTAATGCTTAATATTATTAGATAATAACAAAGTATCCCAAAAATCTTTGCTAAAAACCTTTGATGTCATCTCAACTTTCCCGACGTTTATTTCTTTTACAGACATTGCTTCTGTTCACCGCTTGTGCAGCAGAAGAAACATCAAATCAAGAACTTGAGTTAGTAATTGGCATGATTAGCTATGGAGATGGAAAACAAACGCTAGAACGATTTGTTCGCTTCCGTGAATATTTGGGTGCTAAGACGAAAGCAATTATTCAATTAGAGCCAACTTTGAATGAAAACATAGCCCTTGAGCGCATTCAGCGTGGTGCTTGGTCATTAGTTTTTGCTCCTCCAGGTTTGGCTGCAATTGCAAGTGCTAACTATCAATATTCACCAATTTTCAGTCTTGAAAACCAGGACTATCCACAAGCAATATTTGTTGTACGCGAAGACAGTCTTCTACGAAAATTAAAAGATTTACAGGGTAAGACAATTGCCTTAGGTCAACCAGGTTCCGCCACTGGATATTATTTCCCATTGCGTAATCTTTCCGGTTTCACATTGACAGAGATTTTATCTGCTCCTACACCAAAAACAGTGCTTGAATTGGTGGCACAAGGAAAGGCTGCGGCTGGCGCCATTTCGTCAACAGAATACAATTTTTATAAAACGAAATTAGGTGCAGCAAAATTTCGTATATTATTCACTGATTCTCAAAATGTTCCATCTGGTTCTGTTTTGATTGGGCCGAATGTCGAAATAAATCGTCAACAGTTGATTCGTAATTATATGAAAGATGCTCCTCCTAATATAGTTCAAGACGTTGGATATGTACCAAATGCAGAACCCCCTGACTATAAAAATATGATTTCTTTAATTAAGCAGCTAAAACCTATTGCTGAGCGTCTTAATTCCAAACCTGTTCGTCTATTTTGATG